>JAAFJI010000039.1 GCA_013298045.1 Betaproteobacteria bacterium
CGAGCACCGAGAGCGCAAGCGTGCGATGAATCAGATTTGAGTTGCGATAGACATCGAGATTGATACGGCCGTCGTACACATTGCCGCCGAAGACGACGTCGCCATCTTTTTCGTCCGGCAGGATGTGAACGATGCCCGCACGGTTCTGAACGATTGTTTTGGCGCGATCGCCCGCAAATGCGACCCGCGAAATGGGATCCCCTTCACCGAAGCTAAGGATTGCGCCAAGCGCCGTTGCCACCAATGCACCGACCAATCTCAGCGTGTTGCCAAACAGCAGCAACCACCAGAGTGCAACGATCGCGGTACACGCGGCAATCAGGTTGAACGCATGGCCGATGTTGAGGTATTCCAGTAACACGTATCCTGTAACCAGCGGTCCGAGCGTCGCGCCGAGTACATTGCTGGCGTAGATCTTCGAAAACGATCTACCCACTTGCGCACCGACTGCCTGCGTGCCTAGGTGGTGCGCGATCGGGAAGAGCACGCTTTTTCCGGCTGCGGTGATAAATATCGCAACTGCAGCGGCCAGATGCGAGAAGTCCGTGCCGTGGAAACGCACGTAGGCGTAAGGCGCGATAAAGTCCAACAGCGCCACGACCGCGAGGATCGAGCCCGCAGCCCGCGCGAGGTTCGTCGAGCGCAGGCAATACTGGCGGCCCAACCACGCTCCAAGCGCGATGCCGAACAAGTAGATTGCGAGCACGAATGCGAACGCCTTGGGTGTACTCAAATTGGCGAAACCAAACAATCGAACCCAGAGGATTTCCTGACTTAAGCTCAAGAAACCCATCGCAAACGAAAGGGCCATCGCCGCGCGCGCGGTTCGCACGAATACGGTCGGGGAGTGCGAGTTCAACGGGCGGTCCTTAGCGTGAGCGCAACGATCAATGCGATTGACAGATTGCCAAGCGCCGCGAGCCAGACGATTTGCCGCAGGTCGAACAGCGTCAATAACCAAAAACCGACGCCAACGACACCCGCCGCCGCACCTAGGGTATTGACGAAGTAGAGTTGACCGACGCTTGCACCGATGTTGTTCAAACGCAGTTGCAACCAGCGTACGAGGATGGGCAGCGTCGCGCCCATACAAAAGGTCGGTACTAGAAAAACCAGAAAGAGTCCCGCGACCGACACAAGGCGTGGCGCAGCGGACAAATAGGTGCCCAACACCTCGATTGCCCACGGGCTGAGCAAGCCAAAGACCCCGATCGATGCCTCGATCGCAGCGAACGCAGGCAACAGTGCCGATGCGTAGCGATCTGCCAGATAGCCGCCCGCCGCAGCGCCGAGCCCGAGCCCCAGCATGAACGCGGAGACGATGAGCGTGACCGACTCGATATCAACACCGATCACAGCAAATAGCAGGCGCTGCCAGCTAATCTGGTAGGCCAGAGCGGAGGCACCAGAGACAAAAAAAGCCAGCATGACGACCAACGCAATCAGACGAGTGGAACGGGCGGATTGCATTGGGGAGGTAAACAAGCGTGGCTGGCTGAAACAAAGGGCTCAAATGTAACCGGCTGTAGATATCGACGCGCGTGCTTCGCTGCGTGTCGATGGACGCGCTGACGCAGCTTCGCGTTTTGCGCATTCGGCGCCAGATTGCCGTCGCGAGAATCAGTTCATACAGTTGAACATACATAAATGTCTTTGTATGCCCTTATTAAACTGACGCTTAAGAATTTTTATTAATAAATCCACATGCTAATTTGTTCTCAAAATCATCATATTTTCTTGGGCAAAATGCAAAATTTCTGATGTTTGCCGGTAATCCTCACCCAAAAAAGTAGTGCGGCGGACTCGGAATCACTACGTACACCAACGAAATGCCCAGGCAATGTCCGCCCGACGCGTGGTCGCGTGAGGAAGCCGGTGCGGATGGCTTAACCGGGCGCGCGTTTAGGACGAGCTAGGTCGCGGCGGCACGCGCTGCTGCGGAACCGTTGCAACTTGCAGCTACGAGCGTTTGGTGGGCTTCTCGCTCGCGATCAACCACGCCCGCGACAAACTCTTTGCCGCCCTTCATGTGTGAGAACGCCGCATAGCCGCTCTCCAGGAAATTGTGTAGATCGCCGACACCAGCCGCGTTCGCGGGACCGCGCATGAGCTTAAGCAACGAAAGCAGCAGCGGCATTCGCGAAAGTCGATCAAGCGCGAAGCCGATGCGCTCGGTTAATCGGAGCTGTTCCTCGCGCAGCTCGAACTGACCGACTGCAATGTATGCCCGGGCGTACTCGTCTTTCGTCAAACGCAGCGGACGTTTGTCGTTTTGGAAGCGTCTCGCCAACACGGCAAGCGAACCGTCGAGCATCTCAGACAGTGCATCGATTTCTAGCCCGGCTGCGAGCGTTGCAAGCGCCTTGTCCGGCAGGAATTTGACGAGCACGCGAATCACTCGCTCGATGTCGGCATCGCGCTTTGTGAGGTCGGCAGTGGTGTAGAGCTCGGTTAGGAAGAAGCGCGCGGCGGGCGCGTAGCGATCCGACCGGAGTAGTGCAGCGTGCGTGCTCGCCATTCGCATTTGCTGGTAGGTGCGTACCGCAAGACGGTCGGCGGCAAGCAACGGATCGCCGAGTGCGCGCGCTCGCGCCTGTCGCGCGGCGTTTAGATGCTTGCGGAGTTGCGTTTCGTAATTCATGGTGATTGTTAAGGCGCAAGCATAAAACCTAACGCAACCCAGTATCCAACGATCACTCCACGAACGCGGTGTTTGTCGCGGAAATTGGCCCAACCTGCTTTCGTAGAACGTGATGTCGGATCGTGCGCCGCTCGCGGCAACCCGCAGACGAAGTAGGCAATTCGCTCTATACACTCTGCCTACAATCGCTCGCAAAAGGAGGCGGTCAATGGCTTCATTCTGTTCGCGCAGAAAATTCATCTTTGTCGGCGCCGCTGGTACGGTAGCGGCGGGCTTCGTGGCTATCGCGCCAAAGATGATGGGCGATGGGAAAACGGTGAAAGGTGCGGCGCTTGTCGCGGAGCATTCAAACTTGTTGCGTGTGATTGCGACCGCGCTGCTGGGTTCGGCGCTGCCGCCCGACGCACCCGAACGTGCCGCAGAAATTGCGAGAACGAAAACCGCAATTGCAGCGCTGATCGATAACCTGCCGCCGCTCACACGTAAAGAAGTCAGTGACCTGTTTGCGCTGCTATCAATCAAGCCCGCGAGAGCCTTGTTGGGCTACGGCGGAGATTGGGTCGACGCAGACACCTCGAAAGTTGCGCAGTTTCTCTACGATCTCCGCGACAGTACCATCGGTCTTAAACAGCAAGCGTATTTCGCACTGCACGACCTGGTGTACGGCAGCTTCTACGCCGACCCGAAAACCTGGAAACTTACCGGCTACCCCGGTCCGCCCCAAATCGCGTAGCGCACGCGAACTTCCGTTGTAAGTGAACGATGAAACCTGATCCAATCCGCGACGGCATAAACAAAGGCTGGATGCATATCGATGCGTCACAGCTTGGCAAAGACGCGGTGCTCGAAGCCGATGTCTGTATCGTCGGCACCGGTGCAGGCGGTGCGATTGCCGCCGATGTGCTCTCGGACACAGGCCTAAAAGTCGTGATGATCGAAGAGGGCATGTTGCGCACATCGAGCGACTTTCGCATGCTTGAATCAGAGGCCTATCCGACGCTCTATCAAGAAAGCGCGTCGCGTAAAACGAGCGACAAAGCAATCAACATCCTGCAGGGTCGTACAGTCGGCGGCTCGACGACGGTGAACTGGACCACGAGCTTTCGAACACCGTCGGTCACGCTCAAATATTGGCGCGAACGATTCGGTCTCACCGACCTCACCGACGAGCACATGCAAGGCTGGTTCGAGCGCGCCGAAAAACTCACCAATATCACTGACTGGCAGATTCCGCCGAACGAAAATAACGCCATTCTCGAACGCGGCGGACAGAAGCTCGGCATCAAAATCGAGCGCATTCGACGCAACGTCAAAGGCTGCGCGAATTTGGGCTATTGCGGCATGGGCTGCCCGCTCAACGCAAAGCAATCGATGTTGGTCACAGCCATTCCCGCAGCGATGAATCGTGGCGCGATTCTCGTTTCGCGTGCACGTGCGGAGCGTCTTGTTCTCGCGAAAAACCGCGTCGAATCAATCGAATGCATTGCGATGCTCGGCACAGGTTACAACGTCGGTACGACCAAAGTCACGGTGAAAGCAAAACACTTCGTTGTCGCAGGTGGTGCGATCAATTCGCCTGCGCTTTTGATGCGATCGAATGCGCCCGATCCGCACAATCGACTCGGCAAACGCACGTTTCTGCATCCCTCTCTCGTCTCCGGTGCGCAAATGCCGAACAAAGTGGAAGCTTGGTCGGGTGCGCCGCAAACGACATATAGCGATCATTTCTTGAACACACAACCGATCGACGGCGCAATGGGCTTCAAGCTCGAAGTGCCGCCCGTTCACCCGGTTCTCTACGCGATTAGTGTGAACGGCATGAGCGAGCATCATCGCAATCGCATCACGAGCTTGCCAAATGCGCAGGTCACGATCGCGCTCTGCCGCGACGGCTTTCATCCCGAAAGCGAAGGTGGCCAGGTTAAGCTCAATAGCGACGGGTTCCCACAACTCGATTACAAACTTAACAAGTTTTTCTTCGATGGCGCGCGCCGCGCATTGCTTGCGATGGCGGAAATTCAATTCGCGGCAGGTGCAACCGAAGTGTTTCCGGTCGACGAGCGCGTCAATGGGTTTCGCACCTGGGCCGAGACGAAAGCTGCGCTCGAAACCATCGATTTGCGACCCCATTCGACGCGCGTCGTGAGTGCGCACGTAATGGGCGGTTGCGGCATGTCGTCGAGCGAAAAAGAGGGTGTAGTGAATCATTACGGCCGCCATCATCAGATCGAAAACGTCAGCGTGATCGACGGCTCGGTGTTCCCAACGTCGATTGGAGCGAATCCACAGCTTTCGATCTACGGTCTCGCGTGGCGAAACGCATCCCGTCTCGCAGGTGACGTGCGGCGCACATAATCGCTAGGATGAAGCCAACGCCAAATCGCGCGTGCCCGCTGCCCGGCTGGGCTTACTTTCTCGCCTTGCTCGTTGCGGAGTTGGCGGCGTGGGTTTGGTTTGCTCGCTCCGGCGTCGTGAATGGTTGGTGGAGCGATGTCGCAGGTGGTCTGCTCGTTATCGCGTGTCCATTGCTGCTGCGGGTCGTGCTGGTATCGATCGCTTACCGTATCTCGCGTGTCAAGGGCATCGCGCTTTCGGACATGCAGCGCCTAGGCGGACATGCATGGTGGAAGTTTTTCCTCATCGAATACTGGCATTTCACAAAGCAGTCGCTTCTGCATCTGCCGTTTCCGGTGTTTTTCCGGTCGTCGGCTGATCGCGGCTACGTCGCTGCGACCGGTCGCGCGCTTGTGTTGCAGCACGGGTATTTGCACAACGGCGCGGTGTGGCATCCACTCACCTGTGCGCTCGAGGCACAGGGCTTTCGAGTCTTCACCATCGATCAGCCGCTTTATGCGCCGATCGATGTGATGGCCGATCGTCTCGCTGCACGCATTAACGAGGCAATCGCGCGTACGGGAGAAAACCAGGTCACGCTGATTGCGCACAGTATGGGCGGATTGATCGCGCGCGCCTATTTGCGCCGCTTTGGCGAAGGTCGCGTCGCGCAACTCATCACGCTCGGCACGCCGCACCACGGGACCTTTCACGCCTATCTTGCGCAGGGCACGAATGGACGCCAGATGCGACCAGGCAATGCCTGGCTCACGGCGCTCGGGCAATGCAAAGTCGCGATCCAGTTCACATCGATCTACAGCACCTACGACACGATCATCAGCCCACAAGATTCATCGCGCATGGACGAGGCAAATAATATTGAGCTCACAGGGATCGGGCACGTTTCGATGTTCGCCGATCCACAGGTTCGCACGCACGTACTCAAAGCGCTTGCCGCCTCCTGACGTTGCATAATCGCGCGAAGGAGTGACGATGAGCGATACCGGGCCGAACGAGAAAAGCGAGTTCAAAAGTGTGGGCGGCGTAGCTCGAATTGCTGCCGCGACGCGATACTCGATGCAGGGTTTTGCGCATGCCTTTTCGCACGAGGCTGCGTTTCGACAAGAGCTTTTGCTCGTTGTACCGCTTCTGGCCTGCTTGCCATTCGCACGATTGCCGTTGCTCGAAACGCTGTTCGTTATAGCGCTCGGCGTCGCGGTTCTCGTGGTCGAGATCCTGAACTCGGCGATTGAGGCGGTGGTCGATCGGGTATCGCTTGAGCGTCATCCACTCGCCGGACGCGCGAAAGATTTGGGAAGTGCGGCAGTGTTCGCCACGATCGCAATGTTCGTTGCGTCTTGGTTCGTGCTGGCGGCACCGGCGCTGTACCGGCACCTTCTCGGTTGAGAGAGCCTTAGTCTCGAAGCGACGCGTGCACAAAAAAGCCCGCACTAGGCGGGCTTTTCAGTTTCAAGCGTTTGCCGCTTACTTCAACTGGTTCGAGATGAGTTTGGTCATTTCGAACATCGACACTTGTGCTTTGTTGAAGATTGCCTTCAATTTTGCGTCGGCGTTGATCATGCGCTTGTTTGCGGCATCTTGCAGTTTGTTCTTCTTGATGTATTCCCAAATTTTCTTCGTCACTTCAGTGCGAGGCATTGGGTTGGCGCCGATCACCGCAGCGAGTATCGCTGACGGGGTCATCGCTTTCATGAAGGCCGCGTTAGGCTTGCGCTTTGCTGCGGGCTTCTTAGCGGCTGGCTTTTTCGCTGCCGGCTTCTTAGCGGCTGGTTTTTTCGCGGCCGGCTTTTTTGCGGCTGGCTTCTTAGCGGCTGGCGCCTTCGCTGCCGGCTTTTTTGCGGCTGGCTTTTTCGCGGCTGGTTTCTTCGCAGCGGGTTTCTTCGCTGCTGCTTTTTTGGCTGCTGCCATATTCATATCTCCTTCAATCGATTGACTGTTTCAAAGCACACATGTGACGAACTTTTGTCTAAATCGCATCGTCATTCGCTCACGACACGAGTGGCATAAAAGTTCACTTCGGATTAGAGACTATTTTCAACGCTTTTCAAAGCAAATTCGTCCTATTTTTCGCCTTCCTGCGAGCAAAGTTCCCTCTGAGCAACAATCAAATCGCGGATTCAGCAATATTGTCGATAGCCGCAATAAATAGAGACCATACTCATGAAATAGCACATACCGGTATTACGCACAAAAATGAACGCGCTCGCTTAGAAATTGCGGTTTGATATTCAGGCTGTAGAACATTAACCCCATGTCGCTTGCACATACGTTTCAGTGCTCATCGATGATCGCAAAAGAGGGGTTGACTATGACGAAGGCGTTGCTTTTTACGCTGCTCAAAACCGTCACTGCTTACGCGCTAGCGTGGAGCGCATTGGCGCAACCTCAGGTTGCGATGCAATCTCCGCGTCCGCCGACGATCCGCCTATCCGACGCGGGTGCGCAGCCCGTTGTCATTCGCAGCGTCGACATCGACACCGAAATCGTTGGACGCGATGCGCGCTCTCGCGTGGAGATCAGAATTGGCAATCCCAACCCACGTTTGCTCGAGGGCGAATTGCAGTTTCCCTTGCTCGACGGTCAGTTGTGAGCGGTTTTGCACTCGACATCAACGGTCAATTGCGGGACTCGGTTGCCATCCCGAAGGCACGCGGTCAAGAGATTTTTGAAGATATTCGGCGTCGTAATGTCGATCCTGCGCTGCTCGAAGCAACCGCTGGAAACCAATACAAGCTTCGCGTCTACCCGATTCCTGCAAACGGCGAACGACGCGTGGTGCTCACTATTTCCGAGCAACTCAATTTAGTCGGCGGGCGCGCACAATGGCGCTTTCCGATTGTGTATTCGAACGAGTTCGAACGCATTCGCATGACAGCGACTTTCGTCGGTGCGCGATCCGCGGAGCTAAATGTTCAACACGGCCCGCGCGAGGCGGTGCTCAAGGAGGGTCCGAACGGTGCGCGTTTCGAGTTTGAACGCACGCGCTGGACGAATCCGACCCCCACTAACGCGCTCGTACACCTCGATGTCGCCGTGCGCACCAGGGAGCTCGTGATATTCGGCGAGACCAATGGACAGCGCTACTTCACCGCAACGGTTCCGTTTTCCGACGAACCTACGCGTCGAGCGCAGCCAAATCATGTCGCAATCGTATGGGATGCGTCGGCGTCGGCGAAAGATCAGCAGCGGGTGATCCCGGCGCTCGACGAGTTCTTCAAGAGCCTTCGTAGACCAGCGCGAATCACGTTACTTGTGGCGCGCAATAAGATCGATCTTGTAAAGACGTTTCCGGGTACCACGCGTGCGTGGGACGATGTACGGTCAATCATTCGCGATCAAGCCTACGACGGCGCGAGCAACTTTGATCGTCTACCATTTCCGAACGATGTCGATCTTTCGATTCTCGTAAGCGATGGCCTCGCGACCGACGGTGAACGCAACATCGCGTATCGATCCGGCGCACCGCTTTTGGTGTTGAATGCTGCGATCACAGCCGACGTGCCGCGCCTGACCCGGCTTGCCGAGGCAACTGGCGGTCGCTTTATCGACGCGAGCCTAGCGAAGCCAAGCGATATTGCCGCTTCGATGTGGCGCGACGGCTGGCGTGTTGAATCTGTCGAAAGCGCGGACGCCGAAAAACTTGCCATGCCTTCGTTTCGAGTGTTGGATGGCGAGCTACGCGTAGCCGGATTGCTGCGCACTGACTACGCAACGATCACACTTCGACTGCGCCACCCAGACAAAGGCGAACGCATCGTCACAAGGAAGATATCCGACGACACCGCGTCCCAGCGGGGGCAAAGAAGCGTTTCGAATCGCTGGCCGGGTCAGCTCTGGGCGACGTGGCAGATCGCGGCGCTTGCCGCAGAACCGCACATTCACGAAACAGCGATGCAGCGTATCGCAAGCGAGCACGGCGTCGTTGGACCGAAGAGCTCGCTCATCGTGCTCGAGACCGCGGACGACTACGCGCGCTACGATGTGCCGGCGCCACCGGATTTGCGCGAAGCCGTCGCGCGTCTTGGCAATAGCAGACGCGCTCACGAAGCGGCAACCCAATCGGCACATATCGAGCGCATGGTTCGCGAGTTCAGCGAGCGCCAGCGTTGGTGGGAACGTTCATTTCCGAAAGACGCGCCGATGAAGGTCGCCGACAAGAAAGAGATCGCAGCGGGTGTCGCAGTTGGTGCGAACGGTGCCGTTGTGCCATCCGAATCTCGACCGCAAAGCGCCGACGCCGACGCCACTGTCGAGCGTCGCGCTGTTGCCGCTCCGCCATCGCCGGTTGCACCGGCACGAGCATCGACATCCGCTGCGCCGTCGGCGGAGGAGCGCTCAGCCGCGCGCAACGAACCTGCGCGGCTCGCCCAGGCGAAGAGTGTCGCGCCAGAACGTGGCAACGCGCGCGATGCCACGATTGCATTGCAAGCATGGTCGCCCGACGCGCCCTACCTGCGTCGCCTGCGCAATGCGGAAGATCGTGACATGTATCGAATTTACCTCGATCTTCGCACCGAGAATGCATCGAGCTCGGCGTTCTATCTCGATGTTGCCTCGTTGTTTTTCGAACGCAAGCAGGACGATTCGGCGCTCAGGATTTTGTCGAATCTTGCCGAGATGAATCTTGAAAATCGCCAGTTGTTACGGCTCTATGGCTATCGCCTTAACGAAGCGAAACGTTTTGCGCTCGCGATACCCGTGTTCGCACGCGTCGCAGCGCTCGCGCCGAACGAACCACAAAGCTGGCGGGATCTCGGTCTCGCTTACGCTGACAATGGCGACTCCCAGAAAGCGGTGGACATGCTCTGGGAAACGGTATCGCGTCAGTGGCATCAGCGATTCGCGGGCGTCAACATGATCGCGCTTGCGGAAATGAATGCATTGATCGCGAAATCGAAATCGCCGGACACGAAAGCTGTGGACACTAAGCGCATCGATCCACGATTCATTCGCAATTTGCCGCTTGGCTTGCGTGTCGTCATGGCGTGGGACACCGACGACACCGACATCGATCTTTGGGTCACCGATCCGAACGGAGAGCGCTCCTTCTACGGACATCGCTTGAGCTATCAGGGAGCAGCGATGAGTCCGGACGCCACAGGTGGTTACGGTCCCGAAGAATTCGCACTGCGCGAACCCAAAGCTGGGAAATACCTCGTGCAAGCGCAGCTCTTCGGTCATCGCCAACAGGTGGTCTCGAACGGCACTACGGTGATGGTGCGGGTGACGACGGGATTTGGGACGCTGCAAGCCAAAGACGAGTGGATGACTTTGCGTTTAACCAAGGGGCAGGAGACGGCTCGCATCGGCGAAATCGAAGTGCGATGATTCGCGGTGAGAAAAAGAAAACGCGGGCAATTGCCCGCGTTTCGTTGCGATGGAAGTTGAGCGCTAGAAGTGAATACCGCGCATCAAATTCGAGAGCGCTAATTGATCCGGCGACGGGCCGGTCACTTCGTTCTTTTTCCCCTTCGCGGCTTCAGAGTCGCCAAACATGCGGAAGCTTGTGTTCATAACGATTTGCGCAACGCGCGGCGCGAGCGCGTGTAACACTTCGCCAGCAATTCCGAGACGGGTGGCGATCCGAACTGGTTTGTAGACAATCGCGCGAATGATCATGTCGGCGGCCTCTTCCGGCTCCAGCGTCGGCACGTTGTTGTAGATCTTGGTTGGCGCGATCATCGGCGTTTTCACGAGCGGCATGTTGATGGTTGTGAAGTTCACGCCGCGATCGCTGAATTCCGACGACGCGCAGCGCGTGAACGCGTCGAGTGCCGCTTTCGAGGCAACATAGGCGGAGAAGCGCGGCGCATTCGTAAGCACGCCGATTGAGGAGATGTTGATCACATGTCCCTTTTTCTTCGCAACCATGCCACCTAGCAGCCCGAGCGTGATGCGTAAAGCGCCGAAATAGTTGACATCCATCGTACGCGTGAAGTCGTGGAAGCGGTCGTAGCTCGATTCGATGGCTCGACGGATCGATCGGCCTGCGTTATTAACAAGAATGTCCACGCCACCGTATTTCTCTTCAAGCATCTTGCAGAACGCAGCGCAGCCCACTTCGTCGGCGACGTCGGCTGGATACGCGGAAATTTTCACGCCTTGCTTCTTCGCGAGTTTCAACGTCTCGTCAATTTTTTCTTGATCCCGACCACAAACGATGACCGCTTTCGCAGTGCCCGCCGCCGCGATCTTGAGCGCCGTCGCTTGCCCAATGCCTGAAGTGCCGCCGGTAATCAAAATCACTTTGCCGGTGATCTGACCTTTCAAGGTGCGATCAATGAACAAATCTGGGTCGAGATTGCGCTCCCAGTAATCCCACAACTTGTACGCGTAGGTATCGAGATCGGGCACCGCGATCTTCGTGCCGTCGAGCGCCTTCAAGGTATCGCGGCAATCGAAACGAACGGGGTAATTGATAAACGAGAGCGTGTCCTCCGGAATACCAAGATCTTTCATCACGGCATTTTTTATGCGACGTACCGGCGGCAGCCCCATCATGCCCTTCATCACGCTCTGCGGGATAAAACCGAACAACGCTGCATTGATGCGCATCGCCATTTGCGGCGCGTGCGCTGCGCGGGCAAAAATGTTGAGCGAGTCGCCGATACGCAGTGGCGCGGGGTCGGTTAAGTGGAACGCTTTTTTGTCATGACCTTTCGCGTGCGCGATGTGGTCGGTCGCGTCGACCACGAAATCGACTGGCACCATGTTCATGCGACCGCCCTCGATGCCAAGCGCCGGCATCCACGGCGGCAGCATTTGTCGCATGCGCTGAATGAGTTTGAAGAAATAGTACGGTCCGTCGATCTTGTCGATCTCGCCAGTCTTCGAATCACCGAGTACGACGCCCGGACGATACGCACGCCACGCCATCTTGCAGTTTTCGCGCACGTATTGTTCGCTGTCGTGCTTGGTTTGCATGTACGGATGATCGAGGTAATCTTTCGCCTCGTCGAACATGTCTTCGCGGAACACGCCTTCGTAGTTGCCAGCGACTGCAATCGAGCTCATGTGATCGAACTGTCCGGCTTTGATGTCGTTAGCCAAATCGACTGCGTTCTTTGTGCCTTCGACGTTGACGATCTGGTTTTCCTCTGCCGTCGCGTTCATGTCATAGACGGCGGCTAAGTGGAAGAAGTGTTTGATCTTCGCGGCTTTGAGCTTCGTCTTGTCGGCAGTAGAGACACCCAACATCGGTTTGGCCAAGTCGCCGACGACAGGGATGCAGCGCTTCGTGGCATCGTCGCCCCAGAACGCCATGAGTTTGTCGACTTTCTTCTTGCTCTCGGCGCGAATTAAAAAGTAAACCGTCGAGTTCTTGCGTTGCAGCAATTTTTTGACGAGGCGTTTGCCAATGAAGCCCGATGCACCGGTAACGAAATAACTCATGAAGTCTCCTCCTCGTTGAATATTGCCTGAGCCGTATGTCGAGGCGATGCCCGACTCCAGCGTGTAGATTGATGTTGCTTCGCGAAGCGTAATCCGATTCTAGAGCCGTATCCCTAGGAAAAACCAGTGTTTCTAGGATGCGCGCTCTATCGGTGCTATTTACAGTTCGACCATTGAAATTTTCACTAACGCCTTTTCGGGAGACACGTCATGGTCAAGAAGTTCAGCAAAGCCGCAGAAGCCGCAGACAGCAATTTGCTCGGCACCGTCAAAGAGTCGTCAACGCAGATCTGGTTGGCGGGCCTCGGTGCATTTTCCAAAGCTCAAGAAGAAGGATCCAAAGTGTTCGAAGCACTCGTGAAAGAAGGCGCAGGCCTGCAAAAGAAATTCCGCAAATTCGCCGATGCGCAAGTTTCGGAAGTGACCAACGAAGTCTCCGGCAAGATCACTGAGGCGACCAGCAAAGCCGCTGGCGCGTGGGATCGTCTTGAGACGGTGTTTGAAGAGCGTGTGGGTCGCGCCGTTAGCCGTTTGGGCGTTCCGTCCAAAGCTGACATCGCCGCACTCACCGCACGCGTCGAGGAGCTCACCAAGCAAGTTCAGAAAATGAACGGCGCGAAAGCCGCTCCGAAAGCCAACGGTGCTGTGGTTGCCGACAAAGTTGTGAAAGTTGCGACCAAGACCGTGAAGAAAGCGAAAGCTGCCGCTCGTCGCGTCGTCAACTAATTTCGATTACAAGAAAAATCCCCATAAACGGGTGTTTGCCTCCTCAGGCACCCGACTCCGCGGCCACTTCGGTGGCCGTTTTTACGTGAATTGTTCGCAGCCATGGTCACTCGTATCGCTGAATCTAGCTCTTCAAACTCGCCAAAACCGCCGATTGCGCTCGCGCTAGCCGGTGGCGGCCCACTTGGTGCGATGTACGAGGTCGGCGCGCTCGCTGCGCTCTCTGAAGCGCTGCCAACGCTCGATTTCACGAATCTTCACTCCTACGTGGGCGTAAGCGCCGGTGCCTACGTGACGGCGGGGCTAGCCAATGGCATTGCGCCGCGAGAAATGGTGCAGCTTTTCATCGAGAACGAAGGCGACGATGGCGACACGTTGCCGCCGAGCGCGTTCATGAAACCGGCTTTTTCCGAGTACGGCCGTCGCGCTTCGCGCCTACCGTCGGCGTTGGCGCAAGCGCTATGGTCTACCCTGAAAAGTGGCAAACCTCAACGAATCGTCAATGAGTTGCAGCGACTCTCTGCCGTACTGCCGACGGGGCTATTCGACAATTCGGCAATGGAGGAGGGCGTGCGTCGGCTGCTCTCGAAACCTGGACGCAGCAACGATTTCCGCAAACTCGCCTCGCCACTGTTTGTGATCGCCACAGATCTTGACTCCGGTGAAACCGTCGAGTTCGGTACTCACGACACTTCGCACGTACCGATTTCGCAGGCGGTACAGGCGAGCAGCGCGCTGCCAGCGATGTATCCGCCGGTGAAAATCGGTGCGCGGCAGTATGTCGATGGCGCGCTTAACAAGACACTACATGCATCGAGCGCGCTCAAGGCCGGTGCCAAACTCGTGATCTGTGTCAATCCGCTCGTGCCGTTTGACGCAACTGTCGCGCAGCGTGCCCAAGCGCATTTGTCGGAGCGCGGTCTGCCAACCGTTCTCTCACAGACATTTCGCGCGCTCATCCATTCGCGTCTGGAGAAGAGTCTCGAAAGCTATGCAGCGACTTACCATGACGCACGGCTGATCGTACTTGAGCCATCGCGCGGCGATGCCGATTTGTTCTTCTCAAACATCTTCAGCTACGCAAGCCGTCGTCGGGTCGCCGAGCATGCCTACCAACACACCCGTCGACAGTTGCTGGAAAAAATCGAGGTGTTGACGGCGCTCTTTGCGGTCTACGACGTGCGTCTCAACGAGCGCGTACTGCGCGACGGCACGCGAAAACTCTTGCCGACCGCGAAGCGCGTGCAACGCGGCGCACTCGGCGGCGCGACCGGTGCGCTCACACGCACGCTGGACGACTTGGACATTGCGCTGCTTCGCTAGTGCTCCTATGACCGGTCAGCGGCTGATGCGCCCGAGACGAAGTGCTCAGTCGGCCGCACGCAACGGCACCGCACGCGGCGGGGTTGCGCATCTCGCGTTAGCCGCGCGGTAGTCTGTGGAACCCGCAAAACTAAACAACTATGGTCGTCAATGCCCAATAAAATAACAACTTGGACGATATAATAATTATTAACGGTAATACATTTTTATGAATAAATTGTATTGTTCGTTGCGGTGTAAGATGAAGTAGCGGATCAAGATTGATGTAGATCAAGTAAATCCACAAAAAACAATGACTTATGCGCGGCGCGTACTGCGGCTGGCACCTTCAACGATGAAAAACTAGAGCGAATAGCCGCTCGAAACGCCGCGAACAACCCTAAAATTGAAACAGTCCGAGATGCCGTTCTGTTCGCTGCTTTTTCATGCGTCGGCCGCTCGGTTCAACTTAGGAGTTCTTTCTTGAACGAGTCCGTTGCTTCTTCGCTGCTCGGTTTTGCGCAAACCGGTGTGATCGATTTGCCGTGGTGGGGTGTCATCGTTGCGATCCTCGCGCTGACCCACATCACCATCGCCGCAGTCACCATTTTTCTTCATCGGGCGCAGGCGCATCGCGCGCTCGATCTGCACCCGATCGTTTCGCACTTCTTCCGCGCCTGGCTCTGGTTGACCACTGGCATGGTGACCAAGGAATGGGTCGCGATTCATCGCAAGCATCACGCCAAATGCGAAACCGTCGAGGACCCGCATAGCCCGGTGATTCACGGTCATTGGGGCGTGCTTCGTTTCGGCGTCGATCTCTATCGCAAAGAGGCGAAGAACGCGGAGACAATGACTCGCTACGGCCACGGCACCCCGGACGACTGGATGGAAAGAAACGTCTATGCGCGCTACACGTGGCAGGGCATGGGCGTATCGCTTCTGATTTTCCTCGCGCTCTTCGGCGTGATTGGTCTCACGATGTGGTGTATCCAGTTGATCTGGATTCCGGTCACTGCGGCGGGGATCATCAACGGCACCGGACACCACTGGGGTTATCGTAACCACCACACGGAAGACGCGTCAACCAACATCGTCCCGATTGGCATCATCATCGGCGGCGAGGAGTTGCACAACAATCATCACGCCTACGGTGCGTCGGCGAAATTTTCGAATCGTTGGTACGAATTCGATATTGGCTGGCTCTACATCCGCGTAATGCAAATGCTCGGGCTCGCCACCGTGCGCAAGGTCGCACCGACGCTCAAGCTCAGGGAAAGCGCTGTGGTCGAATCCGATTCGCACGCGACGCTCGAGGCGATCATTACTCATCGCTACCGGGTCATGCAAGACTACGCTCGCATGGTAAAGACCACCGCGAAGAGCGAGTTCCAGTCGCTTAAATTACGAGCCGAACGCGGTGAAATTCACCTGCCCGATCTTCGTCAAACGCTCAAAGATTTTCGTGCCGATGCGAGCACCCTCGCCGACGTGCAACGCGCCCGTCTCGCGGCGCTGTTTGCGCATAGCGAAGCGCTCAAAAAGCTATACCAGATGAAGCAGGAGCTCAGCGCACTCTGGGGGCGCTCCACCGAGTCGCGCGATCAATTGATCGCGCGCTGGAAAGCTTGGCGCGCCAGCGCCGAAGGCTCGAACATCGCGCCGTTGCAGGCTTTCTCGTTGCGGCTTGCGCGCTACGCGTAACTGATCGACTCACGCTCGGAGCCCGCCGTAGCGCGGGCTTTTTCTTTTTCGTTCCAAGGACTGCCATGACCGCCCTCTCGCAACTGTTCAACAGTCACCGCTCGATTCGCACCTACAAGTCAACGCCGATCCCACAAGACTTGATCGAATCGGTGTGCGCCGACGCCATCGCGGGCGGTTCGTCCTCGGGCAATTTGAACAGCGTCTCGCTCATCCTCACTCGCGACGAAGCGAAGAAAAAAACGCTGTTCGATCTGCATTTGAAGCAATCGATGGTTCTGCAGGCGCCACTGCTCATCACTTTCTGCGCGGACTGGCATCGGACGCGTGAGTGGCTAAAGTTGCGCGGCGCGCGCGACAATTTCAACAATTTTCTTGGCTACCACGTCGCCGCCTTCGATGCGATGATCGTCGCCCAGAACGTTTGTCTCGGCTTTGAGGCGCATGGCCTGGGTATTTGCTACATGGGTACCACCTTGCACGCGATGCCGGAAATCGCCGAGCTCTTGGAGCTACCCGAGACCGTAGCGCCGGTGACCACAATCGTCGTTGGTTACCCCGACGAAAACCCGAACAAGCGCGACCGACTGCCGCTCGGGGCTTTTTTGCATGACGAACGCTATCGACCAAACACGCCGGAAGAGATCGAGGACACCTATCGAGATCGCGAAGTCAAGGGTTGGGAGCGCTACATGTCGATACCGCCGATCAAAGCTGTGATCGAGCGCGAAGGCATCACTTCGCTCGCGGACTTCTACACAAGCAAAGTCAAGTACGACCCGGAAATTTTCGCGCGCGATTCTGCGAAGCTTGAAGCGTTTTTAAGAACCAAGAAGCTCCTGTAGCATCGTATGGTTTAGCGCTCAGTTTGCTAGTGACGTGCAACGAGTAGGGAAATAATGAAGTTAATCGCCTGCAACTTCGACGAACACGCCGCCGCCATCCTCGACATCTTCAACGACGCGATCTTGAACACGACCGCGCTCTATGAATACAAGTCGCGCACGATGGAGACGATGAAAACATGGTTCGCAACGAAAGAAGCGAATCGCTTTCCGGTGATCGGCGCGGTAGATGAGACTGGCGAGTTGATGGGCTTTGCGAGCTGGGGCTCGTTTCGCGCGTTCCCTGCCAACAAATACACGGTGGAACATTCGGTGTATGTACAAAAGGATCATCGTGGCAAGGGTGTCAGCCTTGCGTTGATGAACGAAATCGTCTTTCGCGCGCGAGAGGCGCAGCTGCACACGCTGATTGGCGGCATCGACGCGACCAATGAAGTCAGTATCGCGCTTCACAAGAAACTAGGTTTTACTCACGCGGGAACGATCCGACACGCCGCATTTAAATTCGGCCGCTGGCTCGATCTTGCGTTCTATCAACTGATTCTCGAAACGCCCGCAAACCCTGTGGACGGTTGACACGTATGAATTACACCATTCACCATCTAGCGTCGATCGAAGACGAGGCGAGCCTGGACCAACTCTGTGAAACGTTGATCGAGAGCGTTGCCAGTGGTGGTTCAATCAGCTTCATGTATCCAGTGTCGAAAGAGACGGCGCTCGCGTTTTGGACGAAGATTGCCGCAAGCGTTGAACGAGGCGAGCGCATCCTTCTTGTTGCGCGCGACGAACAAGGTGAAATTGTCGGCACAGTGCAATCGGTGCTAGATCAACCCGAAAATCAACCGCACCGCGCCGATATCGCAAAAATGATGGTGCACCCACGCGCACGCAGACACGGGATCGCGGAGGCGCTGATGCGCGAGATTGAACGGCTCACCTTCACCGCCGGAAAAACGCTAATGGTGTTGGACACCGAGACCGATCAAGCTGCGTCGTTTCTGTACGCGAAACTCGGGTGGCAAATTGCAGGTCACATTCCGGACTATGCGCTCAAGCCGCATGGCGGACTTTGCTCAACAACGTACATGTACAAGCGGGCGGATATTGCTTCGTAGGCGACCAACAGGCATTGCCAAAGCGTTGTTTTCCAGTCAACCCTTGGATGGGGCGCGGGCGAGTGCATTCATACCCGCACCGGCAACCTGATTTTGACGCCGCAAACAAAAAGCCCGCCGAAAATTCGAGCGGGCTTTTGCTTTTCTCGCCGTGATAAAGAGACGGCCAAGAAGCAATACGTATTACTTCAGCTTCGTCTCTTTGTAGTCCACGTGTTTACGGGCGACCGGATCGAACTTTTTGATGACCATTTTTTCGCTCATCGTTTTTTTGTTCTTGGTGGTCGTGTAGAAATGGCCGGTACCGGCGGTCGATTCAAGTTTGATTTTTTCACGCATGATTGGTCTCCCTTAAATTTAGATCGTGCCGGCGGCGCGCATATCGGCGAGAACGGCGTCGATGCCCTTCTTGTCGATCAAACGGATCGCAGCGGTGGTGAGACGAATGCGGATGAAGCGGTTTTCGCTTTCAACCCAGAAGCGGCGGCTTTGCAGATTTGGCAGGAAGCGGCGCTTGGTTTTGTTGTTGGCGTGAGAAACATTGTTTCCCACCATCGGCTTTTTGCCGGTGACTTGACATACGCGAGCCATGAGGAACTCCGGTGATCTTCGACAAAGCGCTGCCGCAACCCATTTGCGAACAACGTCGAAGAAACTGAATGCCGCCAACGTCAATTGGACAGCTGGCATTCGGCGATTAAGGAACCTGCAATTATACCGCGAAATCAAGCAATTGCGGGGATTGCGGCGAAGTCAAAACCGTGTGTAAGGCAGCAATCGCTACTCACAGCGTACGAAGTAACTAAACCAGTTAATGCTCAGATTAAAAGCGTTTACGGTTAAATTGTATTAACGCTCAATTAAGCCGTTAAACTATACAAAAATTATATTTAACAGGGCATTAATCGAAAAAGCTATATTCAGCCCTGCAATTGACGCGTCCACGCCGCCGATTCGTCGCACCACCCGATGCGTTCGGGGAACTAAGCGCTACGCTTCTAACAATACTTTTGAACACCCGATGTCTGGGACTGGAACGCACACGATGAAACGCTGGATTTGGATTTCGGGAATTGCATTGGTGGTGGCAGCAGGCGGCGGCTTTGTTGCGATGTCGAAAATGAAGTCCGGCAGTGACGCTAAGGTCGATAAAGCGGCCGAAAAGAAAGCCGATCCGCCACTGGTGCTCGCGGCAGTCGATCTCGCTAAAGCTGCACCCGCGACGCTCACGGTGACGTTGCCCATCTCGGGCAGCGTCGAGGCATCGCGGCAAGCGATGGTTCGCTCCCGTCATAGTGGTGTGGCGACGCAAATGGTGAAGCGTGCCGGCGAAACCGTGCGCCAGGGCGAATTGCTAGCGCGCGTGGATAGCGACGAAATCAAACTTCGGATCGGCGAGCGCGAGGCCGGTGTCCGCCAGGCACAAGCCTCTCTCACGGTCGCTGAATCCGCGCGAAACCAGCAGCGCTCGCTCGCCGATCGTGGGTTTATCTCGAAGGCTGCGCTCGATTCGGTTGAAAGCAACTACGTCGCCGCGCGAACGGCGCTCGAAACTGCGCAGTCGCAGTTGACGATGGCGCGAAGCGCGCTGACTGAGACGGCCTTGGTTGCGCCGATCGCGGGAATCATCTCTAAGCGTAGCGTCGAGCCGGGTGAGCGCATCGGCAACGAAATGCAGGTATTCCAGATCATTGATCCGAATTCGCTCGAAGTGGTCGTACAAGTTCCCGCCGAGCGAGCATCTGAGCTAAAGCTCGGACAGCGTGCGTTGTTTCAGGCCGACACCGCAAGCGGTGCAGCAAAAATCGACGCAAAACTGGTGCGCATCGTACCGAACGCCGCACCTGGTGCCCGCACCATCGAAGCTCGCTTTGCGCTGCCGAGTGGCTCCCCGATTCCGGCCGGGGCGTTTCTATCGGGCGCGCTCGCGCTCTCGCAGAAAGCGGTTGCGGTTGCACTGCCGCGGGTCGCCGTCCGCAGCGACGGCGGCGGAAGCTACGTGTGGGCGGTGCAAGACGGAAAGGCGGCAAGGCTGCGAGTGAAAGCGCTCGACGCAGACAGCGCGGGCGATTTGGTCGCAATCGAAACCGGGGTGGCGGCAAACGCGAGTGTGCTTTTACTGCGCGGTGCTGAGCCTAAAGAGGGTCAAGCGGTGCAACTGCCCGCTGCAGCGCCAAGTGCCGTTGCGCCAACCGTGCCGGCAACTGCCGCGCCCGCAAGCGGCGCGCCCGCCGCTGCGGCGACTAAATCCTGATTCGCGAGAGAGACGATTATGTGGATGACTCGCGTAGCGATCAAAAACCCGGTGTTCTGCGCGATGGTGATGTTCGCGCTCATGGTCACCGGTGCCGTGTCGTATTTTCGTTTGCCGATCGACGCCATGCCGGACGTGCAAATTCCGATTGGTGTGGTCTATGTCGCCTACCCGGGCGCATCGCCGCAGGCAGTCGAGAACGACTTGACCAAGCCAATTGAAAATGCCTTGAACCCGATCTCCGGGGTGAAGAAAATCCGCTCGCGTTCGCGCGAAGGTTCGAGCCTGGTGATCGTTGAATTCGACATGAACATCAAGATGGACGTTGCCATCCAGGACATGCGCGACAAAATGGGGCAAATTCGACCCGGCTTCCCAAAAGAGGCGAAGGATCCCTACATTTCGCGCGCCAACAACGACGACGACCGCGCCGTTGTTTCGCTGGGCGTTACGTCGAAGACCCGCTCGCACGCCGACGTCACATATTTGGTGGAAGAAATCATTCGCAAGCGGATGGAAAACGTCACTGGCGTGGCAACGGTTGAGCTGATCGGAACCGCTGCGCGCGAGGTGCAAATCGAGGTCGATCCCGCAAAACTGCGTGCTCGCCGGATCGGTGTAGATCAGGTGATCGCAGCGCTCAGAAACGACAACATCGATGTACCGGTGGGCACCATTACCTCTGGCAACAACGACAAATCGGTGCGCATTGATGCGCGATTCCGCTCGATCGGCGACTTCGAAAACCTGGTGATCGCGCGCCGAGATGGTGTGCAGGTGCGGGTGGCCGACGTTGCGCGTGTGGTCGATGGCGTGCGCGAACAGAACAGCTTCGCACGCATCGATGGTTCTAAGGCTGTGATCCTCGACATGAAAAAGGTGCGCGGCGCGAACACGGTCGAAGTCGGCGACGGGGTTAAGAAAGCGATTGAACGGGTGAAAGCCGAGCTGCCGGGCGACGTGGAGCTCTCGATCCTCTCCGATCAATCGCGCTATGTGAAATCGTCGGTTAAAAACGTGCAGCGCACCATCATTGAAGGCGCGATCCTCACCGTATTTATCGTGTTTTTGTTCCTCGCGTCGTGGCGCTCGACCGTCATTACCGCGCTCACTTTGCCGATTTCGGTGGTTGCCACATTTATTGCGATCTACGCGTTCGGCTTTACCTTGAACGCACTGACTTTGATGGCGCTCTCGCTCTGCATCGGTTTGTTGATCGATGACGCGATTGTGGTGCGAGAAAACATCGTGCGTCAC
>JAAFJI010000004.1:0-393 GCA_013298045.1 Betaproteobacteria bacterium
CCAGCGCAGCACGGGATTGGTGAACATCGAAGCTTGTTTGGAAGCCATCGCAACTACTCCTTAAGCTTCTTTACCGTCTTGGTTAATACCGATCACGAGTTTCGTGCCATCGATTTTGTGCGGTGGCACGGCGAGATTCCTCGGGGCCGGCGAACCGGTAAACACGCGACCAGCGACGTCGAATTTCGAGCCATGGCACGGACAATAGAAGCCGCCCTGCCAATCGTTGCCCAATTCGCCGGGCGTCAGCTTCGACACCGGCGAACAACCAAGATGCGTGCAAACACCTTCCATCACCACCAAATCAGGGGTAATCGAGCGCGTAGCTTTATCTACGTATTCCGGTTGCTCGGAGCCTTTCGAGGTAGCGTCGATTAATTGCGACGGCGAAAT
>JAAFJI010000004.1:403-37260 GCA_013298045.1 Betaproteobacteria bacterium
CGTAGAGAGGTCGACTTCGACCGGCGCACCGGCCGCTTTCGCGCGCTCGGATGGAAACATCGATGTCACGAAGGGCGCGACTGCTGCGGCCCCCAACGCCGCACCCGGGACGGCAGCGGTCGCGATAGCGGCTCGGCGTCTTGATTTATTGATTGGTTCGCTCATTGGCTTCCCGTGATTCCTAAAAGGCGTAACTGTTTAATTCACCGCGTAGCGTTCGCCGAATGGCGCAGCAACAAAGCACGAACGCGGCAGACCGTGCATCGGGCTGGACAAACTCCCTAATTTTAGCCGACGCAGAGGGAGAAACCCTCGAACGCGGACGCGCCATGTTAGGGCAGTTCAAGTCGCAAACGCAACACAGCACAATCTTTGCATGCCATATTAAATATGGCTATTTAGTCGAAATACGTATTATTCGCTATTTATAATAAAAATTGCTATACCCATATTTATTGAGGCTTATGTTATTTTTTATGGCATCAACGCCGCTGACACATGCAGTCCGCCGCCTGGAACGAGGACGAGAGCCACTTACGCTATCCTTGAGCTTCGCTGCGCCGCAACATAAAGCAGCACCGTCGCACGGCGCAAACGACGACGGTGCACAATCTTTCTGAGAGTACATCATGGCCTTACGCGTGGGCCTCGTTGGATGGCGAGGCATGGTTGGTTCCGTTTTGATGCAGCGCATGAGCGCTGAGCGCGATTTCGACACGATCGAGACGACCTTTTTCTCCACCTCTTCCGCTGGCAAAGCCGCGCCGGAGATTGAAGGCTGCAAAACCTACGATCCGATTCTGCAAGACGGCAACGACGTCGCCAAACTCAAAGGCATGGACGTCATCATCACCTGCCAAGGCGGCGACTACACGAAAACGATCTACAAGCCGCTACGCGAAGCGGGCTGGAAGGGTCACTGGATCGACGCCTCGAAGATTTTGCGGATGAACGATGATGCGATCATCATTCTCGATCCGATCAACATGCCGGTCATCAAAAACGCGCTCGCCAAAGGCATCAAAGATTGGATCGGCGGCAACTGCACGGTGAGCTGCATGCTGATGGGCGTGGGCGCACTCTACAAAGCAGGCTTGGTTGAGTGGATGCAAACGTCGACCTATCAAGCGGCGTCTGGCGGCGGCGCGCCAAACATGCGCGAACTCTTAACGCAGTACGGCGCGCTCTACGCCGAAGTGAAGGACTTGCTCAACGATCCCGCGAGTGCGATTCTCGAAATCGATCGCAAAGTCACCGCAAAACAAAACGCATTCACGTCCGAAGAAGCCGCAAACTTCCGTGGCATTCCACTCGGCGGCAACTTGATCCCATGGATTGACGCAGATCGCGAAGACGGCACGAGCCTTGAAGAGTGGAAAGGCGGCGCAGAAACGAACAAGATCATGGGCATCGCCAACAAAATACTCGGTTCGAACGAAGCACCGATCCCGATCGACTCGACCTGCATCCGCGTCGGCGCAATGCGTTGTCACTCGCAATCGCTCACCTTCAAACTCAAAAAGAACGTGCCGCTCGCCGACATCGAACAGATGATCGCGAACGATAACGAATGGGTGAAATTCGTTCCGAACAATCGCATCGATAGCGAAAAGCAACTCACGCCAGCCGTCGTCTCCGGCACGATGAACATTCCCGTCGGTCGCGTGCGCAAACTCGCGATGGGGCCGCAATACTTGGGCGCGTTTACCGTCGGCGATCAATTGCTCTGGGGGGCAGCGGAGCCTCTGCGTCGCATGCTCCGGGTTTTGCAGGCTTAGAGTGCGGGATACGCGGCGTGGGCAGTGAGCTGCCCACGCTTCGTTTGCGCAACGGTCGAACTCGCCTTATGGAATCGATAAACCGCAATCGTTCATCAGATAGCGACGAATCGATGCCCAGTCGTTACGCAACGCCCCCGACGGAAACGTGATGCCATTGGTAACCGCTGTGCCGGTTAAGCCGAACGCAACTCGGAGGTTGATCAACCCGTCAATGGTAGCAACGAATTTGCCGTCGCCATCGATGTCTGCTGTGCAATTGCGCCAGGCGCGTTGAAATGTGCTGCCCAACAAGCGCGCAGTACAAAACTGCGCGTTACCGCCTATGAAGCACGAACCGCCAAGCATGATGCGCCCATCGCGCAGTACCCTAATGGCGTTGATATGATCAACGCCGTCGGCGATACTTGTGGTGCCCGTACCCATCGGCAATACCAGTTTTCCGCTGCCGTTGGCGCTGCCTGTTGCAAAGCTCTCATCGAGATTTCCGTCACTGTGGAATCGCGCAAAGCAAAAATCAGATCGCAATCCGGAGGACGGGTCGCAACTTCCTGCTGCAAGCACTTTGCCGTCGGGTTGTATCGCAAGCGAGAGTATTCTTTCGGAACTACCAGTAATCGAGACCCGCAGGATCCCGGCGCCTAAGGGGCTCAACGGCGCAAACCGTGGGTCGAGCGCGCCAAACTCAGAAAGCCGAACGAGCAGAAAATCGCCTCCTAATTGGCCACCGATCACGATGCGACCGTCGGGTTGAAGCGCAAGCGCGTGCCCCGAACCGTTCAAGCCGGAGACGGTTAAAACGCGCTTCCCGGTTCCGTTGAAACCGGTATCGAGGGTACCGTTAGAGTTGTAGCGAACTGCGCAAACGCTTATCGTGGTCGCTGATACATCAGCGCAGTAGCCTGCGAGCACGATCCGGTTCTTTGCGTCAATCGCCAACGAAGGGGCTAATTTGGTTGTGAACAACGGAAAAGTGCCGATGCTCGTCGTAAAGTACCCCAGCCCGTTCGACGCCCCATTGGGATTGAAGGCCAAATCCAAACTACCGTCCGGGTTGTAGCGTGCGATGCAAAACACAACATCGGTAACCGGACCGCAGCTCCCGGCTGCGACGATCTTGCCATCGGGCTGCAATGCCATTGAGGTAATGCGATCTCCGCCGCCACTGCCGCTAATCGAAGTGAACACCTTGCCGTTACCATTAAAAGACGAATCAAAGCCATCGCCATTTGCAGTGAATCGCGCGAGGCAAAAAACGTTTGTGGCGCTCGATGGATCCCAACATCGCCCGCCAAGCACAAATTTCCCGTCAGCTTGCAATACGGCCGCATATGCCTGATCGTTGCTTGAGCTGAGTGACGCAACCATCTTGCCACTATTGGTACCCCAACTGGTCACCAAATTGCCCAAAGCGTCGTAGCGTGCGGCGCAAAACACGTCCTTTCCGAGCGGCAGGTAAGTGCAGTGCCCTGCCAGGATGACGCTGAAGTCCGGTAGCACCATCATCGCATTGCCGAAATCGTCTGCACCAAATACATCGGTGTACAAGGTGCCGAAACCCGACGTCGCCGGCCAACTAAGCCCATCAAACGTTGCCCATGATGTATCAAGCTGTTCGGGGCCTTGACTAGCAGGCTGACCGTGCGCCGCTGGCAGGCAAAGCGATAGGCACAACGCAAGCAACGCGGCAGCATCGAACCACCGAAACACGTTCGTGAATTTCATCGATATTCCCTTTTGATCATCAGTTTCTTGTACGGTACATGCCACTCATACCGACGCAATGCGGCATGAATGCGGTACCAGCGGTAAAGACGCTTCAAGATGAAAAAACGCGCCATTCATTCGCAACCCGTCATAGGCCGAAACCACCTTGCCCAATTAATCCTAGTGACGTGTTCCGTGTCGGCTTCGTCACAAGGTTGCCGAGGCACTCGGTTTGCCGATACGACACGAGATTTTTCTGAATCGGTAGCGAATCGCTCGCGTTCGCAAGCCTAGCGCCGCGCGCACGGTTCGGACATAGGACAAATGAACCACGGCTCGCGCATCCTCGGCGTTTATCCTCCCGGGTAATGGAGCGAGCGCGTCGCTTGCAAAACGAACATCATGAAAAACGAAAGCGGGTACGGATTGATCGAAACCAAGCCGACGCGAGCCTTGCTCGCACTTCACGAAACAAACACATCGCAAGCGCTATTCGACGCACTGGTTCGGCTGTTCGATGCGCGCTTTGTTCGACACTCCATCGTCGCCGGCTTTCGTTTTCATGCGGGTACGCCGACGACGCTTATGCGCGTTGGCATCGAAAATACCAACGACGATGCCATTGACTACTCGATGGAGCATCCTGGGCTTGCATGGCTTCGCGAACATCCCGGAGCGCGCATCGTGCGTGTGAGCGATGCGATGCCAATCGCGGAGGTCAAACGCACGAAATACCACCAAATGATTATGACGATCGAAGGCTGGCTGTATGGCATCGGCCTCTTCTTCTGGATTGGCTACGATTTGATCGCAATGGTCGGCGTCAATCGAACCGAAGCACAGGGCGATTTCGACCGCGACGACGTCGCTTGGTGCGAATCCGTCTATGCGGACATTGAAGTCGCGATGAAACGCGTAGCGGCCTCGGAGGCGGAGCGCATGGTTCGCTTCTCGCTCACCGATTTGCTATTCAATGCGCGGGAAGCACGATTGATTGTGGATTGGGAATTGCGTGCGCAGCATTGCAGCGACGCAGCACGGACGCTACTCGCCCGGTACTGGAATGTGCCGGTCGGCGAAGACGATCCGGTGAACTGCCCGTCAGAGCTACGTGAGGCTTGCGCAGCGCTTAAGCAGCGTATGATCGAAGCGCTGCAATTGAATCAGCCGCTACCTACGCCGGAGCCCGTGTCGATTGTCGCGAAAGGAAATCGGCAAACCAACGTGCGCATTGAGTTGCTGCGGTTGTCTACCGAACCGCTCGCCTGGCCAATGTTTGCGATTCGCTTTGTCGAGAGCGATTCGACCCAAGATACGCTGCCCTCGGCCGCACTCAATACCCTCACCGCAACCGAGATGCACCTCGCGATGCTTGTAGCGTATGGGCATAGTAATAAGGAGCTTGCGCGAATTCTCGATAAAAGCGCGCTCACAGTGCGCAATCAGCTGAGTTCGGTTTTTGAAAAACTTGCGGTGCGAAATCGCGTTGAATTGGTCGCTGCGCTTGCTAAAAATCGTTCGTAGTCAAGCCGTGCATTAGCTCGGCTATCGCCAATTTAAATATAGCTTTTCTCATACTTTTATATATTTTCGATAATATTCACAAAATTCCTTAGTAGACTTTTTTATAAGGCTAACACTTACAAAGCTAATATGGAGTCTGCGCTTCGCCGCGCCCACGCGCGATCGCAGCGTTCCAGCCGTTTGCGTTTACGCCTTTCGCCACCATCCACACGGCCAGCAGGGTCTCAGCCACGAGCGGCGGTAACAAAATCGCAGGGAACAGCAGCGCAGCGATCTTCGGCACGACGATCAAGGCAAAGCTATTCACGAGATATGCGATGCCAGCGATGAAAAGCAACACACCTGACCTGCTCCCGTCGTAGCGTACCAGTAGTTTTTCCGAAGAGTCCGTCAAATCAGGAGAATGACGGAGATGAGAAAGAGCAAATACAGCGAAGAGCAAATCATTGGCTTCATCAAGCAAGTCGAGGCAGGCATGTCGTTGAAGGAGCTGTGTAGAAAGCACGGTTTCAGTGACGCGAGCTTCTACAAATGGCGCTCGAAATACGGCGGCATGAGCGTGCCCGAGGCGCGGCGATTAGAGGATCTCGAAAGCGAGAACGCGAAGTTGAAGCGGCTGTTGGCCGAAGCGCACTTGGACATCCACGCCTTGAAGACGGTGCTCGGGGGAAAGTAGTCACCCCACAAGAGAAGCGCGAAGCGGTGTTTCGGATGGTGCTGGATTGCCATCGATCAGAGCGCCGCGCCTGCGCCCTTGTCGGGATATCACGGGATGTCTATCGAAACCCAGCACCGCCGACTGCCTTCAATCAGCGTCTGAGCGCTGAAATTGTTGAGCTCGCGCATCGCCGACGGCGCGCAGGCTATCGCATGATTCACGATCTCTTGCAACCGAAGTACAAAGCCGAAGGCGTGGCCATTAACGCCAAGCGTACCTATCGGCTCTAAAGCGAGGCCGAGCTTGCCGTGCGGCGGCGCAAGAAGGCGAAGCAGCGCACGGCTGAGCGCGTGCCGCTCGTGCAGGCCGATGCAATCAACCAAACCTGGAGCCTGGACTTCGTGAGCGGCAGCCTTGCCAATGGCCGGCGCATCAAATGCCTCACCGTGATCGATGATTTCAGCCGCGAGAGCGCACAGATTGGCGTGGACTTTGGCATCAACGCGGGCTACGTCACGCGCCTACTCGATCAAGCCGCACACTTTCGCGGCTACCCAAAGGCGATCCGAAGTGAAAACGAAGTTTCAGTGAAGGCTAACTTGCGCAGCAAGTTAAGCGAAGCGGCCGTAACTACAATGACCCGGAGTTCACCGCGCGGGCGTTTGCAGCCTGGGCGCAGCGCAACCAAATCGAGCACATCCTGATCGAGCCCGGTTCGCCCACGCAAAACGCCTACATTGAATCTTTCAACGGCACCTTTCGCGACGAATGCTTAAACGAGCAGTGGTTCACGAGCTTAGCCGAGGCACGTATCGAGATCGCGCACTGGCGGCGCGACTACAACGAGGTCAGACCGCACAGCAGTTGCGGCAGAATCCCGCCAGCGGCGTTCGCCGCGCAGCATCGGCAGTTAACTGCCGATGCTGCGCGAAGCACTGCCGCACCCCCATCAATGCAACCCACCAACAGTTAAACCATCCGGACTCTCGGAAGAATCATTGGTACGCGGAACGAGGGCAGGTCACGCTCGCCACATCGATGCCACTAACCAGCAGAATCGGCACGATCAAATTCAGTTTATTCAACGCGAGCACCGACGTTTGCACGATGTTGATGACGGTCGCGAAGATCGCTAGATCGCGATTTATCGATCGCAATAAGACGTACAAAATCACGATCACGGGAATATCAAGTACATGCATCGTCAAATCGGCCGTGATCCCCAATCGCCACATTAGCGGCGAGCTCGCAATTGCGTTGGCGGTTGCGACTGGATCGCCCGGCACTACCAGCGCCGAGCGAACACCAAGTTCGCCAAACGCGCCCAGCACGATGATCGCGAGATACATCACACCGGCCAAGCGTGCGTAAAAATGCGGCGACCGTTCGATCGAAGAGAGCATGTTCAACCCCTGTTTTATTCACGCGTCCTTGCGTGAACGCGATGCGAACATTCATTTTGCGCTGCATTGGCTGCGCATGGAGGATCGTGCGACGGATTGCGGGTGCTACGACGTCACGCGCCCGACGGGAGCATCAATCAATGCGGATTCCGTTGGGCGACGCCCTCCGACCCACCACTCGAATACCAAGCAAATCCATTTGGCACGTACGGAGTGCTCAGCGTCGTCGCGCCTCGAATCTTGTACGGAACAACGCGAACGCAGGCGCGGCTTGGTGTTCTCACGTTACATCCGCCCAATGGGTGTTCGGGCGTAACCGCGCGTTGACTTTGTGGGATGGTTTCGCTAGCCTGAGGCACTACGTCAACACTTGGAGTTTGTCGTGAAACGCTACCTCGGAATACTTTCAGCAGTCGTTTTCTCGCTGCCGGCGAGCGACGCAGCGCTTGCGCAGGAGACCATCACGTGGGGGATTGGCATGTCAACGACGCCGGTGACTATTCGCGCGGGTCAAAACGTCACCTGGAATGGTAGCTTCGCCTCGCATCCGCTTGCGGAGTCGAACGCGAATTTTCCACCGCGACGCCGGTGCTAACCTCGACGGGAACGAGCTACACGAGAAGCTTTCTCAGCAAGGGCACCTTCTACTTTCGCTGCACAATTCACAACACGATGCAGACCACGATCAATGTTGTTCCGCTCTGCGATCCCGGCGCGTACGCCTTGCTTGATATCGACGCAAACGGGGAAAAAAACGCAGCGACCGATGGTTTGCTAGTCGTTCGCTACCAACTCGGTCTGCGCGGTCCTTCGCTCACCGACGGCGCGATCGGAAGCAATCCGAACCGAACGCCGCAGCAAATCGAGGACTATCTCGAAGGCTGCTCAGTACCCTAGCGATGGCGCCATCGGACGCCGCGTTGACTCAAAAACGAAGCGACGCTCAATCGACCCGGCGCAGATCCAACGTGAACGGATATTCCTTGCTAACCTTCGCCGGCTTCACATGGATAGTTCCAGGCGTGTGCCCCATGCGTTTGAAGCGTGCGAGTCGTCGCGATTCGGCGTCGTAGGCATTAATCGGGAACGTGCCGGGATTCGCACCGCCGGGATGTTGCACGTGGTATTGGCAACCGCCGATGCTTTTGTGCATCCAGGTGTCGACGATGTCGAACGTGATCGGCGCATGAACGGCAATGCTCGGATGCAACGCGGACGGCGGATTCCATGCTTTGTAGCGAACGCCTGCGACGTAGCTGCCTTCGTCGCCCGTCGGTTGCAGCGGTAAGGCGTGGCCGTTCGCGGTGATTACGTAGCGCAAATCGTTGAGGCCAGTGACCTTCACCTCGAGTCGTTCTAGCGACGAATCGACATATCGCGCAGTGCCGCCCGGTGCGCCCTCCTCGCCCATGACATGCCATGGTTCGAGCGCGCCGCGAATACTGACTTCGATGCCATTGACTGCGATTTCGCCGAACAACGGGAAGCGGAATTGAAAGTGCGGCGCGAACCAAGCGGCGTCGAATTCGTAACCACCGTTCTCTGCTGCGCGAAGGTCTTCAATGACATCCTTGAAGTCCATGTCGATGAACGTCGGCAACATGAATCGATCATGCAACGTTGTGCCCCAACGCGTGAGCGCGTGATGCGTTGGGCGTTTCCAGAAGCGCGCGACGAGTGCACGCAGTAAGAGTTGTTGCGCGATGCTCATGCGCGCATGCGGCGGCATTTCAAATGCGCGTAGCTCAAGCAAACCAAGCCGCCCAGTCGAACCATCGGGCGAATAAAGTTTGTCGATACAAAACTCGCTGCGATGGGTGTTGCCCGTCACGTCGATCAAAATGTTTCGCAACGCACGATCAATCGTCCACGGCGGAATGCTTTTGCCGTGCGTTACTCGGCTCTTCCACACTTCCTGAATCGCGATTTCAAGTTCGTAGAGCTGGTCGTTGCGTGCTTCATCGACACGAGGCGCTTGGCTGGTAGGGCCGATGAAAAGCCCGCTGAACAAATACGACAAGCTCGGATGATTGTGCCAATACGCGATCAAGCTCGTAAGCAATTCGGGCTTGCGCAGAAACGGTGAATCGGCTGGCGTTGCGCCGCCGAGCACGAAATGATTGCCGCCGCCGGTGCCAGTATGACGACCATCGAGCGCAAATTTTTCTGCGCTCAAGCGCTCTTCAAAGGCAACCTGGTACAAAAATTCGGTGTTCTCCACCAATTCTTTCCACGTGTGAACGGGTTGAATATTGACCTCAACCACGCCTGGGTCGGGTGTCACCTGCAACACTTTCAAACGTGGATCGCGGGGCGGCGGATAACCTTCGAGCATCACGTGCACGCCGAGCGTCTCGGCCGTCGCCTCGACCGCACCGACAAGCGCCAAATAGTCTTCCGCACGCGACGCCGGAGGCATAAACACATATAGCGCGCCATTGCGCACTTCAACACAAAGCGCAGTGCGAATCAAATACTTCGCAGATTCAAACCGCTTCGGCTTTGCTTCGTTTCGCAGCGGTTTCGACACAGCCGCTTCGTCATCAAGCTTGCCAAGTTCGTCGCGGTGATCGAACGGATCGCGATCGTGCATCACGTTCGCGTCTTCTTTCGCCGCCCAGGGCAGTGTGTCAAGCGGCAATCGATAACCCATCGCCGAATCGCCCGGCACCAAGTACATCGTGCCATCGCGAAAATGCCATGCGCCGGTTCGCCATTCCGATTTGAGTTTGCCGAGCGTTTTCTGTTTCTTCGCACCCGCCGCCGCTGATGCCGCCGCTTTCGCAAAGATCGCATCTTCGTCGACCGCGAGCGGCAAGACATAACCGACGACTTTCTTCAATCCCTGATCGAACACTTTACGCAGGCGCTCGCGCTCAATCTCATCATCCAGACGCGCATCGAGCGCGGTTACATTCACGGCGAGGCGACGCTCGCGCCACAAATAGTGAAACGCGTCCTCATAGCCGGGTGTAACGGTCTCGCTTGTGAGACCAAGTTTTTCGGTCAGGGTGGTCACGAAGCGTTTGGCATCGTCACTCGTGTACTTCGACCGCGTTTTTTCATCCGCCAAAAGCGACGGATCGCTCCACACCGGCTTGCCATCTGGACGCCAAAACAGTGAGAGCGCCCAGCGCGGCAATTGCTCGCCGGGATACCACTTCCCTTGCCCGAAATGCAGCGCGCCGCCGGTGCCGTATTTCGCATACAAACGCTTGATCACTGAAACGGCATAGTCGCGCTTCGTGGGACCGAGCGCGGCAATATTCCACTCAGGCGCATCGCGATCCGTGTTCGCAACAAACGTCGGCTCGCCGCCCATCGTTAAACGCACATCGCCTTCGATCAAATCGCGATCGACTTTTTCACCGAGCGCGAGCACATCGCGCCACTGCGCATCGCTGTACGGTTTGGTAACACGCGGCGCTTCGTAAATGCGCGACACACTCATCTTGTGATCGAACTCGACCTCGCACGGATCGACACCGCCTTCAATCGGCGCGGCGGAAGACGGTTGCGGCGTACAGGCGAGCGGAATGTGTCCTTCACCTGCAAGCAGACCCGAGGTCGGATCGAGGCCAATCCATCCAGCGCCCGGCAAATACACCTCGCACCAGGCGTGAAGGTCGGTGAAATCGACCTCGGTGCCGCTTGGTCCATCGAGCGATTTCACGTCGGGTGTGAGCTGAATCAAATAGCCGGAGACGAATCGTGCGGCAAGCCCCACATGTCGCAACAGCTGCACCAAGAGCCATCCCGAATCGCGGCATGAACCGGATTTGAGTGCGAGGGTTTCCTCCGGCGTTTGCACACCGGGCTCCATGCGAATCACGTACGCGAGATCGCGATAGAGCATCGCGTTCAGATCAACTAAAAAATCGACGGTCCTACGCGGCGTGCGATCTACCTTTTCTAGGTATTGCGTAATCAGCGGCGATTTCTCATTCGCAATCAGATACGGCGCGAGCTCTGTCTGAAGATTCGGCTCGTAAGCAAACGGGAACTTCTCAGCCGCCGGCTCCAAAAAGAAATCAAACGGGTTGTACACCGCCATCTCGGCAACCACGTCCACCGTGACCTTGAATTCACGCGTTTTCTCCTCAAAAACGAGTCGCGCCATGTAATTGGCAAACGGATCTTGTTGCCAATTGCAAAAATGATCGGCGGGTTCAACGCGTTGGCTGTAAGAAATGATCCGCGTGCGACAGTGTGGCGCGGGACGCAATCGAACGATCTGCGGGCCGAGCTTGACCGGACGGTCATAACGATAGTGCGTGATGTGGTTGAGCGCAACGTGAATGGTCATGAACGACGAATTTGATGAAAACGAGAATTGATATGTCGCGAGCAAATGGCATGCCCGATACGCAATTGTCACCGCTTACATGCGCGCAACGATGGCTACAAACCCGTAACGTAATCGGATTGCTTACCGGAGCCAAGCAATTCGCGGCACGTAGTGTCCGTCCTACGCGCGCCTCGACTTGCCACCGCTGTTGCATGCAATCGCTTCGCGAATGAGCGCTTTGAACGCGGTTGTACTGACGGCTTCACCCTCGTGAATGTCGATCGCGCGGCGCATGTTTCCGTCGAGACTTGAATTGAAGAGTTGCTTGGGGTCTTTGAGCGAAGCGCCCTTAGCGAAGGTGAGTTTCACTTTGTCTTTGTAGGTTTCACCTGTACAGATGATGCCATCGTGCGACCATACCGGCGTGCCTATGCATTTCCACTCTTCGACAACGTCCGGGTCGGCTTCCTTGATGAGTTTGCGAACTGCGGCAAGCGTTTCGCCCCGCCAATCGCCGAGTTCGGCGATGCGCTCTGCGATGAGTGTGGACGCCGAGTTACCTTCGCTTGATTCCGGTTTCTTCACGAGAATCTCCGATGAGTTCGCGATGGATTACCACGCCGACCGATATTGAATCATGTACGCGGCAGGTCCGTCGGGTGTAACGATTTTTTCGACGATTCGAAACCCGGCCTTTTCATAGCAACGAATCGCGCGCAAATTCGTGGGCGCGGGATCGGTTTGCACTTTGGTGACGCTCGGGTCGCGAAACAACATATCGACGAGCGCCCGCACGAGCTTTGTCCCAAGACCTTTGCCGAGCAAATGGGCGTCGCCAATTGATTGGTCGATACCGCGAACGCCGGGATCGGTTTCGTTTTCCCACCAACCGTCGCCGGAGCCGAGCGCCACGTACGACTGCGCGTATGCGAAGGGCGTGTCACCGAGCATTCCGATGTACGGCGTCACGCGCTCGGTTGCCATCACGCGCGGCAGGTAATGCGTTCGAACTTCTTCCATCGACGGTCGCCAACCGCCCCACCATTCAACGATATGTGGCCGGTCGAGCCAATCGTGAAGCAGCGGTAAGTCTTCCTCGGTCATATGCCGTAAGGTGACTGGAGCTGAGGCGAAACCTATCGACGTATTCAATTGATATTTCGCAACCATGCTGCGAGCACGTCCGCCGGACGTATTTGTCTTCTAATCGATCGTCAAATGTTACGTAATACGCGACACGCTCGCACGCAAGAGCGCGCGCGAATACGCCCGGTGAAATCCGAGTAGCGCTGAGAAGAGCCCGCCTAAGCGCTTCTCTCCCGTGCGTCGATCAATTTTCGGAATGAGCGCAGAGCCGAAATAAAGCCGTGTCGCAAAAACGCCATGCGAGGATACGAACGACTCCGTCATCATCCATGAACGCGTTCGCCCCGACTGATCGGCGAGCAAAATTTGATCTGGTACGCGTCGCTCAACCTGCCAGACGGCGAAATCTTCGCGTTGACCGAGCGCAAGTTCGCGTGCTTCATGATCGGTGGTCGGTTTTCTTGCAAGAAAACGAAGAATGAGGCGTTCGAGCTTGAAAAGACGCGTGGTGTAGAACGCTTCGACGAATTCGGCGTGGGTGACCACACGATCGAGGTCGGTACGATAGCAGTCAACAAATGCACCGTCATCTCGCAACGGCAACAAGAGCGAGGACGATGGAGGTTCGCAATCCGCGATGGTTGCCATCACGCGCTTAGAACACGCGGTTGTACAAGATAGGGCGAAATGTTTCTCATCGCGCGTTCGACGTACTCTTCCTTCTCGCCCACTGGCGCGACATAGTGCAACGCCGAGCGCGCGGCATCGACACCTTCCGTGCGGGCAATGATCCAGACCGCGAGATAAGGCGAAGAAAAACAGCCGCCAGCGGTTGCTACGTTACCGGAGGCATAGAACGGTTGATTCAGGACTTCAACGCCGGCTTCCTGAACCCACGGCTTGGTGGTGAGATCGGTGCATGCAGGCACCGCGCCGAGGATGCCGAGCTTCGCGAGTACGAGTGTGCCGGAGCACTGCGCGGCAATCAGTTGCCGCGCGGGATCGAGGCGCAACGCCGACATGAGTTTGGTGTCGTTGACAACTTCGCGCGTTTTGATACCGCTGCCGACGACGACGGCGTCGGCGGTTGCGATCTCAGCAAGCGTGGATTGCGCATGCACTGTGACCCCGTTCATCGACGTCACCATCGGCTCGGGGCAGCAAAGCGTGACGCGCCAATCGGGTTTCTTAATGCGATTCAAAACGCCTAGCGCGATCAGCGAATCGAGTTCGTTAAAGCCTTGAAACGTGAGTATGGCGATATGCATGAATTGTGGACGCGACGCGCTCGGGGTGACGTTGATGGCAAAGCAAGTTTTTACGCGTTTTCGCGATTCGCATGGGGCGCTAAGGCGATTTCAGCATAGCTGCAAAGGCATTCTTTGAGCGCAATGAATGCAACATCAGTCGCTCGCCCGACTACTGTAGCGTCACAGTAAGACCGGTTTTGAACGCGCCGCGCGTGGCATCCCACGCCTGCGATTTCGCGGCATCGTCGCTGTTCGCGAAGCGAATCGAATATCGTGCGTTGGTAGCAAGGGCAGCCGCAGCATCCGGGGCGGCCACAAAAACATCGTAGACGCCTGTGGCCGCGCCGCCTGCGATGGCACCGTTGAGTAAGAAGGACCGCTCCTCGCCCGGTCGCAGTGCACGGGGATCGTGCGATGTCGTGAGTTCGATCGGTGTTGCGTTTGGATTGCTGTGCGCGACGAGCCATAGTTTCAGTGCACGCGGGTTGTAGAGCCGGGCCCAGCCAACGTTTTTGATCGAAATCGAGGCGCTCGCGGTTCGCCCACGCACGAGCGTGAGCGGCACATTCGATTTTGTGAGTACCCAGCGATAACCGAGTTTTCGTGAAACATCGTCGAAGCAGCCCTCGGTTTGCCATTGCGTGTGAAACGCGTCGTAGTACGTGCGATTCAGATAGCTCATGTGAAACTGCGCGCCCTCGCCGAGAATCGCGCTGCATGAGCGGCGTTGTTGGGCGGCAGCTGCGGCGTTGCAGGTTTCGCCACCGAAGGGAACGATGGCCGAGCGCGCGGCAACGTAGCCACGCTGTTGCGCGCGAATCGTCGGGTTATCGTCATAGGTGCCGACGTCCGTGTCACTCGACATAAAGCAATCGTTGTACATGCCGATGCGGGCTTTACGCGAAGCGCCGAAGGCGTCGGTCTCTTCTCCCGGTGTCGCGTCCCACGTAATTTGATCTGGCGGGTAGCGCCACATCAGAAATCGATTCGACGGCAACACGTTGAGCAAGGCATCGCGAATCGTGGCTTTGTTCGCAGGCGAATCGAGACCGTTAGTCGACGAATGGCCTTCGCCCCACATACCGATGAAGCCTGCTTGCCACACAAACACAACGTCCGAGTTCGCCTGCACGATCGGCGCGATTTGACCAATGTGTTCGAGCACGCGCGCAAGCGGTGCATCGTCAACGACGGGCGAGGCTTCACTGCCGGGATAGTTGTATGCGAAACGCAGCACCACTTTCATGCCTCGCGCACGAACCTTCGCGAACGCGGCAGTGATGCCGTCGAGAAAACTCTGAGGCAAGGTTTGATTGCGATAGTTATCAAGTCGCACGACGGCGTAGCCGAGCGCGGCTTCGGGATAGGTGGTTTGAACCCAGACAATGTCGCTGTCGGCAACGTTGATAAAGTTTTCGCTCAAAAAAACCCACCAGCCACGCTCCGGATTCGTGAACCCGGCGTTCGATTCGGTGAAGGAGGCAGCACGCCAAGTCATGTCGTTCGCTGTCTCGACCACGCAACCGCCATCGATGAACAATTGAATCGCTGTCGCCGAGTTGCGAGCACCCACGACGGCAAGTCCTTCCGTGAGCGCGTTGTCGCGAAAACCGAGCATCGCGCGTGCTGCGATCGTTGCGTCGACCATGTCGTACGCACCGTCTGCATTCAAGTCGAGCCTTGCAAGATTCACTGCGATGTGTTCGTGCGCGGTGCGCTCGCGCAGCTGCAGCGCGTTTGCGTTGTCGCGGCGCGCGATTTGCACGAAAGCGTTGCCGTCGCGGGTACCGATGCCGCTTCCGACCGAATCGATAGCGAACGGGCAAACGGCGTGCGCTGCGCATGCGCAAACTAGGAGCGCGATCACTAGCGCGCGACGTGCGACGCAATTCACGACGAAAGTCGTTGATCGAGGACGTCCAGATAGCTTAGCGCGTTGATCCATGGCTCGCATAGGAAGGAGACTTGGCTTGTAAATCGTGGTGAAATTATGACGTCGTCATCTGACGCGGTTCTTACGGGAAATACAAAACAACAATCGCACGTTATGCCCTATTTAATTTAGTTTAAATGGTCTTTAAGCATAAAATTAACTAGTTGCTTTAAGTGCTACCGTATCCTCTTTATTATGGCATCTACTTATTAAGCTGAATTATTTTTCGTTCTAATTAGAACCAATTCGATAAACTCCCGTCCCACACAAATCCGCGACAAACACAACCTGCTTCTGGAGCCATTGCTACGTGTTCGAAACTCCAAAACGCTACACCGCCACCGCGATTGCGCTGCATTGGATGCTCGGCGTCGCGATTGTGATTTCGTTTTGTGTCGGACTCTACATGACGGGGCTCACCATGTCGCCGACGCGCTTGAAGCTCTACAACTGGCACAAGTGGGCCGGGATGACGATTTTGTTTCTGTCGGCCGCGCGCTTGCTTTGGCGGCTCACGCACACGCCGCCGCCAATGTCGTCGAACACACCGGCGTGGCAACGCACGGCGGCGCACGCCGGACATGGTTTGCTCTACATACTCTTCTTCGCCGTGCCGCTCGCCGGCTGGGCGTACAGCAGCGCGGCTGGGTTTCCAATTGTTCTTTACGGTGTATTGCCGCTGCCGGATTGGGTGCCGAAGGATCGGGAACTTGCCGAAACTTTGAAGTCGCTACATCAGTGGCTTGCGTATGGACTCGCTGCGGTTGTCGTCTGTCACGTGCTCGCGGCGTTCAAACATCAATTCATCGATCGCGATCATTTGCTCGCGCGCATGGGCATTGGTCGCTTGTAAATCTCTGGCAGCGGCGCAGCCGCAAAACAAATTGTAGGAGCGCGCTTGCGCGAATCGTTGCAAGACGAACGAAGCCGCGCGAAGTTTTCCATTTGAAGTAAGTGAGTTGTATGAAACGTTCATTGATCTCAGTCTCTGTCGCTAGCGTGCTGCTCGCAAGCAGCCCGCTCGTTCTCGCGCAACAAAAACTCGAACTCAAGCAAAGCGAAATCGTGTTCGTGAGCAAACAGATGGGCGTTCCGGTGGACGGTAAGTTCAAGAAATTCGATGCACAGATGAATTTCGATCCGAAGAGTCCGCAAACGAGCAAAGTCTCGTTCACCGTCGATCTTGCAAGCGCCGACATTGGCAACACCGACACAGAGCGCGAACTCACCAAACCCGGCTGGTTTGACACGTCGAAATTTCCGCAAGCAACCTTCGCATCGAACGCGATTAAGTCGCTCGGTGGCGGTAAGTTCGAAGTCGTCGGCAAACTCGGGATCAAGGGCAACGCCCGCGACGTCGTGGTACCGATCACCGTCACGCAAGCCGGCGGCTTGAGCACCGCGCGCGGCGAATTCGTCTTGAAACGTCTCGACTTCAAAATCGGCGACGGCGAATGGAATGACCCATCGCTTGTCGCCAACGACGTCACTGTGAAATTCAAAATAGCCGTCACTGGCATGAATCCACTTTAGTTTTCCACCTCCTCAAACTCTACGGAGCAGTCCATGAAAAAAACCATCTTCACCACGACACTCACGCTGCTACTGGCAAGTGTTGCGCATGCACAAGATGCGGGCGCAAATCGCACCGCGCAGGGCGTATACAAGGTTGAGCCAACACACACTTTTGTCACCTGGGAAGCGAAGCACTTCGGCGTCTCAACCAGCCGTGGTCGCTTCGACAAAAAAGACGGCACCATCGAAATCGATGCCGTTGCCAAGAAGGGCAGCGCAGAGATTACGATCGACATGAAATCGATGAACACCGGCGTCGCACCGTTCGATAAGCATCTCACGAGCAAGGATTTCTTCAACGCCGATGAATTCCCAACCGCGACGTTCAAGGGCAGCGAGTTCAAGTTCGACGGTGATCGCGTGACCGAAGTCGCGGGGACGCTCACGATGCTCGGACAAACCCAGCCGGTGACGCTCAAAGCAAACGGCTTTGGCTGCTACATAAGCCCGATGATTCGGCGTCAAGTTTGTGGCGGCGACTTTGAAACGACCATTGCACGTACACGCTGGGGCATGAACTACGGCGTGCCTGCTATTCCAGACAACGTTCGTCTGTTGATTCAAATCGAAGCGATCAAACAGTAAACGCGAGTTTGTGCAAAAAAAAGAGCCGCACTGGCGGCTCTTTTTTATTTTGCGAATACAGAATCAGCACTCGCAATTAATGCCCTGTGATAGTTGCTATCTATCAAATTTAATCAACCAATCAATAAGATACTTAAATTCAACGTAACCAATATCTCATAGGGCAATGAGCGAATAAGATGTGTGACACTTTCGCTGTTACCCGTTCAACGCAGCAAATACATCGAAGTAAGTTGGAAACGTTTTGTTCACGCACTTTGGATCGTTGATGCGAACAGCGACACCACGTTCCGAGAGACTTGCGAGAGAAAAACACATCGCGATGCGGTGATCGTCGTACGTGTCGATTGCTGCGTTTGCGTTGAGCTTCTGTGGCGGCGTCACGGCGATGTAGTCCACGCCCTCTTCAACCGTCGCGCCGAGTTTGCGAAGCTCGGCTGCCATCGCCGCGATCCGATCGGTTTCTTTCACCCGCCAGCTCGCAATGTTCGTGAGCTTTGTCGTCCCTTCGGCGAAGAGCGCGACGACAGCGAGCGTCATCGCGGCGTCCGGGATGTGATTCATGTCGGCTTGAATCGCTTTGAGCTTTCCGTTCGCAGGCGCGCTCGCGACGATTGCGTTCGCTTCATACGAAATCTGTGCGCCCATTTGCGCAATTGCATCCGCAAATTTCACGTCGCCTTGCAACGCGTTTTGACCCACGCCTTCGACGCTAATCGGACCGCCGCCGATCGCGGCGGCGGCAATGAAGTACGACGCACTTGATGCATCGCCTTCGACGGCGTAGCTCCGAGGCGAAACGTAGCGAGTGGCTGGTACATGGAAGCGCTGCCAGCCGTCGCGCTCCACGTGGACGCCGAATTGCGTCATCATGGCGAGCGTGATTTCAATATACGGTTTGCTGATCAATTCGCCGACGACTTCGATCGTTGCTCGCTTGCCCGTGCGCGCCGTGACGAGCGGCAGCGCGATCAAAAGCCCTGTGAGAAATTGCGATGAAACATCGCCGCGAATCGGAATTGGTTTATCGATTGCAATCGCACCGCCTTTGATCGAAAGCGGAGGAAAACCGACGTTGCCTGAGTAATCGACCGATGCGCCGATCTCTCGGAGCGCATCCACCAAATCGCCAATTGGTCTCTCGCGCATTCGCGGCACGCCATCAACGCGGTAGCGGCTCTCGCTCATCGCAGCGAGCGCGAGTGTGGCAACGAGCGAACGCGCTGCCGTGCCCGCATTGCCCACGAAGATATCGGCATCTTTGCCGCTGAATTCTCCGCCACAGCCTTGCACCGTGATTTCGCCGTCGCTAGAGAGATCGCTGCACATAACGCCCAACTTCGCAAGCGCACCGCGCATCACGCGCGTGTCGTCGGAATCGAGAAGACCAGTGAGCTCTGTGGTGCCGCCCGCGAGCGCCGCGAGGAGCAATGCACGGTTAGAGATGCTTTTTGAACCGGGGAGTCGAACGGTGCCGCTCACCCACGCGCGTGGCGCGAGATCAATGAATTCCATGATGACATTTTACGGACGGTAGTCGTTCGTGGTTTGCAGGGCGGAACTCGAAGAGATTCCGCCAAGCCGTTTGATCGTGCGCCGATGATTGAATTGAATGCCTACTACATCAAGCACGCGTCGGATCCGCAAGCAATCCGACCTACGTCTCGCCGCCACTCGTGAATTTCGGCAACGGCTCGCCATGTTCGATGTGCCGCTGCCACGCGTTGCGCGCTGCGCTCGCGCGCGCGTAAGAGGCTTCAATCTGCGCAATGTCTTCGGCGGCTGCGGTGGCAAGCCAGCCATCAAATGCATCGAGCTTTTGGCGATAACGAGTGAGCTGCTCGCGCAGTGCGAAGCGATTAGCGGCGGAAATGTCCCGCCACATCTCGGGCGACCCGGCAGCAATTCGTGTGAAATCGCGAAACCCGCTCGCAGCGAACTTGAAGTAATCGTCCGCGCGCGGCGCGTCCGCGAGCATGTCGACCAACGCGAAGGCAAGCAAATGCGGCAGATGACTTACCGCTGCAAACACATCGTCGTGGTCGCTCGCGGTCATACGATGAATGTCGGCACCGGCCGCGCGCCACATTGACTCCACCAATTCGACAGCACGAGTGTCGGTATCGGGCTCGCCGCAGACGACCACTTTTCGCTTTTCGTAGAGCGTCGCGAACGCGGCTGCGGCTCCGGTTTTCTCGGTCCCGGCAATCGGATGCGCGGCGACAAACTGGCTGAATTTGTCTGCCAGCGATGCACGTGCGGCGGCGATCACGTCCTGCTTCGTGCTGCCACCATCGGTGACGACCGTCGTTGCAGCGAGATGCGGTTTTAGCGCGGCGAACACCGACGGCATTTGTGCGACCGGTGTGGCGAGAAAGACTATGTCCGCGCGCGCCGCCGCCTCCAAACTTACGACTTCATCGATGATCCCGAGCGATAACGCCTGTTCAAGGTTTGCTTTCGATCGCCCTACGCCGAGCACGCGGCGAACCGAGCCGGCCGCCTTAAGCGAGAGTGCGAGCGATCCGCCGATCAGTCCGACGCCGACAACAGCGACGGTGTTTATGTGAAACGTCATAGCGATGATTCGATTTTCCCCAGGGCTCGATTGAACCATAGGCACCTGACCGCCTCCATAGCAAGCTTGCACTTCGAATTGCTAGAGCAGCGCATATTGGGCGATCGGTGCGAAGGTTTTTCGATGCAGCTCACAGGGCCCCAAGCGCGCGATTGCGTCGAGATGCTGCGCCGTTCCGTAGCCTTTGTGTTTCGCGAACCCGTAGCCGGGGAAGCGGGCGTCTTGATCAATCATGAACGCGTCGCGCGCGGTTTTCGCGAGAATCGAGGCCGCACCCACTTCTTTTACTAGCGCGTCGGCTTTGGGCATTGCGCGCAGCGCGATATTTCGCTGCTCGGCCCAGGCGATGAGCGGCTTCGGGAGCTGGGTGCCGTCAACGATCACCTCTCGCACAACTTCAAGGCAATTGAGCCCAACGAACGATTCATACATCCCGCGAAGCGTCGCCTGAAGAATGTTGATCCGATCGATCACCGCCGCATCGACTGCGATCACAACCCATCCGAGCGCGTTTTCCTTGATCTCGACGGCGAGCGCGCTTCGCGCGGTCTCGGAGAGTTTTTTCGAATCATCGATACCTGCGATACGCGCGCCGCGCTCACCAAGCACGACAGCGGCGGCATATACAGGTCCTGCAAGCGGGCCGCGGCCGGCTTCGTCGATGCCGCACTTCACCCGCGAGTCCCGCGTTCGAGCATCGCCTGTACGGCGGCGACGTCTGGTGTTGGCTCACCCGGTGGCGGCAACAGGCTCTCTCGCAATGCGTCGAAGCGTGCCACCATCGCGTTGCGGCTGCTTGCGTCTTCGAGCAGATCGATCAGCGCCTGAGCGAGTTTTTGCGGGGTCGCATCGTGTTGCAATAGTTCTGGGACAAATTGCTCGCGCGCAAGAATGTTTGGCAGCGACACATACGGCAGGGTGAGTTTGCGTTTCACAATCAGGTGAGTGAGTGCGCTGACGCGATACGTCACAACGTGCGCACATCCATGCATCGCGGCTTCGAGGCTCGCAGTGCCTGAGGCAATCAAACCGACGTCAGCCGCGCGCAGCGCGAAATCCGCATGACCGAACATGAGATCGACCCGCGAAGCAATTGCTTCGCCATGCCGCCACAGTGCGCTCTCGAAAATCGCGCGGGTTTCGCGATCGACGAGCGGCACCAGAAAGCGAGCGCGCGGACGAGCGCGCGCAACAATTTCAATGGTGTTGATAAACAATTCCGAATGAAACTTGAGTTCGCTCACCCGTGAACCAGGCAACACCGCAATAAACTCATCTGTCTGCTCGTCGTCCTTGAACTTCGACAAACTCGCGCGGAGATCGGCTCTTGGCGTACCGACCAGTGGGCTCTGTGCGAGTGGGTGGCCGACGAAACTCGCCTCGACACCGTACGGCGCGAGTAGCGCTGGCTCGAACGGGAACACACAAAGCATATGATCGAGCGATTCATGGAAACGTCGCGCACGCTCCGCGCGCCACGCCCAAAACGAAGGGCACACGTAGTGCATCGTCTTCACGCCGTGCGCTTTGATCTGCCTCTCCACGCGCAAATTAAAGTCGGGCGCATCGACACCGATATAGAGCGCAGGTCGCAAGGACTTCACCCGCGCGATCAGGTCGCGTTTAAGTCGAAAGATGCGCGGCAGGGCTGAAAACACCTCTGCATAGCCGCGCACCGCGAGCGTTGCCGAGTCGAACCATTGTTCGACGCCAGCTGCGCGCATCTTCGGTCCGCATACACCGAAAAAGCGTACGCTCGAATCTGTCTTTCGCACCGCCTCGACCAGATGCGCAGCGAGCTGGTCGCCGGAGGCTTCCCCGGCGACGATCACGACGTCGCGCATCTAACGAGCCAACCCGCGACCGGTCACCGAGAGAAACGCAATCAACGGCGAGAGTGTCCGCTTCACGGCATCGTTGCCAACGTCATGCATCGTTTGCAAATCGATCTTTGCCTCGGCAAGCACTTTCCCGGAGCGCCAGATCAACTTGTGTACGGCGCGCACGGCCGCCACCGAGTCGGCATCGAATCCGCGACGCTTAAGCCCTTCAAGATTTACACCACTCACGGTGAACGGATTGCCGTTACCCAGTGCGTAGGGCGCGACGTCCTGCAGCACACAGGCGCAGCCACCGATCATCGCGTGGGCACCGACGCGCGAGAATTGATGAACCGCGGCGAGACCACCGACGATCGCGAACTCATCGACATCGACATGCCCGGCCAGGGTCGCCGCATTGGCGAGAATGACGTCGTTGCCGACGCGGCAGTCATGCGCGACGTGCGCGTAGGCCATGACCAGGATGCGCGAACCGAGCTTCGTTAGGCCACGATCTTGCGCAGTACCGCGATGAATCGTGCAGCTTTCGCGAAACACGTTGTCGTCGCCAATGACGAGACGCGTCGGCTCGCCCGCGTATTTCTTGTCCTGCGGCGCGAGTCCGATCGATGCGAACGGATAGAACGTATTGCGTGCGCCAATCGTCGTGTCACCTTCGATTGCAACATGCGAAATCAGTTTACTGCCCGAGCCGATCGTCACCTTCGCTCCGATCGTGCAAAACGGTCCGACCTCGACATCGTCGGCGAGCTCTGCGTGCGGATCGACAATCGCCAACGCGTGAATCTTTGCCATATCAGCCGACCTCGAGCGCCGCAATCAACGTGGCTTCTGTCGCGAGTTTTCCATCGACGGTCGCGCGGCATTTGAATTTGCCGATGTTGCGCATGATGCGATCGATTTCTACCGACAGAATCAATTGATCGCCGGGGACGACCATTTTTTTGAAACGCGCGTCGTCGATGCCCGCAAGATAGACGATGCGCTGTTTGTTCGGATCGCTCGCGATCACCGATTCGTACGCGAGCACCGCAGCGGCCTGCGCCAGGGCCTCGATGATGAGCACCCCGGGCATCACCGGCTCGGACGGAAAATGACCGTTGAAAAACGGTTCGTTGATCGTCACGTTTTTAAGCGCCGTGATGCGTTTGCCTTTTTCGATCGATGTCACCCGATCAATCAACAGGAACGGGTAACGATGCGGCAGGAGCGCGCGAATCCGCGCGATGTCAAGGCTGACGGGTACGCCGTTCGCGGCCGTCGTGTGCTGATCGCTCATTTATGACTCCGTGGTGTCTTTCTTCTTGCTAGATGATTTTGCACTGCGTCGCAGATTCCCGGCCATGCGCAACCATTCGCGATGCGTTCCGTACGGAAACACGGCGGTGTATCGGCCTTTCTCGCGAATCGAGTCGGTCACATAAGTTGCCCCGGAGATCACCACGTCGTCGCAAATTTCGATGTGACCTTGAATCATCGCAGCGCCGCCAATCATGCAGCGTTTGCCGATCACAGCGCTTCCGGCAATACCCGCGCAACCGGCAATCGCTGTGTGCTCGCCGATGTGCACGTTATGCGCGATCTGCACCAGATTGTCGATCTTGACCCCGTTGCCAATCACCGTGTCCTCGATTGCGCCGCGATCAATGCAGGTATTCGCGCCGATTTCCACATCGTCGCCGATCCACACACCACCCACTTGCGGAACCTTAAGCCAACCGTTTGCGCTCGGCTGAAAACCGAAGCCGTCGGAGCCGATGACTGCGCCGGACTGGATCACACAGCGATCGCCGATGCGCACGCCGCTATTGACGACGACGCCGGCATAGATCACGCAATCGCGCCCGATTTGGACATTTGCACCGATTTGGACGCCGGAATGAATTGTGGTGCCTGCACCGATATAGCTTTTTTCTCCAATGCCGCAGTGATCTGCGATATTCACATCGTTTAATACAGAAGTAGAGTGATACGTGGAATGCTTACTAAGCCCAACAAACAGCGGCTTGTCGGAAAAAAGCTCGTTCAACAGCCTAATGAAATCAAGATGCGGTCCGGCGCTCACAATGTGCGCAACGCCGGGTGGTAGCGCTGTGTCCGCCGGCGCGATCAGAGCCGTCGCCTCGCAGGCAGCGAGGGCAGCGATGTGGCGCTTGTCGGAGAAAAAAGACAGATCGCCCGCGCGCGCAACCTTAAGGCTTGCGACGGCGGTCACCAACCGGTCGGGATCGCCGCGCACGGTCGCACCGAGGCGCTCGGCAATGGTGCCGACAGACAGCGGCGTGGGCAGTGTTCGTGGCATGGTCGATTTTTCTCGTAATCCGTTCAAGCGAATCGTGAACGGCCCAGTGTCTCAGGCTCAACGCCGAGCAACGATCCTTGTACGGCTAAATTGCAAGCGTGTTGTCGAAAGACCAAGTGCGTCGGCCGCCGCACCGTGACGCCCTTCGTGGTTCTGCGACAACGACAGCGCGTGGCAAACCGCGCGCGACTCGATCTGCCACACCGTCACTCGGCAAGCGCTTTGAGCACACGCTCGGTGATGTCGATGCGCGGGTGGACATAGACCGCGTCTTGGAGGATCAAATCAAACTTTTCGGTCTCGGCGATCCGCTGTATCACGCGCTGCGCGCGCTCCTGCAACGCTGCGACCTCTTCGTTCATTCGCAGATTTTCGTCCTCGCGGAGCTCGCGCTGAGCGCGCTGCAAGTCGCGGCTCATCGTCTCCAGCTCGCGCTGTCGGGTGCGCCTCGCGTCGTCGGACATGCCGAGTGAGTCCTTATCGAATGCGCTTGACGCATCGCGGAAGCGCTTCGCTAGTTTTTCGACTTCGGCCTGTCGCGTGGCGAATTCTCGTTCGAGTTTTTTCGTCGCCCGTTGCGCGAGCGTAGATTCGCGCAACAACTTCGCGGTATTGACGAAGCCAATTTTGAGCTCGCTGCCCCGCGATGCTGTCCCGGTGCCCGCAGGAGATTGCGCAATTGCGACCGATAGAAATCCCAAACTAGCGACGAGCGTCATCAACGCGCGACCGACCACCAGAGAACTCAATATTTCAAAACGCTTCATCGTGTAGGCTAGAACAGCGTTCCGACCTGGAACTGGAATCGCTGAATTCTATCGTCAGGCTTTTTGCCGAGCGGCAGCCCGTAGCTGAACTTAAGCGCGCCGATGGGCGACTTCCAGGCAATTGCGACGCCGGCGGATAGGTGCACACGTTCGTTGTCCTTCTGCAGCGGATCGCCTTTGTCGTAGACTTGGCCTGCATCGAAGAACACGCTGCCGCGCACCGATTTGTCGTTTTTGGTGCCAGGAAACGGAAACAGCAATTCGTTGTTGATCGTGAATTTTCGACGACCGCCAATCGCGCTGCCGTTGTAGCGCGTCGTGCTGGTCTCGGTGCCATCGGGGTTGCGCGTGGTCGTCGTCACCGCTTCTTTCGGTCCGAGCGAATTGGTGTCATATGTGCGCACCGAGCCGACGCCGCCGCCGTAGTAATTCTGGAAGAAGGGCAGCGACGCGCCGCCGTAGCCGTTGCCGTAACCGGCTTCGATGTTGACGCCGTAGACCAGGCCCGCGTAGATTGGAACGAAGTACTGACCTTGGTAGTTGAACTTGTAGTACTTGACTTTCGTGACCGGCAGCGTCGCTTCGACACCGATGCTTTGCAACCAGCCACGGGTCGGGTATTCGATACTGTCGCGGCTATCGCGCGCCCAGCCGCTTTGCAGCTTATAGGTGTTGGTGTTAGTTCCGAACTCTTTCGTGTAATCGAAAAAGCGCTGCGGACTGATCCCGGGTGTAAGCGTCAGCCGGGAATTCTCGGCAGACAAGCCTGCGCTCACGCTGTCAGTTTCGCTAATAGGAATGCCGAAGCGGGTGCCCGCGCCGTAGGTCGACAAGATGTAGCTACCGCCGCCAGTGGAGGTCGGGTCATACGTGCGGCGATAAATATCGACACTGCGGCTCACCCCGTCCGGCGTGAAATAGGGGTTGGTGTAGCCGAGCACCGCAGTTTTAGATGCACGGCTGGTATTGACCTGAATGGCGAGCGCATTGCCGGTACCGAGTACGTTGTTCTGCGACATCGAGGCCGACAGCACAAGTTTTTCCGCACTCGAATAGCCGGCACCGGCGTTGATGCTACCGGTGTTTTTCTCTTTCACGGTGACGTCGATATCGACCTGATCGTTCACCGCAGCGACCGCCTGGTTATCCATCGTGACTTCTTCGAAAAAGCCCAGGCGATCAAGGCGTACCTTCGAGCGCTGAATTTTTGCCTGGTCGTACCACGACGCTTCAAGCTGGCGCATTTCGCGACGAATCACCTCGTCGCGTGTTTGGACGTTACCTGCGATGTTGATACGACGCACATAGACACGTCGCCCCGGATCAATGACGTAGTTGAAGGCAACGGTTTGCTTCTCACGATCGATTTCCGGCACCGTATTGACGTTTGCGAACGCGTAGCCTTCGCGCCCCAGGCGGTCGCTGATGGCTTTTGCTCCATCGGCGAGTCTGGTGCGGTTAAAGACATCACCGGTACGCACTGGAATCAACGAACGAAGCTCCGCCTCGGGAAGCAGCAATTCGCCGCTGAGGGTAACGCCAGCGATCGAGAATTTCGCGCCCTCGGAAATATTGATCGTGATGTAGACCTGCGATTTATCAGGCGACAGCGACACTTGCGTCGATTCGACATTGAATTCGAGATGGCCGCGATTGGTGTAATACGCGCGGATTGCCTCAAGGTCGGCTTGCAGTTTTTGCTTCGAGTACTGATCGTCTTTGGTATACCAGGAAAACCAGCCGCCCCGAGAGAGCTGCATTTGATCCAAAAGCACTTTTTCGGCCACGGCGTTTGCGCCGATGATGTTTATCGATTCGATGCGTGCGACCTCGCCCTCTTTCACCTCAATCGAGATTCCGGTGCGATTGCGCTCAAGCGGAGTAAGCGTGGTGGTGACGTCCACATCGTAGCGACCGCGCGACAGGTATTGCTTTTTGATTTCCTGCTCCGCACGATCTAGCACCGTACGATCAAGAATCCGCCCTTCAGAGAGCCCTGCATCGCGCAGTGCCTTCTTCAGCGTGTCTTTGTCGAACTCTTTGGCACCGACGATGTCGATCGAGGCGACCGTCGGACGCTCGACGACCGTAACGATCAACACCCCCTCCTGTGCTTCGACCCGAACGTCTTTGAAGAAACCCGTCTCAAAAAGCGTCTTGATTGCTTTCGAGGCAGCTGCCTGGTCGAAACGATCGCCGACTTTCACACCCAGATAGTTAAACACTGTGCCCGGATCGGTGCGCTGCAAGCCCTCGACACGAATGTCGCGAACCACGAACGATTCTTGGGCGATCGCGACCGCGACGGTCGAGACTACACCGGCGACCGCGAGAGCACGCGCAAGTCGTCGGAGGCGGATTGTGGGAGCAGACGAAGAAGAGAGAGACAAATGACGGGTCACGAGAAGATGCGTAGAAAATCGTTATAGAGCGCGAGCGCGGTGAGCGAGGTGACGAATCCAATGCCGATTCGCTGCCCGAGGATGAGTGCGCGCTCGGTCGGCGGCGACCCTTTGATTGCTTCCCAGAGATGATATAGCAACTGACCACCATCCAACATCGGAACCGGAAGCAGGTTAAGCACGCCAATCGAAATACTGACGATGGCGAGGAATAGCAAGAATGGCGTCGAGCCCTGCTTGAGTGTGACCCCCGCCCCTTCAGCCATCGTAATCGGACCTGACACCTGGCGCAGCGACACCTCGCCGCTCAACATGCCCCACAGCACGCGCACGGTCAGCGTCGTGGCTTCGCCAGTGCGATACAGCCCCTCGACGAGAGCCCCGACCACGCCGCGCTCGGCGCTCGACGCGAGTCCGATCTTCTCGTCCAATAAATTTGCCGGGGTTACCTCTATCCGGCCGATCTCGCGCTGACCCGAGCGCACCGCTTTCGGAATCACTGTCGTCGCGAGCGTCGTCCCGTCGCGCGAAATCGAAAGCGCTACTTCGCGCTGCGGCGCAGCTTGAATCCGCTGCGTCAACTCCATCCATTCGTTGATCGCCTGGCCGTTGATCTCGACAACGCGATCGCCCGCGCGAAGCCCCGCGCGCGCCGCCGGTCCACCTTCAACAACACTGCCGATGACTGGCGGCTGAAACAGTCCAATGCCCCAGTTGGCTGTGCCTTTGCCGACGCCGTCGGCTTGAACTGCAGCGTCGCTGCGATTGAGCGCGATCTCTCGCTCAATGCCGCGATCGTTTACGGTCAACCGAATCGAATCGGAGAACATGTGAGCCAGCAAGTGCCAGCGAACGTCGCTCCAATCGAGCACTTCGCGACCATTGATCGATTTCACGGTTTCACCGCCTCGCAGTCCACCTGCCGCCGCAGCACTCTGCGCAGGCGGCGTTGCGAGCACAGCGATCACGCTTCGCTCGGGCATCGAAAGCGCTGCGCCGTAGAGCACGACCGCGAGTAGAAAATTGGCGAGCGGTCCAGCGGCCACGATCAACGAACGTTTCCAAAGCACCTGCCGATCGAAGGCTTGGGCGGCTTCAGCATCGTTCTTCGGCGGAAATTCTTCGTCGCGCGTATCGAGCATGCGCACGTAGCCGCCGAGCGGAATCGCAGAGATCGCAAATTCGCTGCCTTTGAACACGCTGCGTTTTCCGATCCAGCGCAGAAGCACCGGACCGAAACCCACCGAGAAACGAATCACTTTGACGCCGCACCAACGCGCGACCAAATAATGACCGAACTCGTGCACCGTTACAAGAATCGCAACCGCGAGCAGGAATCCGATGAGGGCACTTCCGAAAATACTCATGCAACGACGCTTTCGCGCTTTTGAGCAAATTGCTTCACGAACGATTGCGCGATCTCGCGTGTTGACCGGTCGCGGGAAAACACATCGTCAAGCGAGGCGGGTTCGCGGGTGTCCGCGCGCGCGAGCGTTTGCTCAACGAGCGGCACGATCTGCGTGAAACGAATTTCGCGATTCAAGAACGCGGCCACAGCAACTTCATTGGCGGCGTTCAATGCGAGACAACTGCCCTGCCCCGCTCGCAGCGCAGCATAAGCAAGATTGAGTGCGGGATAGCGTTGATGATCCACCTCGAAGAATTCCAAACGTCCGACCTTCGCGAGTGAAAACCGTTCAATGTCCAACGACAATCGATTCGGATGCCCCATTGCGTGGGCGATTGGCACCTGCATATCGGATGGGCCGAGATGCGCCAAAATCGATCCGTCCGTCATTTCCAATAGGGCATGAACAGAACTCGTTGGATGAATGAGCACATGAATATCGTCGGCGGGGCGATTGAACAAAAGTGACGCCTCGATCACCTCCAACCCTTTGTTCATTAGTGTCGCCGAGTCGACCGAAATTTTGCGCCCCATGTCCCAGGTCGGGTGCTTGCAAGCCTCATCGGGCGTGATGGTGTCGAACGTGTTGACAGCGCGCAAACGAAACGGTCCGCCCGAAGCGGTAAGCGTGATCGCGCGCACCCGTGAGGGCTCGCAATGCATGCCGTTCGCACACTGATACACGGCGTTGTGTTCACTGTCGATCGGCAGAATCGTTGCGCCCTTTTCTTCCGCGAGCTTGAGCAACAAATGGCCCGATGCGACAAGCGCTTCTTTGTTCGCCAGCAGCACGGTCTTTCCAGCAGCGACCGCAGCCCACGTTGAAGGCAAACCTGCAAATCCAGAAATACCGGCCACGACGATGTCTGCATTCGCCATCGCCGCGCATGCGTTCACTGCATCTACGCCGCCCTCGACGCGAACCAATGGCTGGTGACGCGACATCGCGGATTTCAATTGCACTGCCGCGTCAACATCGCTCATCGCAACGACTTCGGGCTCAAACTCGTCGATGATCGACAACATCGCTTGCCAATTGCCATTCGCGGCGACGGCGAGCACGCGAAACTTGTCGCGATGCTGGCGAATGACTTTCAGCGTGCTATCGCCGATTGAGCCCGTTGCACCTAGGATGATGACGTTCTTCATCGCATCATTTCCACATCGGAACAACGAAACTCAGCAGGAAGGTCGCCACCGGCAAGACCGCGAGCTGCGCATCGATTCGGTCGAGCACGCCGCCGTGACCGGGCAGCAAATGGCTCGAATCCTTCACGCTGGCCTGCCGCTTCAATTGCGATTCCCACAAATCGCCGATCACAGCTAAAGCTCCGATCGCCCCGCCAAATAGGGCGACAGCCACAATCATGGAAACATTCGATAATAGATTCAAATAGCTCATTGCGCCCAGCGACCAAAGGCTTGCAGCGACGATGCCAGCTATTGCACCCTCGCGCGACTTGCCTGGACTGATGGCGGGTGCGAGTTTCACGCGACCGAACTTACGACCGAAGAAATACGCAGCAACGTCAGCGACCACGGTCAACACCACGACCGCGACCAAGTGCCAGACGCTCACGCGATAGAGCGCCACGGCCGAGAGCCACGCTGAAGCGATCAATACGGCAAAGATCACTCGTCCGGACACCGATGAAATGTCGATTGCGCGTCGCGAGAGTTGCAATGGCGCAATCGCAACCCAAAACACCGCGACCGCGACAAGAACCATCGTGAGCAATATCGCTGAGCTCGCGCCTTCATGCAACGAATAAGCGACGAAGGCAATCGCAGCAACGCTTAAGAGCATTTGCAGCGCAATCGCTGGCTTCGATGCGAGTCGCGCGCCTTCCCATGCTGCAGCGAGACAAAACACCGTAACCAGCGCGGCCCAAAGATGCAAATTACCAATCGCAAGCACGGCGATCACGACTGCAGCGAGCACCAACGCTGTCGCAAGCCGCGTTGGCAAATCCGATTTCTTTTTGACGACCGGCGGCGTGTTTTGGGCGGGCGAGCTCACATTAGACCTTCACCGTCTCGCGCAAACCAACATCGCCACGCACCTGTTCACCGGTTTGACCGAAGCGACGTTCACGATTGGCAAACCAGACAACTGCCGCGTCGAATTCGGCTTCGCCGAAATCGGGCCACAGCACATCTGTGAAGTAGAGCTCGGTATAGGCCATTTGCCAGAGCAAAAAATTGCTGATGCGACGCTCTCCACCGGTTCGAATGAACAGATCCGGATCGGGTTGATCGGCGAAGGCCAGATGTTTTTCGAAGTTCGCTGCGTCGCCTGCGGCGCTCGCACGCGCAACCGCCTGCTCAATGTCCCAGCGGCCGCCGTAGTTCACGGCGACGTTAAATGTTTGCGTGACGTTATTGCGGGTCAACGCTTCGGCATCGGCGATGAGTTTCTGAATCTCCGGTGCAAGCGCCGGCAGATCGCCGATTGCGCGAAAGCGAATACCGTTCTCATGAAGCTTTTGAATTTCCTCGCGCAAGGCTTTGAAGAAAAGCTCCATCAGATACGAAACTTCGTCTTGGGGCCGTTTCCAATTTTCACTGCTGAACGCGAATACGGTGAGATGCGTCACACCATGTTTCGCCGCAGAGCGCAGCAAGGTGCGCACTGCTTCGACGCCTTGACGATGTCCCGCCACTCGCGGCAAAAAGCGCTTCTGCGCCCAGCGCCCATTGCCATCCATGACCACGACGACGTGGCGAGGTGAGGCGTATTTAGTTGACACGGACGAGCGAGAAATTAGTGAAATGACGAGCGCTAGTTCGGCACTAAACCGACAACAGCTCGGCTTCCTTAGCCGCAAACATTTTGTCGATTTCCTTGATCGTGTTGTCGGTCATCTTCTGCACGGCGTCCTGCGCGCCACGCTCTTCATCTTCCGAAATTTCTTTTCTCTTGAGCGCGTCTTTGAACGCGTTGTTCGCATCGCGGCGAACGTTGCGGACGGCCACACGCGAATCTTCGGCCTCGCTTTTCACGAGCTTCACCAACTCTTTGCGGCGCTCTTCGCTCATCATCGGCATCGGCACGCGAATGATGTCGCTATTGACCGAGGGATTCAATCCGAGATCGGCCTCGCGAATGGCTTTTTCGACAACTTGGATCATCTTCTTTTCGAACGGCTGCACACCAATGGTACGAGCGTCGAGCAATGTGACGTTGGCCACACCCGTGATCGGCGTCATCGCGCCGTAGTATTCGACTTGCACTGTATCGAGCATTCCGGCATGCGCGCGGCCGGTGCGCACTTTGGTGAAATTGTTCTTCAGCGCTTCAAGCGCTTTCGCCATTTTGGTTTCGGCTGTCTTTTTAGCTTCAGCAATCATGTTCTATGCCTCATTGAATGGTGTTTTTTCACACAAATCAAATATTTTCGATAAGCAATTTAATTGCCTTCAATAAAAAATTTAAAGCGGCTTAGCAGGTTACGGTTGTACCTTCATCTTCGCCGCAAACCACCCGCTTGAGCGCACCTGCCTTGAAAATCGAAAACACGTTCAAGCGCAAATTCTGGTCGCGGCAAAGCGCGAGCGCGGTGGCGTCCATCACCTTTAAGTTTTTCACGATCGCCTCATCGAATGTAAGCGACGAATATCGCGTGGCGGTCGGGTCTTTCATCGGGTCGGCGGTGTACACGCCGTCGACCTTAGTCGCCTTCAATACGAGATCGGCGCTGATCTCGCGACCGCGCAGCGCAGCACCGGTGTCGGTGGTGAAAAACGGGTTGCCGGTGCCTGCGGCAAAGATCACGATCTTGCCCTCTTCGAGGTAGCGCAGCGCCTTGCCGCGAATGTAGGGCTCGGCGACCGAATCGATACGAAGTGCAGATTGCACCCGCGCCGCGAGTCCTCCTCGGCGCATGGCATCCGCGAGCGCCAAGGCGTTCATGACCGTTGCAAGCATGCCCATGTAATCCGCAGTCGCGCGATCCATGCCGACCGCGCTCGGCGCGATGCCGCGGAAGATATTGCCGCCGCCGATCACGACCGCGATTTCAACGCCCATGTCGTGCACTTCCTTGATCTCGGCGACGATGCGGTCGATCACCAACGGATTGATCCCGTAAGCGTCTTCGCCCATCAGCGCTTCGCCGGAAAGTTTGACCAGGATACGTTTGAAAGCGGGGGTGGGCGTGCTCGACATAACCTGTAAGTTTAGCGCGTCCCTTTGATCGTCAGGAGCGGCGATCACCGCGATCATTTCTTCGTTTGCCGGGATGATTTTGTGAGTGATCGCGACCAAGGTCGCTCCCACTAGGAAACGAAAAACGGCTCCGAAGAGCCGTTCTTTCAAATACCGCTGTGATTCCGTAGCGAGAAGCTGTCAGGCGAGGCGCAAGCGGACGAAAATACCGGAATGTGCATTTGCACATGAGGATTTTTCGGCCGCTTGCAACGAAGCATCACAGCTTCGTAGTAGGAATCAGAGGCCCTTGGCTGCTGCTGCGACTTCCGCCGCATAGTCCACCACCTTTTTTTCGATACCTTCGCCGACCACGTAGAGCTGGAAGCTATGCACGGTTGTGTTCGCGGCCTTAAGCACCTTCTCGACGGTCTGCTCTGGATCCTTCACGAACGGTTGCCCGAGCAAAGTCACTTCCGCGAGGTATTTGTTGATACGACCCACGACCATCTTGGCAACGATGTCGGCCGGTTTGCCGGACTCTGCGGCTTGCGCGGTGAAGATCTTGCGCTCATTTTCGATGAGCTCCGCCGGGACTTGGTCTCGCGACACGCACACGGCGCGGGTCGATGCGATCGACGCCGCGAGATGCATTGCGACGTCGCGCGCGATATCGCCGTTACCGGTGTATTCCACCAGCACGCCAATACGCCCGCCGCCGTGCGAGTAGCTTGCCACCTTGTTCGAAGCAATACGTGCGAAGCGACGCGCGGTCATGTTCTCGCCGATTTTTTGCACGAGTGCGGCACGTTTCACTTCGGCCTTCTCGCCATCAATCGTCGTTTCCATCAGCGCAGCGACGTCGGCAGGACCGTTATCACCGACACTTTTTGCAAGCGCGGCGGCCATCGCGAGCACGTCTACGTTGCGCGCTGCAAAGTCGGTTTCGCAGTTGAACTCAACCAATGCGCCCTTCGATGCGTCCGCCGACACATACACGCCAATGGTGCCTTCGGCGGCCTGACGCGTAGCGGCTTTTACAGCCTTCGCGCCGGATTTGATGCGAAGCAATTCTTCGGCGGCTTTGATATCGCCTGCGGTTTCGGTGAGCGCTTTTTTGCACTCCATCATGCCGAGCCCGGTCATTTCACGAAGCTCTTTAACGAGCGATGCAGAGATGTCTGCCATGTCTATTCTCCAACTCATGTGTACAACGCGCGCGATGCGTGTTGTAAAAAATTCAACGATTCAATACGAAAAAGGGGTCGCCGCGCGACCCCTTTCATCTGTCGCGAGCGACTTACTGCTTAGCTTCCATCTCGGCCGGATCGACCTCAACGAACTCCTCGGTCTGCTCTTTGACAGTCTCTTGCACGGCGTGCGCCTTGCCTTCGAGGATCGCGTCGGCCACGCCACGCGCGTAGAGTGCGATCGCTTTGGCGGAGTCGTCGTTGCCTGGAATCACGTAATCAATGCCGATAGGCGAATGATTCGTGTCAACCACGCCGATCACCGGAATGCCGAGCTTGTTGGCTTCCTGCACGGCAATTTTTTGATAACCAACGTCGATCACGAACATCGCGTCCGGCAGGGACACCATGTCTTTGATGCCACCCATCGAGGTCATCAGTTTGTCGAATTCGCGGCGCAGCGTGAGCGCTTCACGCTTCGGCAAACGATCAAGCGTGCCGTCGAGCGACATCGCTTCGAGTTCTTTCAAGCGCTTGATCGAGCCCTTGACGGTTTTGAAGTTGGTGAGCATACCGCCCAACCAACGATGATCAACATACGGCATTCCTGCGCGCTGCGCTTGCTCGGCAGTGATCTCGCGAGCTTGACGCTTCGTCGCAACGAAGAGGATCGTGCCACGGTTTTGCGCCATACGACGAACATAGGTCATCGCGGCGTTGTACTGCTCCATCGTCTTTTCGAGATTGACGATGTGAATTTTGTTGCGAGCACCGAAAATATACGGTGCCATTCTGGGGTTCCAGAAGCGCGTTTGGTGGCCGAAATGGACACCCGCTTCCAGCATTTGGCGCATGCTTGCGGACATTTAGATTTTCTCCTGGTGGGTTATTAAGACCGCCACTCGCATTGCGCACCGATTTTTACAATCGAAGCACCCATCAGATTTGCGAGTGTGTGGATTTGCCCTGAAATAGGACAGCCAAAAATTATAGCTTGGAAATCATGCAGATGCTGAGCAATTGCGCGGTTGGCTGAGTCGAAATTCTACATTTAACTTTTTATTGTATCGCCAAATAAAATTTCAGCTTGAGCTGAATAATATTCAAAGTAAAGAATTAAAATAAATATAGAAAATTGCTTATTTTATAAGGCTTAGGTTTTTAGAGTTATATTTAGACAGCACGAAGCACAACTGTACGTCGATCACGCCCTTGTTTCGAGGCGATACGAAGCAAAATACCAACGAAGTTCATCGCTCGAAACAATTCACATTCCATGCAATACGTCTCTGCTCAGCATCAAGTGGTCGCCTTCGATGGACCGGACGCCCTTGCGTTCTTGCAATCGCAACTCACCAACGACGTTGCTGCGCTCGCCATCGGCGCTTGGCAATGGCAAGGCTATTGCAACGCGAAAGGGCGGCTGCATGCGACTTTCGCCCTGGTGCGAAGCGACGACAATCGCTTCCTTGCCATCGTTCATCAATCGACCGCCGCGTTTTTGGTGAAGCGGCTCACGATGTTTCGCCTGCGCTCGAAGCTCACGATCGAAGTCGAGAAGAACGTCTCGGTACAGCACCATTTCTCGCCACCGAGCACAGAGCGCGATACGCTTGCGACGCTTTCCCTCGGGCACGGTCGTTGGGTCACAATCGAAACGCTCGATCAGTTACAGCATACAAGCGCTTTGCCCGATGAAATAATTCGTTGGGAGACAATCGGCGCTGAGGCGATGCAGCCCGAAATTCTTGCTGAAACTAACGAAAAATTTGTCCCTCAGATGCTGGGTTGGGACGTGGTTACACCGGGTGGCGGTGTTAGCTTCTCGAAGGGTTGTTACCCCGGGCAGGAGGTTGTTGCCCGGGCGCACTATCGCGGCGCGGTCAAGCGGGAGCTCGTCCGGGTGACCCTTCCGGAGATGCCTGCCTGCGCACCCGGGGCGGAAATCGAGCGCAGTGACGGCAGCGTGATTGAAATTGTCAACGCGGTTCGCGCACCGGCTGGGTGGCTCGCGCTGGCGGTCGCGCCAATTGCGCTTGCGACAGCGCTCTGAACTGGGCCGCAGCGAATCCGCCCACCGCTACTAAGAACCGCCCGGCGACCCGACCGCCCGAGGCAATAGCGTTGTAGACGCACCACAGCGCGCGGTCGCAGCGTCCTCGGATGATCGCGAAACGCGCCCAAGGGTGTCAGAATCGCGCTTCATGACGAAAACACAAGAATCGTCCGAGGTTGCCGGGAATAGCCGCCTCGCTCGATTTCGGGGAAGAAGTTGACTGTCCACGTTCCGGTTCTAAGCGGTTTCCTGGTGAGCCTTTGCGTCGCTGGTCTCTTGGTCGCGACACGACGCAAGCACACGCCGTGGACAGCCGATCATCCGAGCTCGGGGCCGCAAAAACTTCATGATCGCCCCATCCCGCGCGTTGGAGGGGTTG
>JAAFJI010000004.1:37270-44149 GCA_013298045.1 Betaproteobacteria bacterium
AGTCGCCATCGGCTTCATCGCCGCATTGCTAATTACCAAATTCGGCACCGGTCCGGGTCAGGACATTGCAACGCCGTTTGCGCTGGTCACCGCCCTGCTCGTCCCGTTTATCGCCGGCCTCTACGAAGACGTGACTAAAGACTTCGGTGTCACCGCGCGGCTTCTGGCCACCTTCGTCGCCGCCGCGATCGCCTTTCAGTGGGCCGGTGCGACCATCGTCCGGTTCGACATGCCGATGCTGGACGCGATGCTCGCGGCGTCTTCGTTCGCACCGTTTTTACTGACTTTATTCTGTGTTGGCGGCGTCGCCCATGCATTCAACCTGGCCGACGGGCTCAACGGACTGCTCGCGGGACTCTCGCTCGTGGCGTGTGGATTGATCGCGTATGTGGCGCGCACACAGGGTGATGTACATGTGTACCTCTGCGCCTGCGCACTTGCAGGTGCGATCGCCGGGTTTGCGGTGTTCAATTTCCCTCGTGCACGTTTGTTCGCAGGCGACAGTGGTGCGTACTTCATCGGAACCGCGATTGCGCTGCTCGCAATCCTTCTCGTGGCGCGAAACAAAGCGGTGACGCCGTGGATCGCCTTCGTCGCGGTGATCTATCCGTTCACCGACACGACCTTTGCGATCGTGCGTCGAGCCGTGCAGCGTCGCCCGATCATGGCACCGGACGCCGAACACCTGCACTCGCTCTTGGCGAAGCGACTGCTTCTCGCCGGATCGTCGCACGCGCATGAAGTCGCGTCGCTTGCGATCATTGCCGCAGCCGCCGCTTGCGCTCTCGTAGCGAGTATGTTCGCCGAGTCTGCATTCACCGCCATCGTAGTCTGCGCCCTCTTCGCCGCAGGCTATACCGCTGCGTGGTTCGCGTGTGCAAGTTCGAGCCTGCGAGCGCAAACCGCTAGCATGAGCGCACACACGCAACCCGGATAGTTGTTGCGCCCTCAACCCCCGCGCGCCGTCCTGCGGCAGGCACCTCAAGCGATTGCCGTTTCGGCTCGCAATTGTCATGACACGTAGCGTCAGCAAAGCCGTATTTCCAGTCGCCGGACTCGGCACACGTTTCCTGCCGGCCACCAAGGCGATGCCAAAGGAGATGCTGCCGGTCGTGGACAAGCCACTGATTCAGTACGCGGTCGAAGAAGCCTACGAGGCCGGTATTCGGCAAATGATCTTTGTGACCGGCCGCACCAAGCGCTCGATCGAAGATCATTTCGACCTTGCCTATGAGCTGGAAAGCGAACTCGAAGCGAACAATAAGCAGGCGCTGCTGGACGTGGTTCACCGCGTCAAGCCGGACGACATGGAATGCGTCTATGTGCGGCAAGCCCGTGCGCTCGGGCTTGGGCATGCGGTGCTTTGCGCGAAGCATCTGGTAGGCAACGAGCCGTTCGCCGTGTTGCTCGCCGACGATCTAATGGTCGGCGCGCCGTCGATCCTTGCGCAAATGGTGGCGCAGTATCGCGAACACGGCGCGAGCGTGCTCGCGGTGCAGGACGTGCCGAAATCGGAAGTGCATCGCTACGGCATTGTGTCGGGCACCGCCAACGGCGACCGCATCGTCGAAATCGATGCAATCGTCGAGAAGCCACCCATCAATGAAGCGCCTTCGACACTCGCAGTGGCTGGTCGATACGTACTCAGCCCTCGAATCTTTGCGGAAATCGAGCGACAGGCGCGCGGCACCGGCGGCGAGATCCAGCTCACCGACGGCATTGCATCGCTACTGCAGAAAGAAAGAGTGCTCGCGTATCGCTACGAAGGAAAACGCTACGATTGCGGCAGCAAGCTCGGCTTCCTTCAAGCGACCATTGATCTCGCGTGCGTTCACCCCGAAGTCGCGGAGGAATTCCGCACGTGGCTGCGCGCTCGAAGCTAATGCATCGAGCCGCCCAACAAAAAAGAGACAGGTTAGTCGAACGTGAAAATTGCAGTGGTTGGATCGGGCTATGTGGGACTTTCAAACGCAGTACTGTTGGCACAGCATCACGAGATCGTCGCCCTCGACGTGGTTGCCGAAAAAGTGGCCCAGCTTAATCGGCGCGAATCGCCAATAGTCGATGAAGAGCTTGCCCAATACCTGCGCGAGAAAACGCTCAACCTTCGCGCAACGCTCGATCCGTCCGACGCCTACGCGAACGCCGATTTTGTACTCGTCGCGACGCCGACCGACTACAACCCGGCAACCAACGTGTTCGACACCGCCACCGTCGAAGCGGTCTGTCGCGATGCCACCACGCTCAATCCGAACGCGTTGGTGGTCATTAAATCAACCGTCCCAGTCGGTTTCACCAAACGCTTGCGCGAGACACTCGGCACCGATCGCCTCATCTTCTCGCCCGAGTTTCTTCGCGAAGGACGCGCGCTCGCCGATAACCTCTATCCATCGCGCATCGTCGTCGGCGAAAAATCCGCACGAGCGGAGCGCTTCGCGGCGCTGCTGGTTGAAGCCGCCATCAAAAAGGACGCACCAGTAATCTTCACCGATTCGACCGAAGCCGAGGCGATCAAACTCTTCGCGAACACCTATCTCGCGATGCGCGTCGCCTACTTCAATGAACTCGACACCTACGCCTCGGTGAACAATCTCGACGCACGCCAGATGATCGAAGGCATCGGCAGCGATCCGCGCATCGGCATGCACTACAACAACCCGTCGTTTGGCTACGGTGGCTACTGTTTGCCCAAAGACACAAAACAATTGCGCGCGAACTTCGAAGGCGTTCCGCAGAACTTGATCGGCGCGATTGTCGACGCGAACAAAACGCGAAAAGATTTTCTAGCCAATGAGATTCTCAAACGCGCGCCGAAGACGGTCGGCGTATACCGCCTCATCATGAAAGCAGGGTCGGACAACTTCCGCGCGTCCAGTATTCAAGGCATCATGAAGCGGCTCGCTGCGCGCGGCATACAACTTGTTGTCTACGAGCCAGAGCTCAGAGAAACTGAGTTCTACGGCGCGCGCGTCGAACGCGATTTCGCCAAATTCAAAGAAAGCAGCGATGTGATCATTGCCAATCGTCACTCGCCTTCGCTCACGGACGTGGCCGGAAAGGTCTTTACCCGCGATTTGTTCGGCATCGACTGAGCCGCGAACTTAGGTTTGTAAGCCCGCTTTCATCAGACTCGCCCGAGCGCCCAATAAACGAGCATCCCGAGTTTCTCTCGCAGTAGAAGCCGCCACGAGTTAACACCCTCCGAGAGTGAAAATTTGTCTAAGCTCACGTCGGCGGCAGCGTAATAGTCAACCGGGTACGGCGTCACATTCCACCCGGCATGCTGAAAGCTCGCGAGTGCGCGCGGCATGTGCCACGCAGATGTCACGAGGAGCCAGGATTTGGCTGGATCGATTCCGGGAACGTCTCGACTGCGGACTGCGTTTTCGTAAGTGTTGCGCGAATTCGACTCGAAGGCGACGCGCGACATGTCAACGCCGAAGCGCTCGAAATACTGCCGCGCATCGTCGGACTCTGGTGCCGGGTCGGACGTCAACCGGGCGTCGCCGCCGGTAAACAAGAGTTTCAAATGCGGGTACTGATTCATCAGGGCAATGGGCTCGATGATTCGCTCGCCGCTACAGGCAAGCGGGGGCAACGCGTTTGCGCGAATGCGAGGCGAGGCAATCGCGCCGCCGAGCACGATCATGCCGTGGTAGGTCGACAGATCGCTCGGAGCCTGCGCTTGTTGCTCCATATTCGCGATGAGATGCTCCGGCAATCCGTTCCACGAAAGAACGCCAAACGACAGCAAGCTCGCAACCAATAGCCGCACGCCCCAGACGCGCGCGCGTTCGCGCTTGAGCAGCAGCAAAAGAGTGCTTAGCGCCACAAAAAATGCGAGCCATGCCAGTGGCTCCCAGGCAAACGACAGCAGTTTCGATGCGTAGTGCGACATCCGGGCTTATCGTCCGCTCGGTGCTAGTTGGCGCTGATACCAGCGATAAGTGTTTTCAATCCCATCGGCGAGGTTTGTGCCCGCGCGCCAGCCGAGCGCCGCAAGTCGACTCACATCCAGGCGTTTTCGCGGGGTTCCATCGGGCTTGGTCGGATCGGTCCGTATCGCGCCGTCAAAGCCCACAGTCTTTGCCACCAATTGCGCGAGCGCCAAAATCGAGAGATCGTCGCCGACACCGACATTTACATGTGCAGCGTCGGAGTAGTTTTGCATCAGATGCACGGTCGCATCCGCCATGTCATCGACATACAGAAATTCACGCAGCGGCGTGCCCGTTCCCCATATCACCACTTCACTCGCACCGCTTACCTTCGCCTCGTGGAAGCGTCGAATCAACGCCGGCAACACGTGCGACGTTTCAGGATCGAAATTGTCATGTGGCCCGTACAAATTGGTTGGCATCACACTGATCGCGTCAAAACCGTATTGTTTACGGTATGCCTGACACATTTTGAGCCCGGCGATTTTCGCGATCGCGTACCACTCGTTAGTTGGCTCGAGCGCGCCGGTCAGGAGCGCCTCTTCCGGGATCGGTTGCGGCGCAAACTTTGGATAGATGCACGACGAGCCGAGAAAGCAAAGCTTCTTCGTGCCCGACTTCCACGCTGCGTGAATGACGTTGGTTTGAATTGCCAGGTTGTCGCGCAGAAATTCGGCAGGAAACGTGTCGTTGGCTTTGATTCCGCCAACTTTCGCCGCCGCGAGAAATACGTAGGCGGGCTTTGTCTCTTCGAAAAACTTCGTCACCGCGTTTTCATCACGCAAATCAAGCTCGCTGCGTGTGCGAAGCACCAGGCGTGTCGCACCGAGCCTTTCGAGTTTGCGCACCAGCGCCGAGCCCACCAGACCACGATGTCCTGCCACGAAGATCGGCGCGTTGAGTTCCACGCGTTCTACTCCGCTCAGCCGATGCGGGCGGGTGCCGCGTAACCAGCGCGTTTCAGCATCGCATCTTTTCGCCCTATATTTAGGTCGTTCTGTATCATTTCTCTTACCATATCGATAAATGGTGTAGTTGGCTTCCAGCCCAATCTTTGTTGGGCGTAGGATGGGTCTCCCAATAGTGTTTCCACTTCGGCCGGTCGAAAGTATCGCGGATCGACCGCGACCAGCGTGTGGCCAGGTTTGAGCGACGAATCCGGCGGTGCCGATGCCACGATGCCCACCTCGTCCACGCCCTCACCGCGCCACTCGATCTCCACGCCAAGTTCGCGTGCCGATAACACCACGAAATCGCGCACCGAATGCTGCTCGCCAGTGGCAATCACGAAATCCTCGGCGACGGTTTGCTGCAACATCATCCACTGCATTTCGACGTAGTCACGCGCATGCCCCCAGTCGCGCAGTGCGTCCATATTGCCGAGATAGAGACACTGGTCCAGCCCGACATAGGCACGCGCGATTGCACGGGTGATCTTGCGCGTCACAAACGTTTCGCCACGAAGCGGCGACTCATGATTAAACAAAATCCCGTTGCAGGCGTACATGCCGTACGCCTCGCGGTAATTCACCGTGATCCAGTACGCATAGAGCTTGGCGACACCATAGGGCGAGCGCGGATAGAACGGCGTTTTCTCGGTTTGCGGGATCTGCATCACCTTCCCGAAAAGCTCCGAGGTTGACGCTTGGTAGAAGCGCGTTTTCTTTTCGAGCTTCAACATGCGAATCGCCTCAAGCAGGCGAAGCGCGCCCAGCCCATCGACGTTTGCCGTGTATTCCGGCATCTCGAAGGACACTTGCACATGGCTTTGTGCGCCGAGGTTATAGATTTCGTCGGGTTGGACTTCCTCGACGATTCGCGTCAAGTTTGCGGTGTCCGTCAAGTCGCCGTAGTGCAGCTTCAGTCGTCGCCCGTCAACATGCGGGTCTTCATACAAGTGATCGATGCGATCGGTGTTAAACGACGAGGCGCGGCGTTTGATCCCGTGAACCTCGTAGCCTTTTCCTAGCAAAAACTCCGCGAGGTAGGCACCGTCTTGCCCCGTAATTCCAGTGATAAGTGCTCGTTTCAATTGCCTGCCTTCATTGCGCTTGTCGATCTTTGTTCCGCCATTTTGCACATTTCGGCGACAACGAAATCGACGTCGCGCTCTGCCTTCCAGTTCAACGCTGTGCGCAGTCGCTTTGGGTCGCCCGCCCCGTATGAAATGTCCGACGGACGCTTGAGCGACGCATCGGTTTCCACATGCTGCGTCCAGTTCAACCCGAAATAGTCGAACGCTCGCTCGACGAAGTACGAAAGCGACACCGTGCGCCCGGTTGCAATCACGAAGTCTTGCGGCTGATTCTGCGAGAGGATCGCAGCCATCGCATGCACATACTCCGGAGCCCAGCCCCAATCGCGCGAAACGTCCAAATTGCCGAGCGACAATTTCGCAAGCCGCTTCGTCGCGATCGCGTGCGCGCCAAGCACGATCTTCTGAGTCACGAAGCGCGCCGGACGCAGTGGCGATTCGTGATTGAAGAGGATTCCCGTACAGGCGAAAAGCCCGTACGCGATTCGATAATTTGCAACCAGATTGTGCGCACAAGCTTTGGCGACCGCATACGGACTCAGCGGACGAAACGGCGTGTCTTCGTTTGCAGGTGCGCGACCGGTGTCGCCGAAGCACTCGCTCGACCCGGCGTTAAAGAGCCGAACGGTTGCATCGACGAAACGAATGGCTTCGAGCACATTGAGAATCCCGGTCGCGATACTCTCAATGGCCTCCACCGGCTGATCGAACGAAAGTCCGACGGAGGTCTGTCCGGCGAGAAAATAAATCTCCTGCGGCCGCACCTCGGCCACCGTGCGCAGCACGCTGCGGTAGTCCGACGGCAACATCGAGACAACTTTCACGCGAGCATCGATCCCAAGCGCGATGAGCCGCGAACGATCAGCTGAGGCCGCATCGCGCGTCGTGCCGACGACTTCATCGCCG
>JAAFJI010000040.1 GCA_013298045.1 Betaproteobacteria bacterium
GGTCGCGGTGCCGGGGGCGTAAGTCGTATCGCCCGCCTGCGTTGCCGTAATGGTGCAGTTATTCGTACCGGCGTTGATACCGGTCACAACACCTGCCGAGGTAACCGAACAATCGGTCGACACCGTTGAGTAGGTAATCGGGTTACCAGAGTTGGGGGTCGCGCTCGTTGCGCTCACATTGCCAGTGCCGCCGACTACAACCGTCGGCGCAGGATTGAACGTAAGCGTCTGTGCGAGCGGGAAAGCCGCGTTGTAGATGTCGGTGATTTCAGTCTGCGTGATCGCGCGGTTGTAGATTCGAACGTCGGCGACCTGACCGCCAGACGGAAGACCCACGTTGGCGCTGTAGCCAATCACCTTGAACGGACCGGTGCCAGTGAGGTTCGGTGCGGTCTGGGCAACCGTAGTTGCGAGTACGCCATCGCAATACCCTTTAACGTTGTTGAGCGTACTGTCGTAGACGAAGGTCGTCATCTTTGGCGTGGCCTGCGCGCAGCCGTTCACAAAGGTGTCGGTTAGTCCAGCCCCGCGCAGAACCCAGTTGTTCGGCCCGGCAACGCCGTTCGTGAAGATCCGAAGGCTACTGGTATTGGCGTCGCCCATGATGTAGTAGAGCGTCGTCGTGTCTGTAATGTTGTTCGTAAAGAACGAGATCGACCACGACCCTGTGCCCAGATTCGGTGCCCACCCCGTGTTGACGTAATCAGTCGTCGACGTGATGCCGCTGCCGACCGCAGCTTTCAGAGCGGTGGCTGCCATCGCTGCATTCTGCGTGATGCCGCCCAAGAGCGTTGCGGTCGCCGTGCCGGCAGGAGGTGCCGACGCGTAGTTAGTCGCGCTGGTGCCGCTCTGGTCAAACTTGTAATGCAAGACTTCCGGCACCGGCGGCGCCGCAAACGCGGTTGTTGCGAGAAGTGCGGCGCAGAGCGCCGTGCCCCGGCTCGCGAGCGTGCGAAGCGACTTGACGAAACGGCGCGCAGATTCACGCGGCGCGACTAACGAACGGCTAGATTCGAAATGATTCATAAAGACCCCCGGGGAAAGTGTGTTGCTTTTGATCGATGCGCTAGTGCATGCGGATATACACGCCCGACTCGCGACCGCGCAGCCATGTCGAAGTTTAGGATATTCCTGGGAAGTTCTAGCGGCGCAAACCCTGAAACGAAACCGGCTGAAGCACCCGCTGGGGATACCCCAAGCAAGTTGGGCGTGATCGATGCGATCAGGCGAGCGACTTATTCCATTCCCAACTCGGTACGAGACGCGGCGCGGCACCGTAGACATCGTATTTGCGCGTCAAGCAGAACCCGCAAAGCCTCGTGCCGATTTGAAAATGGAAGCACAAGTGGAACTGAAAGTCGTCGCGGCAAGTGGCAGAAAACTCGTGCGGAAAGCTACAGCAGTCTTTACTTCTGCCGCGTAAAATAATCACGAAACTCGATTTTTGTTTTCTCTTAGTTTATGCACTAAATTGATGTAAATACATATTTTATGCGGCGTTATGATTGAGTGCTGCTACAACGCGTTAATCTCATCCCGGTTCTCAGGTGAACTCACGCTCGCGCAGCCATTTCGTCGCGACGTATTTCTCGCCTAGCGTGACTGGCGCGCCGCCATGCAGCGATTTGGTGTCCGGATGCGGGCGGTCGTAGCTGAAGAACACGGCGCTGCCCTTAATCGGCGCGACTTCCAAACCGATGTCGGGGAACACCGTCGCACCGCCCCGCTCCGGCGTTTTCAGATACATGATGATGGTGCCGACACGCTGTCCGCCGCGCTCGAGAATGCGCGGCGTGCCGGGTTGCGCCGGATCGAAGTAATCGTAGTGCGGCACGTATTGCGCGCCGTTTTTATAGCGCAGCACTTGCAAGCCTTCGCCGTATTCGTAGGGCCAATTGACAAGCGCCGCCAGCCGCCGCTCGATGCGCTCGCAAAGTGGGTGTTCGCCGCGAGTGAAGAACATGCCGTCGCTGGTTCGGGCCGGATTGACCTCGTCGCCACCGGTTTGGTTATCGACCGTGAGCGAACGCGCGAGCTTCGGCTGTGCGAGCGAAATAAGTTGGTCGCACTCGTCATGCGTGAGTACGTTGCCGAACACAACCACTCGCGGAAATTTGACCGTCGTCCACACATCGACCAGCCGATCGCCTGCTTGCACGCTAATCGGCGATTGAAGAAGATTGGGCTCGGGCACCGCACGGGTCGGCAGCGGCACATCCGGTTTGGCACGCAACTCTTTACCCAGCGCCTCGGCAATTGCAAGCCGCGCCATTTCCTGCGACCAGCCGGATTGCAACATTGACGTGGTTAGACTCTCCGGCGAATGCCCGCGCGCGAGGCAATCGTTTAACCATTTCATGAGATTGGCATCGATCTGCACGTGCGAAACCCTTTCTACGATCCTTTGACTCGCTGCACCGACACGATGGGGCAGCGCTGCGTGAACGCGGGCAGCGGCGCGGCGGCGACGCGATCGACTATCACCTCGAACTCGGCATCGTTTCGCTGCTCGATGACCGCCCGATCGCCGCGTTGCGGCACGTCGCAGGCGCGGGTAAGCACCACAGCACCTGCTTCGCTCACAAATTCGTTCGCGCCACGCGGCGTGAGCGGTGCGCTCGCTCGCTCCGCTTCGCGCGAAAACTCGATGCCCCATTTAACAAAACCGCCAAGCGCCGTTGCGCCAGCGATTGCGGCAGTCGCCGTCGCCGCACTCGCGCCACGAGCGGCAGCACCCGCAGAAACGGCAGCGCTGCCCGCACTAACAACCGCCCCGCCGACCGTCGCCGCAGTTGAAACCGTTTTCAAGCTAAGGTCAGCGCCGGTTTTTGCCACATTCGCGGTCGTCTCGACCGTCCCCGCGACGACCGATGCAGTCGTCTTTGCCACGTTCGCGGTGGTCTGAACCACGCCGCACCCGGCGAGCGCGCCCACCAAAACTGCGGCGAGCGCAGCAAACGCAGGGTGGCAGCGTGAAACGAAACGGCGACGGTGGGCGCGGGATAGCGGGCGTGGCATCCCGCTATTTTTGCCCAAGTGCGGATTTGATCTGCTGCAATGCCGCCGGATCCTCGATGGTGGTGAGATCGCCCGGGTCGCGCCCCTCGGCGAGCGCTTGAATCGAGCGACGCAACAACTTGCCAGAGCGCGTTTTTGGCAGCAGCATCACGAAATGCACTGCCGAAGGTCTGGCAATCGCGCCGATTGCCCCATCAACTGTGGCAGAGATCGCGTTTTTGCTCTCTAGCGAATTATTATCGTTATTTTTCAAAACGACGAATGCAACGGGCGTTTGACCTTTAAGCTGATCGGCAACACCGACCACCGCACATTCCGCGACTAGCGGACTCGATTGCACCGCCTCTTCGATCTCGCGCGTTCCAAGACGATGTCCGGCGACGTTGATCACATCGTCGGTGCGCCCCATGATGAAGTAGTAACCATCTTTGTCGCGCGTTGCCCAATCGAAACTCGAATAGACCTGTTCGTCTTTGAAATTGTCAAAGTAAGTTTTGACGAAACGCGCGTCGTCGTTCCACACGGTTGTCATCGCACCGGGCGGCAGCGGCGGCACGATCGTGAGCACGCCTTTTTCGTCGGCACCGACCGCCTCGCCGGTGACTTCGTGTTTCAACTTCACATCGAAGCCGTACACCGGAAACGACGGCGAGCCGAATTTGCGCGGCGTCTCTTCGACGCCGACCTGCGCCGAGAGAATCGGCCAACCGGTTTCGGTTTGCCAATAGTTATCAATGATGGAGACGCCGCCCAAAGCATCGCTCACCCAGCGTGCGGTCGGCTCATCTAGCGGCTCTCCGGCGAGGAACAAGTACTTGAGCGAAGGCAGCTTGTGCTGCTTCATGAACTTCGGATCTTGCTTTTTAAGCACGCGAACCGCGGTCGGCGACGAGAACATGGTTTTCACATTGTTCTCTGCACAAATCTTCCACCAGATCGCCGGGTCGGGCAGGGTCGGCACGCCTTCGTACATGATCGTCGTGTTGCCGTTGATAAGCGGCCCGTAGACGATGTAGCTGTGACCGACAACCCAGCCGATGTCGCTCGTGCAAAACATCGTCTCGCCGGGTTGCAACCCGAAAATCTTTTGCATGCTCGACGCAAGCGCGACCGTGTAGCCACCTGTGTCGCGCTGCACGCCTTTCGGTTTTCCGGTGGTTCCACTGGTGTAGAGGATGTAGCTCGGATGAGACGACTCAACCCATTCGCAGGCGACCGTTTTCATCATGTGTGACAGACGGAAATTTGCCCAATCGACGTCCCGCGTCGGCGTGGTTTGCATCGGCGCGAGTTGCCGATCAAAGAGCAAGACTTTATCCGGCTTATGCTGCGCGAGATCGATTGCCGCATCAAGCAAACCCTTGTACGCGATCACGCGCCCCATGCGCATGCCAGCATCGGCCGAGACAATCACTTTCGGTTGTGCGTCATCGATGCGCGTGGCAAGCGAAGCCGAGGCGAAGCCACCGAAGACGACCGAGTGAATTGCGCCAATGCGCACGGTCGCGAGCATCGCAAACACGGCCTCAGGAATCATCGGCATGTAAATCAGGACGCGATCGCCCTTACCCACCCCCAAGGATTGCAGCATCGCAGCGACGCGGCTGACCTCTTTGTGCAGCGTGGCGAAGGTGTAGTCTTTCGTCGAATTGGTTTCCGACGAAATAAATCTAAGCGCTACCTGATCGCCGCGTTCGGCAAGGTGGCGATCAATCGCGTTGTGACACAAATTCGTAGTGCCACCGACAAACCATTTTGCAAACGGGGGTTTGGAGAAATCACACACCTGGTGAAACGGCGTCTTCCAATCGATGCAGTTCGCCGCTTCGCGCCAAAACTCGTCTCGGCTAGCGGCGGTACCGATTGATGATCGGTAGTGATCTACGTACGGCCCTTGCAACGCCATGGCATTTCTCCTTGATGTCTTCCGTGAAATTGACGCGATCGAGTGCAGATTTTTTCTCGCACGGGTCAACAGCTGCGATGAAATGGACTCAGACCGAACACGTTGATTTTGCTTGATATTTTGTCAGAGCAAACTGACGCTGCCCTGAACGCCGCGCGTTCTATCGGTGGTTTCGCAAAAAAATTGGCAGCGATGTCCGCTTTGCAGTGCCTGCGGCGTACGAACGGGTAGGCGCATTTGACTGCGCCGCCCCCAAAGGAGAAAAGCATGACACCGAAAGCCGAACCGCACTTGCGTTTGAGCGATCCGTACGTTCTAGATCGCGAGCGAGCGTCTCGCGAGATATCCAATCCCATCGGCAACGAGGCGGCATGGAGCGAATTCGCGCGCTGGATCACACAGAACCCGCAGCCGAAGCCACAGATGGGCGCAGCCGGCTTTATCGGCGGTCGCGACGCGCATCTTGAATCGGTGCGCACACGCACCAAGCCGAAGCCAACCCCTCAAGCGAGCTTCCAGCAAGTAAACCGTCGTGAAGACGATCGGATTCTCAAGACCAATCTTTCCAATCACAGCGTCGGCGGCGGCCGCTCGTCGAGCGCTCGGGTACGAAGTCTTATCGTCTGGATACCTGTAGCTGCGCTGATCGCATGGTTTTGGTTCGGACGCGGATAGCGAACAAAACCGAGTTCACGCTCTCACCCTCACCCAGCACCTTTTGCCGTCCTGCAGATTGCATTTCCGCCCGGATTAGCACTACCACCTCGTACTTCGCCATAGCGGGTCGCTTTCGATTGAAGGATCGTTGCTCGCCGCAGTTTCAAACAACCGTAGATGGAGTTTCATCATGACCAAGTTCACATTTGCAAACAATTTCCCGCGCCGTGCTTTGCTCGCCGCGTGCGGCGCTTTAACGCTAGCCACAATTGGCGATGCGCGTCCGAGAAAACCAGTTATCCCGTACTGTAGCCCCGCGCAACTTGATCGCCTTGTGAAAGCAACCAGTAATCATACGCTTGACGTCTGTGCGATCCAGAGTCGCGCCTGGGTGTGTGCTGAAAGCAATCGCGCGCAGTGCTGTAGCGTAAACAACGACGGTTCGCTGGGACATTGCAGTTCGAGCATCTCGTTTCGCACGGGCGAGGCTGGCGCAACGCTTGTTCCCGGTGCCGCGCTACCGAGCAAAGCACCGCTCGACCCATTACCAATCGAAGCCTCGAAACCCGGAGTCGTGCCGAAATAAGCGACTTACAACGCCGCGCGCGCCCGGCAATATGAAGTTTGTAGCTACCGCTTGTTGCTCCGCGCGCGACCGATGAACGCGAACTACCAATTACTTTTGCGGCGGCTTCGGCGGAGTGCGCGTTGGTGTCACTTGGTTGGCACCCGGAATATTAAATACCGGATCCTTTACAACCGGACAGCTATTCGAAATGGAATAGGAAGTGAAGTTACGCGCACCGCCGCCCCAGCCTTTGTCCGCAAAAAGTCGTCCACGAAAAATGCATTCACACTCAGACTTGCAGCAGCCGTATTGACCGTCGTCAGTACAGACCAACTGATACGGTTTGGCGATGCAAGACGCCCCCGCTGCACCACGGGCGTTTTCAATCATCAATCGCTGTTGATCGCTGCAGGTATACGTCGTGTTGATCGCAAAACTCACCGAACTACAAAAAAGCGCCGCGAGCACACATGCAGCGAGACCGCGCGCGATACGCACGCGACGCGCGACATCAGAAGAAATGTTCATAAACCCTCCTATTGAAATGAACTTACACACTCGACCGCTGGGCGCACTCGCCCAGCCTTAAGCGGTTTGCGCCGCCGTACTTGGTCTTGTGAGGTGTACGAAAAAATATGGGGAAAACGGACACCTATCGCCTCTTATTTTAATAACACTTTATCGTTTCCGCAAAACTTTTACTAAATTGCAACGAATTTACGCAATTTGCGATAAACGTACAAAATGAAGCGATATGCCTATTATTATTGGCATTTATTTGATTTTCCAATCAACAATCGATGGAGAGCAATAACCTACAAGCGTCGCGTCGTGGCGCGGGGCTATTCACGCGCGTCGATCGTCGCAGGCGTGAGCACTATGCCTTCAAGCGCACCATCGCGTCGATACGAGTGCGCAGCCGCGCGAGTCGCGCGATCTCGGGATGCACGGCAAGCAATTGCGACCGCAACACCGGCTCCAACGCTCGCAGCTCCGCGTCGGCAAGAGACGCAGCGCCGGTCGCTGCCAGCGCCTCGGCGCGTGTAAGGCGCGCCTGTGCATAGCGAGCTGATCGCTCGCTCGGGTAGCGCATGCACCGATCGAGTAGCGCGATCGCCGCTTGCACATCGGCAAGTGCGGCACTTGCGTCTACGCGTGCAAGGTGCACGCGCGCGCGAAGCTCAAACAAACTCGCGGTGACCGCGAGCGGGGGCTCGCCAACGCGCTGCGATAGAGCAAGACCGCGCTCAATACTCGTCATCGCTTCGTCGGGGCGTGCGGCGAGCAACGACAGCTGCGCAGAAATCAAATCGTTAATGGCCTGTTCGCGCGGATTGAATGTAAAGCGCGCATTAGTGGTCGCAATGAAATCTTGAAGCTCGCGATCGAAGCAGTTCGGGTTGCCATCAACGTAACAAAGCTGCACGGCGGCGCTACTTTGAGCATGCTTGAGCGGCACCGACGCTAGCGAGGCTTTGTCGATCTGCTGCAACAAGTCAGCGGCGAGCGGGCGCTCGCCACGAGCGGCGGCAATACTTGCCCACCGCAGCAGCAACATCGCGGGCAATTTCGCGCGATCGTTGCCTACGACGGGCAAAATCGTTTTGTTTAGATAGTCGGAAGCTTTTGCATAGTCTCCTGCTTGCAACCACACGTTTAGCAAATTGGCTTGCGACACCCAATTGGCGCTCGTGCCGACAGCGCCAATTTTTTCGTCGATGTCGAGCAATTCTTTGAAGACACGCTCGGCATCGCTGTAGCGCTGTTCGAAGGTGTAGCTGCGACCCGCCGCGTTCAGCATGCTGGTGTAGAAAACACTGCGCGTCGCTTCGACGCGTGGTCGGAAAAAATTCATCGCCTGCTCGGCAATCGCGCTTGCCTTGGCGTAATCTCCGATTTCGTTTAGCACGGCAATTTCGTTGAACCAGCACTCCGCGCGAATACCAACGCTCGGATCGCGCGCCGCCGCAAACGCTTGTTTCGCGGCGGCTAAGTGCCGATGCGCGGCCTCGATATCGGTGAGCGCCATCACTTTCGCGGCCATGCAATTTGTTCCGGCGATCAAGTTCGGTTCATCGGATTTTTTTGCGTAATCCAATGCCTTGAACGTCGCACGCTTCTCGCGCTCAGCCTCGCCCAGTTCGATATAACGCGCATTGAGTCGCAGCAGCGTCGCTACCATCTCACGGTAGTCGTCCTTGAAATAATTCTCCACCGAGTTGACGCCAAGATCGAGCAACTCCACCGATGTCAGCGGTTTGTCCTTCGGCGCATACTCCGAAATCAGGCGGATCATAAAACCGTGGCTCTTCGCACGGCGGTCCACCTCGGCTTTTGCCGCATCGCGCTGCTCAATCGCTATGTTTCGCTGCCAAAGCGCCACCGCAGCGGTGACCGAGACGCCCACGATTGCTGCGCTTGCAAGCGCGGCTGCAAGTCGATTGCGCACAATCGCTTTTTTTGCGCGATACCAAACGGTCGGCGCACGGGCGAGAATCGGTTCGCTGTTCATGTAGCGAGAAATATCTTCGGCCAGCGCGTCGACGGTGGGATAGCGCTCTTGCGAGTTCACGGCCAGGGTGCGAGCCACAATCAAATCGATGTCGCCTGCGAGCTCCCTGCGCGAAATCGCCGATGCGGCTGTGATCGCGTCGCTCGGACGCGGCGGCGCAGTCGCCAGTACGTGCGCGAGAATTGCAGTGGCACCACCACTGTCGTCGTTGCGTGCTCGCTTATCAGTCAATAGTTCGTAGAGCACGAGCCCCAAGGAATACACGTCGCTCGCAATCGATAGCGGCTCGCCGCGCAGCTGCTCGGGCGACGCGTACAGTGGCGTCATCGCACGACCATAGACCAAGGTCATTTCGCCGCTTGCCTGGGCGGCGTCGACCTCCGAGAGTAGTTTCGCGACGCCAAAGTCAAGCAGGCGAACCTCGCCAGCGTCGGTCACAAAAATATTTGCCGGTTTCAAATCGCGATGCAAGACCAAGCGTCCGTGCGCGTACTGCACGGCAGAGAGTACCTGTAAGAAGAGCTTAAGCCGGTGTTCGAGTCCGAGGCGATGAGCGTGCGCATACTCGGTGATCGGTCGCCCCTGCACATAAGTAAGTACGAGATAGGGCGAAGCATCGCTAATGCCGGTGTCGATCAAGCGCGCGATATTCGGATGTGCAAGCGTTGCGAGGATATGTCCCTCTTGCAGGAAGCGATCGATATCGCCGCTCATCACGCCACGATGTGGCTGCTTAACTGCAAATTGTTCAACCGCAGGTTCGCTGCCGATCGCTGCACCCGGTTTTTGCGCGAGCCAAACACTCGACATACCGCCTTCGGCGAGTTTGCGCACAAGTTGATAGTCACCGATGCGCTGCATGGGCCGATCATGCTCGGGAATCGAATCGATCACGCGAATGTTTCTACCGATCGCGTCACCATCGAGCGAAACCCCGGGCTCGAAGTTTCCGTCCTCGCTCAGCATCGACGCGAGCGTTGCGCGATCTTCCTCGGAAATTGTGGCGCAAGCGAGCCAATGCTTGCGCTCGCGTGGTTCGATATCCAGCAGCGCGTCGAGCGCCGCGCTCAGTGCTCGCCAACGGTCGATTCGACTACCTCCGCTCACGTTAGTCGTCTCACGTTTGCTTGATGATCGATGCGATCATGAGTTTTGCCTTTTCCCAGTCGCGACGCACCGTACGATCAGAGACGCCAAGCGCTTCGGCAGTCTCGATTTCGGTGAGCCCGCCGAAGAAGCGGGCTTCGACCACTCGCACCAACCGCGGCTCAACCGCTTCAAGCTCGTCAAGCGCTCGGTGGATATCTAGCAAGTCGTCCTCGGCAACCGAATCGGCTACCTCGGTATTCAGCGTCACATGCACGTGCCCGCCGCCGCGACGCTCGGTTTGTGCGCTTCGCACTAGATCGATGATGACAGAGCGCATGACTCGCGCGGCGTAGGTGAAAAAGTGACTGCGATCCTCGACATCTAGCGCTGCAAGACGATTCAAGCGCAGATAGCTCTCGTGCAAAACGGTCGTCGTATCGACATTGGTAATCGCTCGATGGCGGCGGAGTTTTGCCCGTGCGAGACGGTGCAAATCCCGATAGAGCGCGACAAAGAGCTTATCCACCGCCTCTCGATCGCCGTTTCGCGCGGCGCGCAACAAGACCGTGACCTCGTGATCGGCAATCGGCTCATCGTCATCGGATTCTTCGTGCAACGACATTGCAATCCCCTCCCTATGGGCTGCATACGCACTCTCGCGGGCAAACCGGACAGGGCAAGTGAAAAAAATTTGCAAGCGCGATGTCCGGTTTCGCGCGCCATGGAGCGTACTGCTTGGCAAGGAAAACCCAAATCCGGCCGGAACCTGACCCGCACGCACCGAGTGCGACACACAAAGGAACTCTACCATGCAAAGCCTCGCCACTGCCGATACGAGCTTCGATCAATCAACACCGTTTTGGCGTCACTACACGGATGCCGACCTTCGCGTTGAAATGGAAATTCCGTCTCAGTGGATTGCGCACGACGCTCGAGGATACATACTCGAGCTGCATGCGCCGGACGATCCCTGGACGGTGTTGCAGCTATCGCATCAATGCTTCGAAGGGTTGCTATTCGGCGAGCGTTTCAACGAGCTATTGCTCGAAGACAACAAGCGCTGGGCAATGCAGCGTAGAGCCTCCCTCATCCACAACGGCGTGGCCGCCATCGAAGCCGACTTTTCGTTACAGTCGAACGGCGCATCGTGGCTCATGAGAAAGCTATTTTTGCCGCATGGCGACGGGCTTTTCGCGCTTGCCTTCATGACACGGCTTGCGACCTGGTCGCGCTACAGCACGATTACTCGGGGCGTGTACCGAAGCTTTTCGATCCGGCACGCCGCGTCGCGGCCAAAATCGCCTGTGGTTTCCGAGCGCGCGCCGCGCGCTGCCCTGCACAGCGATACGCCGTTTTTTTTACTTTGAGCGGCACAGCAAGCCATCGAACCGATCAGGTGCGAGCAGCACAAGCAACATGTTTGCTAGCTATCTTTTTTTAGAGACTCTACGTCCATAACTGACAGTCTGGCGAATTCATGTTTTCAGCCTCTCGTCAATTTTTATTGGGCGTAACGCGTAAATGCCAACTTCAACTAACGTCGTTGCCCGCTTTTTCAGAGTCGCAACGTATTGCACTGTGAGATCACTTTCAATGGAGGGTCGGATGCAATCGCCGACGCAACACCACTCTGCGGCTCGAAGCCGTGCAAACCGACGCGGCGAACTGAGAAGAGCGCTGCAAACGTTTGGCTGCCTGCTGCTTGTGGTCTTCGCAGCGCGCAGCGCAAGCGCCTCCCCTACCGATCTCGACGCCTCGTTCGCCGCGAACGGCATTGAGCGTCGCGAAAACAGCGCGCAGAACCAGTTCGATGGCGTCGCCGCGCTCGCACTGCAACGCGATGGCAAGGTCGTGGTCGTCTCGGAGTGCCTACGCACGGCATCCTCTCCGTTCACGCCCAATCTCTGCCTGCATCGGCTCAACGCCACCGGCAGTGGCGATCCCTCGTTCGCCGCCGCAGCCACCGTCGTGACACCGCTGCGCGAAAACTGGTACGCACCTCAGCTCGCGCACGGCGCGCGCGTCGCCCTACAAAGCGACGGCAAGATCGTAATCGCGAGCACCTGCGAAAGCGCGGCGACGGGCAACGATTTTTGTCTTGCGCGCTACCACGGCAATGGCGCAATCGACGCCAGCTTCGGTAGTGCCGGTGTCGTCACCACAAGCATCGCGGCAGGCAGCGGTGCCGACGTGCTAAATGCGCTCGCAATTGATGCGATTGATCGCATTGTGGTCGCGGGCGGTTGTGCAGGCGTGAGCACAGGCACGGATTTTTGTCTCGCTCGCTATACCGCTGCGAGTGGGGCGCTCGATCCAAGTTTTGGTAACGCCGGAAAAGTACTCGCAACCTTCGCGCCGAATCTTGTGTTGGACGAACAGGCTAATGCTTTGGTCATTGCGAGAAACGGCGACATTACCGTGGCTGGGCAGTGCGCAAGATCAGCCAGCGAGATCGATTTGTGTCTCGCCCAATTTACCAACACCGGCGTGGTGAAATCGAGTTTCGGCAACGCCGGCGTCGTCTACGCAAACCCCAGCGGCGCAGGCGTGTCAGAGCGCGCCTACGCGATAACGCTACAGTTCGATGGCAAGCTGCTCGTTGCGGGTCAATGCGGTAGCCTTGCGTGCCTATCGCGCTATTCGGCAAGCGGCGTGCTCGACACCAGTTTCGATGCCGCCTATGCGCGGTCGGGCGTTGTGAGCATCGTCGTGAGCGGCGCGATCTCAAGCGCAGCGATGGCCGTATCGGTGCTTCCCGACGGGCGCATCCTGACGCTGCTTAGCTGCAACACAGCGACGACGTACGCAAGCGTATGCTTGTCGAGACACTGGCCGGAGGGTTTTGCCGACACAACGTTCTCGCCAACCGGCGGCGCATTACTCGCGACGCCGCTCGTCATCCAAAACGCTGCCGATCTGCTTGTCCAATCCGACGGCAGGTTTTTGCTCGCGACGAGCTGTCGCGACACGACGGCGACGATGCAAGACAGCTGTGTGCTTCGCTTGCAGGGCGGCCCCAACACCGCCCGGCAGTGCAGCCTCGATATCGATGGCGACGGGGTTGTCCGCCCCGATACTGACGCCATGATTTTCATGCGCGCCATGTTCGGCTTCGATTCGAGTCGCATGCTGCAAAACATAGTCGTTGGGTCCAGCGCGACGCGCTCTGACTGGTTTTCGATTCGCGACTATCTTGTGAATCAATGCGGTATGTCGATTCGCAGCCAGTAGTCGAAACCCAAAAATAGAACGAAAAACGGAGACAGCTCATGCGCCTTTTCGCCCTTCATAGAGTCCTGCGCACAATCGCTACCGTCAGCGTCGCCTTCGCCGTCAATCCGTCGTTTGCGCTGCCTGGCGATCTTGACGGTACGTTCGGTAGCGGTGGAAAAGCCCGCGCCACGATGCTCGGATCGAGCGTCACCGTGCGTGCGGCTGCGCGGCAAAGCGACGGCAGAATCGTTGTTGCCGCGAGCTGCGTCGCAAGCACCGGAATTTTGAGTTTCTGCATCTCGCGGTTCAATGCCGATGGCTCATTTAGCAATGCCGTAGTCAACGTGCTCGGCAGCCGCACCTGGCACCCGCTCGATCAGACCGGCTACGCGATTCCGTACGCCGTTGCGGTCGATACGAGCGATCGCATCGTCGTGGCGGGTCAATGCGTGAGCAGCAGTCGCGGCAGCGATTTTTGCCTGGTCCGATTTCTGCGCGATGGGGCGATCGACACCTCGTTCGGCAGCAGCGGCGAAATCGTGACGCCGATCGAACCGGGCACGGCCAACGAACATATCACCGCGCTCGCGCTCCAGCCTGACGGAAAAATTCTCGTCGGAGGACCGTGCACCCGAGGTGGGGTCAACGTTGTTGCGTTTTGCATGGCGCGCTATCTCGCCAATGGTCGCGCCGACACCTCGTTTGGGACCAACGGCATTGTTGCGCAGACATTTCTGAATTCGCCTGCCAATACCACCGATTTACTCTTCGCACTTGCCGTCGATGCGCAAGGCGGCATTTATGCGGCCGGTGGCTGCCAGCAACCGCCGAGCACAACGAAGTATTTCTGCGCCATGAGTTTCACGCCCAGCGGCACCGTCAATCGGCGCGTCGGCATCGGTGTTGGCACCACCGGCAGCTCGTTCGTCCGCGCCGCTGCGCTTCAGGCCGACGGCAAACTCATCATGAGCGGCACTTGCAATTCGGGGCCGTCCACGGGCGTTGATTTCTGCACGGTGCGGGTATCGTCGAATCTCGATCTCGATCCAAGTTTTGGCGGCGGCGTCGTGCGCACGCCGATTGGCTTCCAGGCGCTCGACGATACCGTGAGCGGCATTGCGATTCAACCCGATGGGCGCATCGTGATTGCAGGAAGCTGCGGACTCAATCCGGCAACGAGCGGCGACGGCTTCTGTTGGGTGCGCTATGTTGCCAGTGGCGATCCCGATCGCAGCATCAACGGCAACGCCGACACCACGGGCGTGATCGTCACCGAATTCAGCAGCAACGCATCGAGCGACCGTGGGGTTTCCGTCCTGCTCGATGCGAACGGCGGCATCCTCGTAGTCGGCGGCTGCGAACAAACCGTCGGCAGCAATCAATTCGACATGTGCGCCGCGAAGTATCAGGGCGGGCCGTTTCTGCACGCCTACTGTTCGCCCGACATCGATGGTGACGGACAGTTCAATCCGCTTATTGACGGGCTCATCATGGCGCGCGTCGCGCTCGGATTACGCGACAGCCGCGTGATCGGCGGCATTGAGTTTCCTGCCGCAGCTTTGCGCCCGCGCTGGAACAACGACAACGGCATCGCGCGCTATCTCGAACGGCAGTGTGGTGTTCGCGGTCTTGTCTATTTTGCTGCCGATCCGGTTTAGCGCACCGCGCGCAGCTGTCCGGATGGGCGCGCTGACACCGTACTACGCCGTGCAGGAACTTCCCTCCCAATCCCATTGAAAAGGCGACTATGAGTATCTTCTCCCCACGACCACATTGCGCGTCGAAGGAAAAAGCCGGCGGCTGGACGTTGCGCGCACTCGCTGCGGCGTTTGCAAGCGCCGCGCTGTTCTCGGCTGCAAGCGTGGGTCACGCGCGCGCTGTGCTCAACACGTGCAGCGCGCCGGTGGATTCCGGATTCAAGTCAAGCTGCGAAGGCCACCCGGGCTACCAGGCGGTCAACTTGCGGCTCTCAGGCGGTGGCGGCTGCATGGACATGTGCTGTAAGGGCGACGCCAACAGCGGATACAGCTGTTCGTCCGATCCGAGCTCGATTGTTGATCGTGCAAGCAGTGGCGTCAACACAGCGACCACGGCAAACTCAATCGTCGGTAGACCCGATCGCGCACCGAAGACGATTTTCATCTCGCCGACGCAGTCCGCTGCGCCGAGGAAAAAATAGCGTGTGTAAAACCATACGCCTTGTGGCACTTTCACTTTTTGCCCTGTATTTTATGACGAAAACTCGTTTTTTTATTATTTTCGATTAGCATTTTTATTACCAATTCTAATATGTTTTAATGGGCGTAAGGTAGCAGCACCGTTTCGGAGTGGATCGTGTTGATCAAGCGGCGCGCCGATCGACCATAGGCAACAATCGCGCGATGAGTTCACGCGAAATTTCGGAATCGATCGTTCGGCAATCCCTTAAATCAGTCTTCGGATTCGACCACTTCCGCGGCGCGCAGGAGGCAATCGTCCAAACCGTTCTTGGCGGCGACGATGCGCTGGTGCTGATGCCGACCGGTGGCGGGAAATCGCTTTGCTATCAACTGCCGGCAGTTGTGCTCGACGGCTGCGCCATTGTGGTCTCGCCTTTGATTGCGCTCATGCACGACCAGGTAAGCGCGCTGGAAGCGCTCGGTGTTGCTGCGAACTTCCTCAATTCGTCGCAGGGGCGCGAGGAACAAACCGAGGTTGAAAGCGCGCTCGCGGCGGATCGCTTGAAGCTTCTCTACGTCGCGCCGGAACGCCTGACTACGCCGCACTTTCTCTCCTTGCTTGACCCCTTGTATGAGCGCGGAAAAATCAGCCTGTTTGCAATCGACGAGGCGCACTGCGTATCGCAGTGGGGTCACGAATTTCGCGAAGAGTATCTGGCGCTCGAGATGCTCGGCACGCGCTTCGCCAACGTGACGCGCATTGCGCTCACGGCAACGGCCGATCCAGCAACGCGCGTAGAAATTCGCGAGCGCCTCGGGCTGCAAGAAGCGCGCGAGTTTGTATCGAGTTTCGATCGACCGAACATTCATTACAGCGTTGCCGAACGTCGCGGTGAAAAGCAGCAGCTACTCGCTTTTCTCCAGTCGCACGAAGGCGAAGCCGGCATCGTGTATTGCATTTCCCGAAAACGCGTGGAAGAGACTGCGGCGTGGCTCGTCACCGAGGGATTTACCGCGCTCGCGTACCACGCTGGGCTCGACCAAAGCGTTCGCCGGAAAAATCAGGATCGATTTCTGCGCGAAGACGGCGTGATCATGGTTGCAACCATCGCGTTCGGCATGGGTATCGATAAGCCCGATGTGCGCTTCGTCGCGCATTTGGATTTGCCGAAAACAATTGAGAACTACTATCAGGAAACCGGCCGCGCCGGGCGTGACGGTGACCCGGCCTTTGCCTGGATGGTGTATGGCCTGGCAGATGTTGTGAAGCAGATGCACTTTATCGAAGGCAGCGAAGCGCCGGACGCATTCAAAACGCTGCAACGCGACCGGCTAGATCGACTGCTCGCGCTCGCCGAAACTACCGAATGCCGCCGCCGCACCCTGCTCGACTACTTTGGCGAAACCCAGCAGATCGGCTATCGCTGCATGGCGTGTGACAACTGTAACGATCCACCCGAAAGCATTGACGCGAAGCGAGAAGCGCAAATGTTTCTCTCCGCCGTCGCGCGCACCGATCAGCGCTTTGGTGTGGCCTATATCATCGACGTGCTGCGCGGCGCGGATACCGAACGCGTGCGCAATCGTGGTCATGCCTCACTCTCGGTCTACGGCATTGGCAAAGCGCATCCCGATACGTTCTGGCGAGCGATCGCTCGACAGTTGATTGCACGCGGCGCGATCTTCTCCGATCGCAACGACTACAACGCGGTGAAAATGACCGAAGCCGCACGCGCTTTTCTTCGCGGCGAGGAAACATTCACCCTACGGGCGGAATCGATTCACACCGAGCGCGCGGCGCAACGTGGTGCATCACCGAAATCGAAAGTCGACAAACAAAAGAACGACGCGCTCGCTGCGCTCTCGCCCGATGCGCAAGCGCGCTTTCAACAACTCAGATCGTGGCGAAGCGCAAAAGCTGGCGAGCTCTCGGTACCCGCCTTCGTCATCTTCGCGGACAGCACGCTGCGTGCGCTCGCCGAGCGTTGCCCACAGACCCAAGACGAGCTTCTGCAAGTTTCCGGGATTGGCCAAGCGAAAGCCGCGAGCTATGGACGTGAGGTGCTGCACGTGCTCGCGGGAAGCTCGCGGTAGGTGGTGCGGAGAACCCCAGCTACGTTGTCAACGCCTAGGGTGCTTGCCTATCCGTCACCCTCAAAGATAAACCGAAGTGCATTCACCACATGTCAATGTCTATGGAGAACCAGGCGGCGCATCGGCGGAGTGCAAAGCGTTGCCGTTTGGCAGCGTTCGTCCCAAAGCGAGCATTCGCGCTGCGCGATCTCTTTCGAGTTTCGCGAAGTAAGAATGATATGAGCCCGCGCATGGCGAGCGCGAACCTAACTGTCGCCAGCGAAGGCGAGCGCTGTGGACACCGTTTGCGTTGTTGTGATTGCCGAAGTATCTGTCCGCGTTCCGCCGTTAAACTGTGTGCTAATGCAGTACAACGTCATTTCGCAATTGAATTCAACGAGTTGAGAGGACGAAATGCGTAGCGTAATTTGCACTTTTAAAAAGCTATACGTGCGACGCGCGTATAAAACACGTTAGGCCGCACAAGCCACCACTCGGAGATCACATGACCCAAGAATTCACGGCTCTCGCCGGTATCCTCGCCGCGCTCACAGTTGGCGTAATTAGCCCAGGACCAAGCTTTGTAATGGTTGCTCGCATGGCCGTCGCTTCGTCCAGATCGCAAGCACTTGGCGCAGCGCTTGGAATGGGTGTAGGCGGAGCACTATTTGGCTTGGCTGCTTTGCTGGGGCTGCAAGGGGTCTTCCACGCAGTACCTTCGCTGTACGTCGCACTCAAGGTTATTGGCGGTCTCTATCTCTGCTATCTCGGCTTTCTCATCTTCAAATCGGCGAGGGAGCCACTGGCATTTCAAGCAGTCAGCCTGCAGGGTGTCAACGCGAAGCGCTCATTCTGGCTTGGCCTCACAACACAGGTAAGCAATCCAAAGACAGCAATCGTCTACGCAAGTGTCTTCGCAGCGCTCCTTCCGCAGCATTTCTCAGTGGGCTTCTCAGCAGTGCTTTTGGCCCTGGTTTTCCTAGTTGAGGCCGGTTGGTACTCTTTGGTCGCTCTGTTACTCTCATCGGCAGCACCCCAGAAGGCATATTTGTCCTACAAGGCCTGGGGCGACCGAACCGCAGGATTGGTCATGTTCGGCCTGGGACTGCGGCTGGTTACAAGCGCCGCAAGACCATAGGCACCCGAGTGCGGCCCAACCCCTCGCTCAAGCGGAGCGCCAACGGCAGGCCACCAGGTCCGGTCTGGCGGTACGCGGTACATTTTCACCGGCGCGGGCCTGGCGTCCTTCCGCCGTTGCCCGCTTAGCTCAAACGTCGAGCAATTCTCGAAAGTCCGTTCCTCGCCGAGAACTGTCGCCCGACTTCGACGCGCCTAGCCATGGAAAGCAGCTTTCAAAACGACAGACGCTCAACTTCGCGGTTATGCGCCGCGTAGTTTCAATCAGATAAACGTGAATTCTTTCGATTCTTGATGGGTCAGCCAGTGCGCGAGTACGGTCACATTTCCATAATAACTTTGCCCGCATTTCCCCATTGAAATCAGAAGGAGGCGGACAAAATTACTACTTTCAGTAGTTTCCTGAATTTGTTCTTCACCCTTAACCAATAGGGCGAAGAAGCGTATGGTTATTAGCCCACGAACGGTGGGAGTTTTTTGCGTCGCGTCGTGGAAAGGACAGCCAACGCGCTGCCCCGCCGACCGAAATCAGGCGAGGCAGCGCGCGTTTCTACTCGGCGGCGCGTGGCTCGACCTTTGTGGTTCGCCGCGACGAACGGAGCTTCGACCACATGCGCTTCAAGCCATGCTCGATGTCGTCGATGATGGTGAACACGGGCGGAATCACAATTAGACTGAGGATTGTTGACGTCACCAAGCCGCCGATCACTGCGACCGCCATTGGCGAGCGGAACGATGGATCGGCGCTGCCCCAACCGATCGCAATCGGCAGCATGCCGGCACCCATCGCAATCGTGGTCATGATGATCGGTCGCGCGCGCTTGTGACACGCGTCCATCAGCGCTTCCATGCGCGTCATACCCATGTCGCGCCGTGCGACGATGGCGTATTCGACCAGCAGAATTGAATTCTTCGTCGCCACGCCCATCAACATGATGATGCCGATACCCGAGGGCATTGAGAGCAATTTGTTTGCCATCAGCAATCCGATAAACGCGCCGCCAAACGAAAGCGGCAGCGCAGCGAGAATGGTGACTGGGTGCAGAAAGTCCTTGAAAAGCAACACGAGCACGATGTAGATGCACAACACGCCCGCACCCATTGCAATCAGGAAGCTCACGAAGAATTCCACCATGATCTCGGCGTCGCCGACTTCGATCACTTTCACGCCTGCAGGAAGGTTCTTCACTGCGGGGAGATTTTTTACCGCCTCGGTCACTTCGCCCAGCGGTTGACCGCCGAGCTCCACGTCGAAAGTGATATTACGCGCCCGGTTGTATCGATCGATCACCGCCGGGCCGCTGCCGGTCTCGATTGTGGCGACGGAGCCCAGCATCACCGGCGGTTTGCCCTGCACGCTGCTTGGCAAAAGCAAACGCTCAATTTGCGATATATCTTTTCGCGCTTCAGGATTGAGTTGCACGAGCACTGGCACCTGGCGCTGCGACAAATTGAGCTTCGGTAACGATTGTTCGTAGTCGCCCACGGTCGCGACGCGCAACGTCTCCGCGATCGATGCGCTAGAGACGCCCATGTCGGCAGCCTTCGCCGTATCCGGCTTGACCAGCACCTCCTGTCGCACCAGGCTCGCTGACGACGCGACGTTGCCCAACCCGGGAATCGTGCGCAAGTCGCGCTCGATTGCAACCGCCGCAGCACTCAACGCATTTGGATCGTCGCCGGTTAGCACGAGCACATACTTTTCACCCGAAGCGCCTAGACCCACGGTCGAGCGCGCCGCTGGAATCGCCTCCAGCACCTTGCGCATTTCCGCCTCGATCGGTTGCTTTTTTAGGTCGCGTTCGCCGCGCGATGCAAGGATGATCGTAAGCGTTGCTTTACGCGTTTCGCTCGTACCCGGTGGCGCGAATGGATCGGTTCCGGCAGCACCCGCACCAATGGTGGTGTAGACGGATTTCACGTGCTTCACACCCATCACCAGTTCGCGCGCTTTCTCTGCTGCGGCGGCGGTTTCGGCAAGCGTCGCCCCCGGCGGCAATTCGAGCCGCACTTGCGTTTGTGAGTTGTCATCGGGAGGAATAAACCCGGTTTGCAATTTGCCCACCAGAAGAATCGAGCCGACGAAAAAAAGCGCTGCCGCAATCGAGGTGATCCAGCGGTGCCGAGTACACCAGTTGGCCCAGCCCATGTACCAGGTGAGCCACTTCGGGTCGGTGTGCGGTTTGACTATGGGCTTTAACAAATAGGCCGCCATCATCGGCGTCAACATCCGCGCGACTACGAGCGAGGCGAACACCGCAAGCGACGCAGTCCATCCAAACTGCTTGAAAAATTTACCCGGAATACCAGCCATGAAGGCGGTCGGCAAGAACACAGCGATCAAGGTAAATGTCGTTGCGATCACGGCGAGTCCGATCTCGTCGGCTGCCTCCATCGCCGCCTGGTACGGCGTTTTTCCCATTCGTAAATGTCGAACGATGTTCTCAACCTCCACAATCGCATCGTCAACCAGGATTCCGATCACGAGCGATAGCGCAAGCAGGGTCACGACGTTGAGCGTAAAACCCAAATACTGCATCCCGATAAAGGTCGGAATCACTGAGAGCGGAAGCGCGACCGCAGAGACGAACGTCGCACGGAAATCGCGGAGAAACAAAAACACGACGAGCACCGCAAGCAGCGCGCCTTCAATCAGGAGCGTCATCGAAGCGTCGAACTCCTCTTGCACCGGTTCAACGAAGTTAAACGCTTCAGTGAAAGTGAAATCGGGATGCGCAATTTTGAGCTCGTCGATGACTTTGTAGACGCCGTTGCCCACGTCGATCTCGCCCGCGCCCTTGCTGCGTGAAATCTCGAAACCGACCACCGGCGTGCCGTTTAGGAGCGCCACTGCACGCGGCTCGGCAAAGGTGTCGGTCACGGTTGCGATCTGCTCCAGCCGTACGCGCTGACCTGATTGCAATGAAATTTCGATATTGCCAAACTCAGCAGCGCTTTGCACGTTGGCAACAATTCGAATCGGTTGTTCGCTGCCGCCCAGATCGGTGCGTCCACCGGCCGCATCAAGTTGCATGCTGCGCAACTGGCGCGACACGTCGATTGCGGTTGCGCCGAGCGCCTGCATGCGCGCCGGGTCAAGCAGAACTTGCACCTGCCGGTTTACGCCACCGACGCGCGTGACCTTGCCAACGCCCTTTACACCGAGCATCCTTTTGGTCAACGTGTCATCGACAAACCACGAGAGCGCCTCAGCATCAAGACGATCGGATTTCACGGTG
>JAAFJI010000041.1 GCA_013298045.1 Betaproteobacteria bacterium
CGCTTGCGAGGGTCGATCCAGATACCGCATCTCGACTCCCGCCTAAAGACTCCCAAAGAATAGGGCGTGCCTATGAAGTTTGGCTACAGACAGGAAAGCCGCTTTCTTCGATGCAAGATAGAAAACATAGGGCAATGAGAGACATAGCGCATTTAACAATTCGCTGGCTACCGGAGCGCCGCGAATGGCTGCACGCACGTTGCGAGCGTCGATTGCGGGAAATGTTTGACGCCGGTTTCGTCGATGAGGTGAAATCGCTCAGGATGAAATACACACTTACCGCGGAAATGGCTTCAATGCGCTGCGTCGGCTATCGACAGGTGCTCGACGTGCTCGAAGGCCGCGCGCCCGAGACCGAGATGTTTGATCGCGCGCTTTTCGCAACGCGCCAACTGGCAAAGCGCCAACTCACTTGGCTACGCAGCCTGCCGGGCGAAATCGTGTATTGCGACGCGCCGGATGCGCTCGCCCGGGCGACGTCGCTCATCGCAAAAAGCGTTGATGTGCAATGAGTGAATCCGTTGTCTTTTCGCCGAGTCGCTGGTTTCCAACGCTACTGCGCAAGCTATTCGACGGCTGGGTGCGTGCACAGGTGTTCCCACAACCGCTCACGCTCGACCCATCGAAGCTCACATGCTATGTGCTTTCGCGGCCCTCGATGACCGATCGGGCGATGCTCGATTCGCTGACGCGTCGGCTTGCGCTGCCGCCGTCCCACGCACCGATGCCCGGCACCGAGCACAGCGAACGCAGCGCATATTTCTATTTGCGCGACACCATGTTTTTGCGTCCCGGCGGGAAGTTGCGTTCCGCGCCGGAGCGCTTGCATCGGCTGCTTGACCGCTTGAACGCGAACACACTCGACGATGTGCAGCTCGTACCGGTCAGCATTTTTTGGGGACGAACGCCGGAGCGCGAAGAAAGTCTTTTTAACCCGGCGACGCGCATGCGCTGGTTGCGCATTTGGGCGGCGGAAGGCTGGGGCGGGCGTTCGCGTTTACGCAAACTGTTTTCGATCATTTTCTTTCGCAACGATGTGGTCGTGAAGTTCGGCGATCCCATGTCGCTACGCGGACAGCTGATCGCGGCGCAAGGCGAAGCGCTCAGCCAAGAGCGCACCGAGCGTCGAATTGCGCGGGTGTTGCGCACGCATTTCCGCAACGAGCGCGAGGCCGCGATTGGCCCCGATCTCTCGCACCGCCGAATTTTGATGGAAGCGATCCTTCGCGATGCGCGGGTCCGAGCAGCAATTGCCAATGAAGTGAATGCGAAGAAGACGAGCGAAGAGCGGGTCGAAGCACGCGCCGAAAAAATCGTTCGCGAGATTGCGGCCGATTATTCATATCCGATCATTCGCGTGTTTGCTCGCATCCTGAAAAGCGTTTGGAATCGTATCTACGACGGCGTCGAGGTGAAAGGCGCGGACGCGCTGCACACGCTCGCGAAAGATCACACGCTGGTGTACGTGCCCTGCCATCGCAGCCACATCGATTATTTGTTGCTCTCGTACGTCGTGCGCGAAGCGGGGCTCACCATTCCGCATATCGCTGCGGGCGCAAATCTGAATTTGCCGATTGTCGGTCGCATTCTGCGCGGCGGTGGTGCGTTCTTCATTCGCCGTTCGTTCAAAGACGACGAGCTTTATCAGGAAGTGTTCAGCTCGTATGTGCACGAGGTGTTGAAGCGCGGATTTCCCGTCGAGTATTTCGTCGAAGGTGGTCGCTCGCGCACCGGGCGTATGCTGCCACCGAAAGCGGGCTTGATCTCGATGACGGTGCAAAGCTTTTTGCGCGAGCACGATCGGCCGCTTGCCTTCGTTCCGGTCTACATCGGGTACGAAAAACTGATCGAAGGCGGCAGCTACACGCAAGAGCTTTCCGGCGCGGCGAAGAAGAAGGAATCGCTCTGGGGGCTCGCGACGGCGGCGCTCGAAATGCGCAAACAAAAGTATGGTCGTGTGGGCGTGAGCTTTGCGCGACCAATTTTTTTGCAAGAACTGTTGGACGAAGTCGGCAGCCCCGATTTCGCGAAATGGCTCGATGACAAAAATCTTCGCCGCAGCACCTTGACCGAACTGTCGCGCCGTATCGCGGAGCGGATCAACGGCGCGGCGCATATCAACCCGGTTTCGCTCGTTTCAGCGGCGCTGCTCGCTACGCCCAGACACGCGGCGGACGTCGCGCAGCTCACAGCAACGGTCGATCATCTGAAGCGTCTCGTTCCGCGCACGCAAGTGATACAGGAGCTCACATTAACGTCCAATTCTGCCGGGCAATCGATCGAATATTGTGAGAAGTTAGGATACACCGAAAAGCGATCTCACCCCTTCGGAAGTGTGGCGATAGCCAAGGAAGTCGAAGCTGTTTCGCTCACTTATTTCCGCAATAACGTGCTGCATTGTTTCGCGTTGCCCGGATTGATCGCTTGCCTCGTCGCGCAACACGGCACGCTCGGCCGCGCGAAGCTCGTTGCGCTTTCACGCGAACTCTACGCGATGCTCGCCTACGAGCTCTATCTGCCGCCTTGGGAAAGCGACAGCTTCACACCGTTTGACGCCACACTCGCGGCGATGATCGATGACGATTGGCTCGTTGTCGAATCCGATGCGAAAGTGGTGTCCGCTGCGCCGCAAGGCACCGACGGCGCGATGCAGCTCGAAACGCTCGCCGCGATCATGCGCCCCACGCTCACGCGCCACGCGCTCATGCTCGCAATCGTCGTGCGCGAATCCGCAGGTACGCGTTCGCGCGAGGCGATCGAAACGCTCTCGCAACAGGCGGCGCAGCATCTGGCGATGACGCACGTGTTCAACGCGCCGGAATTCAGCGACAAATCGCAATTTAAAAGCGCGTTCGATGCGCTGCTCAACGCGGGGCTCGTGAAACTTGACTCGTCGCAAAGCGTTCATTACGACGAGACGCTCGTGAAACGCGCGAATGAGGCAGCGTTTTTATTGCCGCCCGATACGCGGGCGGCGGTGTTGCGCGCGGCGCGGGCGCGGGAGACGTCAACAACGCCCTGAAATTTTTAACGCAGATTACGCAGAATTCACGCAGATTGCCGCTGATTTCTTTGTGCGGCACGCGTCGGTCGAGCTCCCGACAAAAATGAGTCTGCGTTCATCTGTGTGAAATCTGCGTAATCTGGGTCAAAGAATTCGGTCGTCGACAATGACCGATAAAATCAAGCAAAACCACAAACGGCACGCTTTATGTCCGGTCGCACCCTTTACGACAAACTTTTCGATTCGCACGTCGTCCGCACCGAGGACGATGGCTCGTCTCTGCTCTACATCGATCGCCACCTCGTGCATGAAGTTACGAGTCCGCAGGCGTTCGAGGGCTTAAAGCTTGCAGGGCGGCAACCCTGGCGTCGGCAGTCGATGGTCGCGATGCCCGATCACAATACGCCAACGACTTCCGGCTTCTTGAATGCGGCAATGATCGCCGATCCGGTTTCGCGCACCCAGGTGGAAACGCTGGATGCAAACGCACGCGAACATGCGCTGACGTACTTCCGCATCGGCGACATGCGTCGCGGCATCGTGCACGTCGTTGGCCCAGAGCAGGGCGCAACGCTTCCGGGTATGACGGTCGTCTGCGGTGACTCGCACACGTCGACACACGGCGCATTTGCCGCACTCGCGTTCGGTATTGGCACGTCTGAGGTCGAACATGTGATGGCAACGCAATGCTTGCCGCAAAAGAAATCGAAATCGATGCTCGTGCGCTGCGACGGTCGTTTGCCGAGCGGCGTGACCGCGAAAGATTTAGTGCTTGCAATCATCGGGAAGATTGGCACGGCGGGCGGCACGGGTTACGCGATCGAATTCGGCGGTGAAGCAGTGCGCTCGCTTTCGATGGAAGGTCGAATGACAATCTGCAATATGGCGATCGAAGCGGGCGCGCGCGCGGGCATGATCGCGTATGACGAGATCACAGAGGCTTATGTCAAAGGTCGCGCGTTCGCCCCGAAAGCGGAGCAGTGGGACGCAGCGATCAAGTATTGGCGCACATTGAAGAGCGAGGATAACGCGACTTTCGATCACACAGTCGTCATCAACGCGAACGAACTGATTCCTTACGTGACCTGGGGTACATCGCCCGAGATGGTGTTGCCGGTTGACGGTCGCGTGCCTGATCCCGATCGTGAGAAAGACTCGACCAAGCGTGAAGGTATTTCGCGGGCGCTGCAATACATGGGCTTGACGCCAAACACCTTGCTAGCTGAAATCAAAATCGACAAAGTCTTCATTGGCTCTTGCACGAATTCGCGCATCGAAGATTTGCGCGCAGCGGCGAATGTCGTGAGAGGTCGTCGTCGCGCGGAGAATGTGAAGCTCGCGATGGTGGTGCCCGGCTCGGGGCTGGTTAAGGAGCAAGCCGAACGTGAAGGACTCGACAAGATTTTTTTAGCCGCTGGTTTCGAATGGCGCGAACCGGGTTGTTCAATGTGCCTCGCAATGAACGACGATCGACTCGAACCAGGCGAGAGATGTGCGTCCACTTCGAATCGAAACTTCGAAGGTCGGCAAGGTGCGGGTGGCAGAACGCATCTCGTGAGTCCGGCAATGGCCGCCGCCGCTGGGATTGCTGGACACTTTGTTGATGTTCGGAAGTTGGCGTAACGAACCGTTTTTTTGACGCAGATTTCTTTTCCCGCTTGATTGGGGCGGTGACTAGATCGAAAAAATCAGCGGCAATCTGCGTTAAATCTGCGTAATCTGCGTCTAAGAATTTTTTGTCTAGGAGTGAATCAATGAAAAAGCTCTCTCTCATCCTCGCAACAATCGCAGCGCTCGCACTTGCGGGCTGCAACACGATGGCCGGTGTCGGTAAAGACGTGCAAAAGGCCGGTGAAAAACTCGAAGACGCCGCGAAGAAAAAATAAATGGATAAGTTTGTTGTTCTCACTGGGCTGGTTGCCCCGCTAGACCGTGCAAACGTCGACACCGACGCGATCATTCCAAAGCAGTTCTTGAAATCGATCAAGCGCTCCGGGTATGGTCCGAATTGTTTCGACGAGTGGCGCTATCTCGACGTTGGTCAGCCCGGCATGGATAACAGCAGGCGTCCGCTCAATACGCAATTTGTGCTGAACGAATCGCGTTATCAAGGCGCGACCATTCTGCTCGCGCGACAAAACTTCGGCTGCGGCTCCTCGCGCGAACACGCGCCGTGGGCGCTCTTGCAAAACGGTTTTCGCGCAATCATCGCGCCGTCGTTTGGTGACATCTTCTACAGCAACTCGCTCAACAACGGTCTCGTCGTGATTCGCCTCGATGAGTCGAAGATGGATCGCCTTTTCGCGGATTGCGCTGCGTTTCCCGGTTTTCAATTGACCATCGATCTCGAAGCGCAACAGGTGCGCGCGCCGGATGGTTCGTATGCGTTTGCTTTCGAGATTGCCGCTGGACGTCGCGAGCGCATCATGAACGGCTGGGACGACATTTCGCTCACGCTAAAACACAGCGATCAGATTCGCGCCTTCGAACAACGACACTTCGCGGCGCAGCCTTGGCTCGCGAATTAGGCCGACGAAGCTCGCCCTAACGCGTCATCGCGGCGCAGGCCGGGACCCATGGTCGTATTCGCAACTGCGGGATTCAATGCAACTGATCCCGCACGATGGATCCCGGCCTTCGCCGGGACGACGCGAGAAAATAAATTGCTAAAAAGTAAAAAACAATGAACATCCTCATACTTCCCGGCGACGGTATTGGCTCCGAAATTGTTTCCCAGGCAGTTCGAGTTCTAGAGAAAATTCGATCATCGCCCGACGAAATACGGCTATCGTTCGGTGTGTTGGGTGGTGCTGCGTACGACAAGTACGGTCATCCATATCCGCCCGAGACGCAGCAGCAAGCGCGCGAAGCCGACGCAATTTTGTTGGGCTGCGTGGGCGGCCCGAAATACGACACGCTGCCTCGCAACGTTCGCCCTGAGCAAGGTTTACTCGGCATTCGCAAGGATCTTGCGCTCTTCGCGAATCTGCGTCCGGCGATGCTCTATCCCGAGCTTGCCGCATCCTCGTCACTCAAGCCTGAGATCGTTGCAGGTTTAGACATCATGATCATCCGCGAATTGACCGGCGACATTTATTTCGGTCAACCGCGCGGTCGTCGTACCAATGCAAACGGTGAAGACGAGGGTTTCGACACGATGCACTACGCGAAGAGCGAGGTCGAGCGCATCGCCCGCGTTGGATTCGACACGGCGATGAAGCGCAACAAAAAACTCTGTAGCGTCGATAAAGCCAACGTGCTCGACACGTCGATCTTGTGGCGCGAAGTTGTCACCGAAATGGGAAAGCAGTATCCCGAAGTCGAGCTTTCGCACATGTATGTTGACAACGCTGCGATGCAACTCGTGCGAGCGCCGAAGCAGTTTGACGTGATCGTCACCGGCAATATCTTCGGTGACATTCTTTCGGATGAAGCTTCGATGCTTGCAGGCTCGATCGGCATGTTGCCCTCAGCCTCGCTTGACTCGAACAAGAAGGGGCTATACGAGCCGATTCACGGCTCAGCGCCTGATATCGCCGGGCAAGACAAGGCCAATCCGATCGCAACAATCCTGTCGCTCGCGATGATGATGCGCTACACGTTTAACCGCACCGATCTCGCCGATCGAATTGACGCGGCGGTGCGAATAGTGCTCGCCGAAGGCAAGCGCACTGGCGACATCGCGCAAAAGGGTGAGACCGTGATTGGGACTAAGGCAATGGGCGACGCGATTGTCGCGGCGCTTTAGTCTGTTGGGTGGCGTCGTTTGCCGCGCTAAATTGCTGAAACGCAAGTGTTTTCTGTTGACCGGCGGCGCTTTTCCTGCGACCTGCGGCGGAAAACGTACAAAAGTGTTGTAGGGCGCGCACAGGCGGGTCGGGAAATGCGCGCTACTACCTATGGTGGTTGTACCATTCAGCGACCACAATATCTGGGATAAGTTGGCGCAAGCGGTGGCGTTTAGTGAGCACATACTCACATGATTCCACACTTAAAGTTAATTCTTAGCTTGCGGCGGCAACTCCATGATGTTATTTTTCTTCCTGTTTATTCCGCATTCGAGGGCGGCATGCTGCGCCAAAAACCATTAGTTATTTCACTTGCCCTGGCAGGTTTGATCGCATCCACCGACACCAGCGCTTTAGGGTTGGGGCGGCTCAACGTCAATACCTCGCTGGGACAGCCCCTGGTGGCGGAGATCGATCTCAGCATCGCGCCAGGTGACGATTTTGATTCGATTCGCGCCAACATCGCGAACCCATCTGTCTATCGCAGTGCCAATGTCGAGTACCAGGGCATTCTCCAGACGATTCGCGTGCAGACGCTTCGCCGCGCGAACGGGCAGCCGTTTCTGCGGCTGACGTCTAGTCAGGCCGTCAACGAGCCCTACCTCGATGTCCTGGTGGAGGTGAACTCCAACACCGGTCGCTTGGTTCGCGAATTCGTTGTCCTGCTCGATCCGCAAGGCGCTGCGCAACCGCAGTCGATCGAGGCGACGGTCAACCCGCGCGCGACGATCACGACGCCCGCGCCGACCGCACCGGTCGCGCCAGCGGTGCCGGCTGCCCCAGCCGCCCCGACCGCTGCCGCCGGCAGCAGTGCGTCGCCAATCACGCGCCCGGCGCGCGGGGCAAGCGCGACGCCTTCCGCTCCGGCTGCATCTGCTTCTGCAGCCAGCTACACGGTGAAATCGGGGGACACGCTCTTCAGCATCGCGTCGAAGAACAACCCTGGCGTGAGCATTGAACAGCTCATGATCGCCATTCAGCGCGCCAACCCGAACGCCTTCATTGGTAGCAACATAAACCGACTGCGTGCGGGCGCGACGCTTGCGTTGCCATCTGCAAACGATGCATCTGCCATTGCCGTGAACGAGGCCGCAAGCGAAGTCAAAGCGCAAACTGCAAGCTGGCGCGGCTATGTCTCGCGCATTAGCGAGAACGTGCCCACCGTTGCCTCCGACGCAGCACAGGCGCGAGCCAGTGGCAAAGTCTCCGGAAGCGTCAGCGATGCGGCGGGTGCCGGACCTGCCTCCGACAAGTTAAAGCTCTCGCAGGGCGAGCGCAGTAAAACCGCCGCTGCGGAGACCAAAGTTGCGGCAAGTAAGGCGCTCAAGGAAGAGCAGTCGCGCGCCGCCGAGCTCGAAAAAACGAAACTGAATCTCGAAAAAGCGCTGTCGCTGAAGAGCCAAACCATGGCTGAAGCGCAGAACAAAGCCAAAGAAGCGGCAAAGCCTGCGCCAGCGGCACCGCCGGTTGCGGTTGCCGCCGCGCCTGTGCCTGCTCCGGTCGCTCCACCGCCACCGCCACCACCGCCACCAGCGCCTGCGCCAGCACCGGTTGCGCCACCGCCTCCGCCTCCAGCGCCGGCACCTGCACCTGCACCGGTCGAGCCGCCACCGCCCGCGCCTGCGCCAATCCCAGCGCCGCCACCTCCTCCGCCAGCACCAGCCCCGACGCCAGTACCCGCGAAACCTGCGCCAGCACCAGCGCCAGCCGCTGCGGCAGACGACGGCATCATGGGCTTCCTCACCGACAACCCGCTGATGGTGGGTGGCGGTCTGGCCGCCGTCTTAGCCGGGCTTGGCGGTTTGATGTGGTCGCGTCGTCGCAACGCGTCTAAATCGCTGGCCGCAGACTCAAAGATGAGCGAGCCGGTGGTCAATACTGTCAATCCTGACACCGTCTTCGGTACGTCCGGTTTGGGTGTGGTCAAGACTAACGACGCGCCGATTGCCAGCCAATTTAGTCGCTCCGGCATGGGCACCATCGACGCAGGCGAGGTCGATCCGGTTGCCGAGGCTGAGGTCTACATCGCCTACGGTCGCGAAGCGCAGGCAGAGGAAATCCTGCGCGAGGCGCTTGCTCGCGATCCACAGCGCGCTGACGTCGCGACGAAACTCGCAGAGATGGCGGCCGCGCAAGGCAATCGCGAAATCTTCGACCGATTGGTCGCAGATATCGAGAAGATGGACAACGGTGCAGATCACCGCGCCAAACTTGCCGAGTTCGCTGCGACCTACTTCCCAGAGCACTCGCTTGCTGCGAGCGCGGCAGGCAACGCTGCAGTCAAGGTCGATACGTTAGCTATGCAAGCGTCGGACGCAGCGAAGTCTGGCGGCAGCGCCGCACTCGGCATGGGGGCAGCAGCGGTCACCGCCGGTGTGGGTGTCGCGGCCGCAGCAGCGACCGCGGCGAAGGACTTCTTCGCGCCTGCACCTGCGCCTGTAGCAGCACCTGCCACTATTGCCCCATCAAACAAGCCAGCGACCGCTGAAAAGGCTTCGCTCGATTTCGTGCTTGACGGCATGACGATCGCCGCTCCATCGGGCGCTGCGACGAAAAGCCCCGCTACGGTGATGCCAGCTGCGAAGGCGGTCTCCGAAGCGACATCGAGCAAGAAAAAATCGCTCGAAGACGATCTGGCCGATCTGGAGGCGTCGCTCAAGAAGGCGACCACCACGGGTCAGCTCCCCGAATCGAGCATGGACTTCACCGACTTTTCGACCGCGACACCAACCAATCTCGGGACGGTCGGACCGGCGATGCGTCCGGAGATGCTCGATTTGAGTTTTGACGCCGGACGTCAGGGCACGATCGACCCGACCCCGTCTATCCTTGACGGTCAGTGGCACGACGCCGCAACTAAGCTTGATTTGGCGCGCGCCTACGAAGAGATGGGCGACCAGGAAGGTGCTCGCGAAATTCTGCGCGAAGTCATCCATGATGGCGACGAATCGCAGAAGGCCGAAGCGCGCGCACTGCTCACGAAGCTGGGCGGCTAACCGAGACGGTTAGTCGCGCACGTTTTGTCGAGTAAACACGAGCCTCAACGCTGGGCGTTGGGGCTCGATTATTTTGGGAGCGCGTATTGCGGCTGGCAGCGCCAGCTCGGACAACCTTCGATTCAGCAGCATCTTGAAACGGCGATCTCCACCGTTGCCGCGATACCGATTTCGGTCGCGGCGGCTGGGCGCACAGACACCGGCGTTCATGCCTCTTTGCAAGTCGTGCATTTCGATGTTCCGCACAATCTGGCGCGCGAAGAAAGCGCTTGGGTTCGCGGCGGCAACCAGTTTTTACCAAGCGATGTGGCGGTGCGCTGGGCTAAGCGCGTATCGCCTGAGTTTCATGCGCGTTTTGCGGCGACCTCGCGGCGGTATGTTTATCTGCTCGCAGTGCAACCGCAACGCCTGGGTTTGATGCAAGGACGCGTCGGCTGGACGCATTGGCCGCAAGATGTCGAGCGCATTCGCGAAGCGCTGAAATCGGTTGTGGGTGCGCATGATTTCACCTCGTTTCGCGCGGCCGAATGTCAGGCGAAGTCGCCGCTGAAAACGATCTACCAAGCGAGCGTGTCTGAACGCAACGGCGTTGTTCGCTTTGATTTTCATGCGAACGCGTTTCTGCACCACATGATTCGCAACATCGTTGGCGCTTGCGTGTACATCGGCAACGCGCGACAACCGACCGATTGGATTTCGACGTTGATCGCGGCAAAAGATCGAACGCTCGCAGCTCCGACGTTTTCGCCAGATGGTCTTTATCTCGCAGGCATCGAGTACGACGCCAAGTACGGGCTTCCCGAATCGTTCGTCGATCCCGTTACGTAGGCGACGGCTTGCCGTCACTGGCAGGGAAGCGAAGCGCGGCCAACCCCGCGCCCACACGCTGGAAACAGATCGCGACCAACCCCGCGCCCACACGCTGGAAACAGATCGCGACCAGGACCGCTCCTACAATCGAACCCATGCGCACTCGAATAAAAATCTGCGGTCTGAAAACACCTGAGCATGTGGACGCAGCGGTCGATGCGGGCGCGGATGCGGTGGGGTTTGTGTTGTACCCGCCGAGCGTGCGATCAATCGATGTGCAAACGCTCGCCACGCTTACGAAACGCGTTCCGGCATTCGTGTCGATCGTCGCGCTGTTCGTGAACCCAGCCCCCGAAGAAGTCCGCACCGCCACCGCCGCGGCACGTATCGATCTGCTGCAATTTCACGGCGATGAAAACCCCGAATTCTGCGAACAATTCGGCAAGCCGTTTATCAAAGCGCTTGCGGTGGACGAGGGCTTCGATCTACTAAAATCGCGCAAAACCTATTCGAACGCTGCGGCGCTCCTGCTCGACACACCGAGCGCGGGACACGGCGGCAGCGGAAAGACTTTCAATTGGCAGCTCATCAACAACACAACAAACGAAGCCGGCGCCAACGCGCTTCGGCTCGTTTTGTCTGGTGGCTTGACTGCTGCAAATGTGGCCGACGCGATTAGCGCAGTTCACCCGTTCGCGGTGGATGTGAGTAGCGGCGTCGAATCGTCGCGCGGTGTGAAAGACGTAAAACTGATCTACGAGTTTTGCGCAACAGTGCCCCATTGAATCGGGCGGTCACGCCGAAAACATCGCTACTCACTATCCTTTATTTTTGTTTCTCACGCCCGTTTTGATGGGGCGATGAATAGGATAGCTATGAATCTTTATGACTTACCCGATGCCAAGGGCCATTTCGGTCAATACGGTGGCGTCTTCGTTGCCGAAACCCTCATCCAAGCGCTCGACGAGCTCAAAGCACACTACGCAAAGTATCAACACGATCCCGAATTCCGTCGCGAATTTGAAAGCGAACTGAAGCACTTCGTCGGTCGCCCGTCGCCCGTGTATCACGCGAAGCGCTGGAGCGAGCAATTGGGCGGCGCGCAGATTTATTTCAAACGCGAAGACTTAAATCACACCGGCGCACATAAAGTAAACAACTGCATCGGCCAAGCGCTGCTCGCAAAACGCCTGGGCAAACCGCGCGTGATCGCGGAAACCGGCGCGGGGCAACACGGCGTTGCAACAGCGACCGTCGCCGCGCGTTACGGCCTGGAATGCGTGGTCTACATGGGTAGCGAGGACGTGAAGCGGCAAGCGCAGAACGTGTATCGAATGAAGCTGCTCGGCGCGACCGTTGTGCCCGTTGAGAGCGGATCGAAGACCTTGAAAGATGCGCTCAACGAAGCGCTGCGCGATTGGGTGACGAATGTGGAAAACACCTTCTACATCATCGGCACCGTCGCCGGCCCGCATCCTTATCCGATGATGGTGCGCGATTTTCAATCGATCATCGGCGAAGAGTGCCTTACGCAAATGCCGGAAATTGCGGGCCGTCAGCCCGATGCCGTGATCGCGTGCGTTGGCGGCGGCAGCAATGCGATGGGGATTTTTTATCCGTACATCAATCACGAAAGCGTACGTCTGATCGGCGTTGAGGCGGCGGGCGAAGGATTGGATTCAGGCAAACACAGCGCCTCGCTCACCAAGGGCGTGCCCGGCGTGTTGCACGGAAATCGCACGTATTTGCTGCAAGACGAAAACGGTCAAATCATCGAAACGCATTCGGTGAGCGCAGGCCTCGACTATCCCGGCGTCGGCCCCGAGCACGCTTATCTGAAAGACATTGGTCGCGCCGAATACGTCGGCATCACCGATGACGAAGCGCTGAAAGCGTTTCACGAATGCTGTCGCATCGAAGGCATCATTCCCGCGCTCGAATCCGCGCATGCGATCGCTTATGCAACGAAGCTCGCGCAAACGTTGCCGAAAGACAAAGTGCTGCTCTTGAATCTCTCGGGGCGTGGCGACAAAGACATGCACACGGTGTCGATGAAATCTGGACTCTCGTTTTATTGTCATCCTGAGTGTGAGCTCGGGCGGCATGCGGCGGCTTCGCCGAACAAAGAGCAAATCATCAAGCTCGTTAAAGCTTGATTTCACGAACCATTTTTCTAGACGCAGATTACGCTGATTTAGCGCAGATTGCCGCAGATTTTTTAGTCTTAGGCGATGCGTTTGCATAAGCTCGACTGAGCCACGGTACAAAAAATAATCAGCGTAAATCTGCGTTAAATCAGCGTAATCTGCGTCGAAAAAAGAACACTATGAACCGCATTAAAAAAGTTTTTTCCGCACTCAAAGCGAACAATCGCACCGCGCTGATTCCTTTCATCACCGCGGGCGATCCCGCGCTCGATTCCACGCTGCCGACCATGCACGCGCTCGCAAAAGCAGGTGCCGATGTGATCGAGCTCGGCGTACCGTTTTCAGATCCGATGGCCGATGGCCCGGTGATTCAACGCTCGTCGGAACGCGCGCTCGCGAAAGGCATGTCGCTCAAAAAAGTGCTCGCGATCGTCGCCGAATTTCGCCAGACGAATACGACGACACCGATCGTACTCATGGGGTATGCGAACCCGATCGAAGCGATGGGAAGAGATGTATTCGTGACCGCCGCAGCCGAAGCGGGCGTCGACGGTGTGCTCGTCGTCGACTACCCACCCGAGGAAGCCGACGATTTCGCCGCCATGCTCGGCAAACGCGATCTCGCGCCCATCTTCTTGCTCGCACCCACGTCCACGAGCGAGCGCATCACCGCAGTCGGTCGCCTCGCGCGCGGCTACGTGTACTACGTGAGCCTGCGCGGCGTCACGGGCGCGGGGCACCTCGATACCGTTGAAGTCGCAAGCAAAGTCGCAGAAATCAAAAAGAAAGTCTCAGTTCCAGTCGGCGTGGGCTTCGGTATTCGCGACGGCGAAACCGCGCGACGCGTCGGCGAAGTTGCAGATGCTGTGGTGATCGGCTCCGCGCTTGTGCAAGGGATGTTCGAGGCGCATGAGAAAGCGAACGGAAGCGAAGCAAAGTTCGCCGAAGAGTGGCTTGGGAAAGTGCGCGCGGCGGTTGATGCCCATTGACCCGGAACGACAAAAGTTAGCGTTTCCCGTTCGTGGTGATCCCGTGTTACTTCGTCGAGCTCAGCATAAACTGAGCACGGGAGTAAACGCCGCACTCACATTCACTTCGGTTCGTGGTGAGCTTATCGAACCATGAACGTATTTCAAACTTCATCGTTGCGTATCGGCAACGCAACGTTTCGCCAGATTCCACGACCCACCGTGCTTCGCGAAACCGGTTTTCCTATCGAATTTTTGAGTGGAAACTGTCACAATCTTGCAGCCATTTGCGACGCTACAAACAGACGCGAGTGCTAGCCAGCAATAGAAGACAAGGATCGGAGATGTCTACCTGCACATATTTCCTCAAAACGACGCACCGCTCCGCCGCGGCCGTGCTCGTAGCGCTACCACTGAGCGTGCACGCGGCCGTGTGCAGCATGGACGTCGACGCCAATGGCAAGATTGAAGCAACCACCGACGGCCTGTTGATGATGCGCTACATGCTGGGTATTCGCGGCACCGCGCTCACCAGTGGCGCGTTGGGTTCAGGTGCGGCGCGAACAGCTCCTACCGAAATTGAAACGCATCTCGCTACGCCCTGCCTCCAAGCGGGCTGGGTGGCGCAGGGCACGGGTCGGCTAAACGATACGGGCGTCACGTTTGGTGGCGAAGCGACTAGCGGCAACAACGCCGGTTGTACAGGAGCCGACATTGCCCAGCAAGATTGCAGCAAAGGCCGCGACGTCAATCCCGCGTTAAACGGTGCGACGGACGGCGCGGTGGGATTCAGCTTCACCAAAATCAGCAACAGCGGCAATCCGTTGCCCGTCAGCGCCGCGCTCGGCACGGGCCCCAACGATTGGGCGTGTACCTACGATAACGTCACTGGCCTCATGTGGGAGGTCAAAACTGTGAATGGACGTCGCAGTCAGGATCACAGCTACACGTGGTATTCGAGCGACCCGAGATACAACGCTGGCGCGATGGGTACGGCTAACGGCGGAACTTGTGGTGATCCGGGGCAATGCGACACAGAAAAATATGTGCAAATCACCAACGCTACCAGCCCGGCACTATGCGGTCGCACCGATTGGCGCATGCCGCACGCGAAAGAGCTGGAAAGCATCGCTAACTTCAACGGCGTCACCCCAGCCATTGACGCCGCGTGGTTCCCGAACACGCCTGCGTCGATCTTCTGGTCGGGTTTGCCAGATGCCGGGGGTGTAGCGTTCGCATGGATCGTGGACTTCGGCAGTGGCATCGCCTACAGCGACTTCCGAAGCACTGGATATCGAGTGCGTCTCGTTCGCGCGGGACGTTGAAGCGAACACGTTGCTCGCGCTGCGATCCACAACCCACTACTGTTTTTGCTCAGGAGCTCACAATATGACGCGACCGATTCATCACGTTGCCTTTTTTTTGATCTTCATCGCCGCAGTGTGTTCACCGGTAATCTATGCACAGTCTTGCGCGTCGGGCACGATGGCAAGCAATCCGCCCAACGTTTACGTGATCGACACGATCAACGGCACCGTGACCGATACCCGCACGGGGTTGATGTGGGATCGCTGCCCGCGCGGGCAGAGCGGCGTTGCCTGTGGAACCGGGTCGGCCGCAGCGTTGACTTGGGCGGCAGCGATTAGCGTTCCCGCAACGCTCGGTATTTACAAGGGTTACAGCGACTGGCGACTTCCGAACGTGAAAGAACTGCGCAGCCTAGTTGAAGAGTGCCGCGTGTTTCCGTCAATCAACGAGGAGGCATTCCCCGCAACACCTGCGTTGGACTTCTGGTCAAGTTCCCCCTTCGCTGGGATCGCGACGAATGCGTGGGAAGTCGACTTTGGTAGCGGCGTTTCTAGCGGCGACAATCGGCTTGCTAACAATCTTGTTCGCCTGGTTCGTGGCGGACAGCAATAGTTTCTTGGTTCCCCGGTCGATTGAGCGCGCGGCGCTGATCGGCGCATGGTGAAGATCGCGCGGGAGGGCTCGTGAAAGCTTAAATCGCGCTTGATTCGTAACCGTCAAATTGTGGGAGGGCGCTTGCGCGCGAATGTGCGGGATCGAATCGCAGGTCTGACGACAAGCGATTCGCGCGCGAGCGCGCTCCTACCACGGACGTGCAATCCGATATAATGAATACGTGTATTCAACGCATTCGCGTGAGGTCAATCCATGGCTACCTCAGTCCGCCTCAATCCCGACACCGAAAAACGTCTCGACAATCTTGCCGCCATGACTGGTCGCACGAAGGCGTATTACATCCGCGAAATGATCGAATCTTCGATTGAGGACATGGAGGACTACTACCGTGCGGTCGCTATCAGCGAGCGCATTCGGAAAGGCCAGGAGCGCGTGTATTCGCTCGACGAAGTGGAGCGCGAGCTTGGCTTGGACCGTTAGCTTTGGCGAGGACGCGAAAAAGTCGCTCAAGCAGTTAGACCGTCAGGTTGCCAAACGATTGACTCGTTTCATGCGCGAGCGAGTCGCGGTTGCTGATGACCCGCGAACTTTGGGGCGTGCGCTTGGCGGCGATTTGAGCGGTTTTTGGCGCTACCGGGTCGGCGACTACCGAATCATTTGCGAGTTGCACGACGATGTGCTGGTGGTGCTCGTGATCGATGTTGGCCATCGCAAAGAAGTCTACAAATCGAATTGACTTAGGCGATTCGCTCAAATCCGCGACAATTGCGCCCTTACGAGAAAACTCTGACCGGCTTCACCGCCGGTTTGAAGCAAACTGAATGTCCTGGCTAGAAAAAATCATCCCCGCCGTGAAAGGCGATACGGCTGCAAAGCGCGGCGTGCCCGAAGGGCTTTGGCTCAAATGCCCGAATTGCGATTCGGTGCTCTACACCGAAGACGTCGAGAAAAATCAGCACGTGTGCATGAAGTGCAGCCATCACATGCGAATCGGCGCGCGCACGCGGCTGAATGGTCTGCTTGATGAAAACGGTCGCAAGGAGATCGGTGCAGAAGTCACGCCCGTCGATTCGCTCAAATTCAAAGACAGCAAAAAGTATCCTGATCGGCTGAAGCAGGCCATGGAGGCGACGGGCGAGACCGATGCGCTAGTCGTGATGCAGGGCACGATTGAAAAGGTGCCCGCTGTCGTTGCCTGTTTCGAATTCGAATTCATGGGCGGTTCGATGGGCTCGGTTGTGGGCGAGCGTTTCGCGCGCGGCGTGGATGCGGCGATCAAGGCGAAATGCGGTTTCGTCTCCGTCGCCGCGAGCGGTGGCGCGCGCATGCAGGAAGGGCTCGCGTCGCTCATGCAAATGGCGAAGACCAATGCTCGATTGGCGGAGCTTGCGGAAAAGAAACTGCCGTACATCAGCATCTTGACCGATCCGACGATGGGCGGCGTGTCTGCGAGCTTCGCGTTTGTCGGCGATATTGTGATTGCCGAGCCGAATGCCTTGGTCGGTTTTGCGGGGCCGCGCGTGATCGAACAAACCGTGCGAGAGAAATTACCCGAAGGTTTTCAGCGTGCGGAGTTTTTGTTGGAGAAGGGGGCAATCGATTTGATCGTCGATCGGCGCGAGATGCGTGCGACGCTCGCTCGATTGCTTGGTGGATTGAAAGGCTAACACCTTTTAAGGGTGACGCCCTATTCAGTAAGTCGATTCGGTCAGTCAAACGGCTTATCGAAATACTTGTCAAATTACCCACATGCCAGAATTTACTGGGCAAACACTTAGAAAGTTATATTTTTTGACATAGATTACGCAGATTTCACACAGATTCACGCTGGTTTTTCCGTGATGGCTGATTTCGTCGAAGTCATCTGCGGCAATCCGCGCTGAAACTGCGCAAACTGCGTCAAAGAATTGATCGAATATCCGTACACACCCCCTCAAATCGACAAAGCCATGAGTGATCTTGCCACCTGGCTCGACCGCATTTACACGATTCGCTCCGGCCCTGAAATCGAGATGGGCTTGGAGCGCATTCGTCCGGTGTTCGATGCGATGAATGTGAAGCCGACGTGCCCGGTGTTTCTAGTCGGCGGCACCAATGGCAAAGGCTCAGTCTGTGCGTACATCGACACAATTCTTCGTTCGGCGGGCTACAAAACGAAGAATTGTGTCGATGTACGCACAGACTGAGCCACACAATTCTTCGTTCGGCGGGCTACAAAACGGCGCGCTATACCTCGCCGCATATCCATCGCTTCAACGAGCGCGTTGTGGTCAATGGCATTGAGGCGAACGACGCCCAACTCGTAGCGGCGTTCGAAGCGGTCGAGGCGGCGCGCGCGAAAAGTGGCAATCTCGCGCTAACCTTCTTCGAGTACACCACGCTCGCAGCGTTTCACGTATTCGCAGAGGCAAAGCTCGATGCCTGGGTCATCGAAGTGGGACTTGGTGGGCGGCTAGATGCGACCAACATCCTTGAGCCGGATTGCAGCGTGATCGTCTCAATCGGCATCGATCACACCGAATTCCTCGGTGCAACGCGTGAGCTGATTGCAAAAGAAAAAGCCGGCATCCTGCGCGCGGGCAAACCGGCGATCATCGCCGACACCGATCCTCCGCAAAGCCTGCGCGACGCGGCGATTGCAACCAAAGCGCGCGCTCTGTTCGTCGGCAAAGATTTCGGCTGGCTGCGCTACGAATCGATGCCAACCCAGTGGGGTTTCTGGGTCGGTGCACAGCGCCGTCATGGTCTGCCTATTCCCGCGTTGCGCGGTAGCTATCAGCTGGGCAACGCTGCGGCAGCGCTAGCTGCGCTACACAGCCTCTCCGACATCATTCCGGTTTCGCAAGGCGCGATTCGGCAAGGCTTGCTCGAAGTCGAGTGGACCGCGCGTTTTCAAGTGTTGCCAGGGCGGCCGACTGTTGTGCTCGATGTAGCGCACAACGAACACGCCGCGAAAGCGCTCGAGCAAGCGCTCTCCGACATGGCGTATTTCCCCGAGACGCACGCCGTGTTTGCAATGCTTAAAGACAAAGACATCGCATCGGTCGTTGCGGCCGTCAAAAATCGGATCGATCATTGGTACATCGCGCCGCTACCGGGCGCGCGCGGCGTCTCACTCGAAGCGCTCGAAGCCGCGCTCGCGGTCGCCGGGGTTAAAGACCGCTCAATCAGGCGATTTGAGCAGGTGACGGACGCCTTTGCTGCGGCGCAAAAAGCCGCTGCCGAAGCCGATAGAATCGTAGTCTTTGGATCGTTCCTCACCGTCGCGGCATGTACCGCGTGAGTCTTCGATACCGCCCACGGATTTGATCGTTTGATGGCCAACGTCTCCGCCGCTGCAGAAAACGCCGACCAATTGCGCCGCCGCGCAAATCGCCGCTTGCTGGGCGCTGCCGTGCTGCTCTTGATCGCGATCATTCTGGTTCCGATTTTCTTGGAGCGCGAGCCACCGCCGCTGCCGGACAACGTTGATGTGAAGATTCCGCCGGTGGAGGGCACAAAGTTCGACCCGAAGCTACCGGAGCGTAAAGCGGCGCTGCCTGAAGTGCCCGCGATCACCGAGCCGTCCGGCACCCAGGCCGGCGCGCCGATTGCAGCAGCGCCCGCGCCCGCGAGCGTTGCCGTCCCACCGCCGACGGAGCCAGCAAAGATCGCTGCGGCACCAACCAAGCCGGACACGACCAAGGCACCAGAAAAAGCTGCCGCGAAGCCGCCGACACCGACCACCGCAGTTGCGACTCCGCCGCAAACAACAAAATCTGCGAATGCCCTGAATAATGAGCCGCCAAAGATGAAAAGCGGTCAACTCATTATTCAACTGATCGCCGTTCGTGACCCTGAAACAGCAAGGCAAGTATTCGAAAGGGCGAAATCACTCAAGTTCTCCGCGTACACAGAACGGGTGACTGTGCCCAACGGCGTCGTCACGCGTGTGCGAGTCGGTCCGTACGACAGCAAAGCAGCGGCGGAGGCCGCCCGCGCCAAGCTCGCGCAGGCGGGTTTCGAAGCCAAAGTGATGACCTTGCCATGAATCGTCCGACCGGTCGATCCTGAAGCCGCGCGATAAATCATGACCGCCTTCGACTACGCCGTGATCGTCGTGCTCTTGCTCTCCGCCGGATTGGGCATTTGGCGCGGTTTCATCTACGAAATTTTTGCGCTCGGCGCGTGGATCACCGGCATTGTTTGCGCGGTGCTCTTCGGGCAGAAGGTGGCCAAATGGTTCAGCTTTCACCTTGACGAATGGCTTAAGTTGATCGCCGCCTATGCGCTTATTTTCATCGTCGTATTCATTGCAGTGAGCGTCGTCGGCTTCGTCTTCACCAAACTCGCCCGCGCGGTGGGCTTAAGCCCGCTTGATCGCGGGCTTGGCGCGATGTTCGGAATTCTGCGTGGGACGCTGATTGTGACGGTGCTCGTGTTTCTCGCTGGTTTCACCACGCTTCGCGAGAGCGACTGGTGGCAACAAAGTGCGACCGCGAAGCCGTTTGAAGTTATCGCAACGGTTCTGCGGCAGCGCTTACCGGAATCGGTCACCAAGCATTTCAAATCGAGCGCAGCAGTTGGCAATGGGGTGCACGCCCCCAAGTTACAAGGCTGCGCGAGAACAAGAGGTCAAGCATGTGCGGCGTAATCGGAATCGTCTCTCACGGCCCCGTCAATCAGTTGATTTACGACGGTCTGATGACCCTGCAACATCGCGGGCAAGACGCTGCGGGCATCATGACGGCCGATGGCGCGGTGTTTCATTTGCACAAAGGTCGCGGCATGGCGCGCGACATTTTCCGCACGCGAAACATGCGCGATCTGCTCGGCAGCGCCGGTATCGGTCATGTGCGTTATCCGACGGCGGGCAGCGCGATCAGCGAACACGAATCGCAGCCGTTCTACGTGAATTCGCCGTTCGGCATTTCGCTCGTTCACAACGGTAACTTGACCAATGGCGAAGAGCTCAAACGCGAACTCTTCAAAATCGACGCGCGCCATATCAATACGAATAGCGATAGCGAAGTGCTGTTGAATGTGCTCGCACTCGAACTCGAACGCGCCGCGAACGGCGCGCGCACTTTGACACCCGAGATGATTTTCAAAGCCGTGGCGGGCGTACACGTGCGTTGCAAAGGCGCATACGCGGTCACCGCAATGATCGCGGGCTACGGCATGCTCGCGTTTCGCGATCCGCACGGCATTCGCCCGATGGTCTACGGTCGTTCTGAAACGATGGCGGGGCCGGAATTTGCAGTCGCGTCCGAAACTGTTGCGCTCGATGTGCTCGGCTTCAAATTCGAACGCGACCTTGATCCGGGCGAAGCGCTCTTTATCGATTTCGCGGGGCACGTGCACACGCGCCAGTGCGCGAAGAATCCAAAGTTGAATCCCTGTATCTTCGAATACATCTACCTCGCGCGGCCCGATTCGGTGATCGATGGCGTCTCCGTGTACGACGCGCGCGTGCGCTTGGGCGAAGAGCTCGCAAAGGTCGTGCAAGCGATGCCCGATTGGGAGGCGATCGATGTCGTGATCCCGATTCCGGATTCGTCGCGCCCCGCCGCGCTCTCGCTCGCAACGATCATCGGCCGCCCGTATCGCGAAGGCTTCGTGAAGAATCGCTACGTCGGCCGCACCTTCATCATGCCCGGTCACGCGATGAGGAAGAAAAGCGTGCGCCAAAAACTAAATCCCATCGCGAGCGAATTCGCGGGGAAAACCGTGCTCTTGGTGGATGACTCCATCGTGCGCGGAACGACGAGTCGCGAGATCGTGCAAATGGCGCGCGAAGCGGGCGCGAAACGCGTGATCTTCGCCAGCGCCGCGCCGCCCGTGAAATTCCCGAACGTGTACGGCATCGATATGCCCACACCGAGCGAACTCATCGCCGTCG
>JAAFJI010000042.1:0-8016 GCA_013298045.1 Betaproteobacteria bacterium
GCGAACAAAAAGCGAATGCGATAGCTTGCTTTGTAGACGTAGCCGGTGAGTTCGAGCACATCGAATCTCTGCGATGCATCCGCCGGGTTACGAATTGGCGCGAGCACGACCACCTTCTTGTCGATCGAAACCGGCTGCTGCGCATCGGGCTCGGCGTGAAAACGCAGCAGTTTCTTCGCTTGTGTCTGCGCGCTTGCCGCACAGCGATGCGTCGATGCCGACGTCTGAGCGGCAGACGGCGCCACCGCTAGCAGCGCGAAAGCGAGCGCGGCAAGTTTGTGGAAATTCATGAACATCCTTCAAATCAATTGAGCGTTGCGGCGAGCGCTTGGCGGAAGCGCCGCACCAACTCCGGTTGTTCTTTGGCAAGCGAAAAATATTCGATCAATTTCTTGCGCGCCGCTTGCTCGTTCCAATTCCGATCGAGCTGGACGCTCTCGATCAAAGTCTGAAATGCCGGCTCGAATTGCGATTCGTTGACGAGCACCGCAGCGAGCTGCAGGCGTGCGTCGTGATCGTTCTCGTCTTTTGCAATCCGCGACCTGAGCGCGGCGGCCTCAGGTGAATTTCCCGCTTGCTCTGCCGCTTCGATGCGAAAGGCAACGCGCTGAAAATCCTCATCCATTTGCGTGACCGGCTTGCATTGCGCGAGGTACTGCTTCGCCTCATCAATGCGATTGTCACGCATTGCAATGTCTGCAAGCATCACGCGGGCGCTGTCGAGCGAGGGCGTGAGCGCGAGCGCGACTTTGAGTTCATCGATGGCACCTTCAATGTCACCTGCATCGAGCTTCGCTTTTGCTTTGCCGAGTTTTTCTTCGCCGATGCTTGGAAGAATTTTGTCGAGAAATTCGCGAACGCGTGCCTCGGGCTGAGCGCCTTGAAACGCACTGACCGGTTTTTGGCCTTTCAGCGCGATCACCGTCGGAATCGAACGGATACCGAACATCGATGCAATCTCTTGCTGTGCTTCAGTATCGACTTTAGCGAGGCGAAAGCGCCCACCGTATTCGACGGCGAGTTTCTCCAAAATCGGCGTGAGCGTTTTGCACGGTCCGCACCATTCGGCCCAAAAGTCGAGCACGATCGGTGTCGTCTCGGACGCGGCGATCACGTCGGTTTCGAAATTCTCAACGGTCACGTCGAAGATATGCGCGGAGGCGTTCATTCGTAGAAGCAGCTCATCAAAACAAAACGCTATTATCGCCGCGTAGCGAAACCCCTCCTAGAATGCCGACCCAACAACAGCAACACCGCCGCGCTGTGATCTTGATGACCTGCGCACTCATGATTTTGATTTGCCTCGATGCCAGCGGCAAATATTTGGGGCAAGCGGGAGTGCCGGTGGCGGCGAGCACCTGGTCGCGCTATGTCGGGCATTTGCTCGTTGTGCTGATTTTGTTTTTTCCGAAAGAGGGCAAGCGAATTTTTCGCCCGCAGCGCCCGGCGATCCAATGGACACGGGGTCTGTTGATGGTGATCGTTACGCTGCTTTACTTCGGTGCGCTTAAATATTTGCCGCTTGGCGAGGCAACCGCGCTTTTCTTTTTAACGCCGATCATCACCACCGGGCTTGCCGCGTGGCTACTACACGAGCGCCCTGGGCGCTGGACACTCGTCGCCATTGCGCTCGGCTTCGTCGGCGTGCTAATCGTCGTTCGACCGAGCGCGAATCTTGCGCTGATCGGTGTGTTTCTCGTGGTTGCGGCGGCATTTTGTAATGCGGGTTACCAAACGCTGACGCGCGCATCGTCGTCTCGGGGCGGCACGGAGCGCGTGAGCACACAACTTATGTATTCCGGCCTCGTGGGCGCGATCGTGATGACCGCAGCGATTCCGTTTTGGTGGGACAGCTCGTGGGTCGCGGGTGCGGGTCTGGTCACGCGACTCGTATTTCTGGGCGTTGGCGTGCTCGGTGCGCTCGGGCATTTGCTGCTCATTCGCGCATACACACTCGCGCCGGCCTCGACGCTCGCGCCGTGGATGTATTTGCAGTTGCTGTGGTCGGTCGCGATTGGGTGGCTGGTGTTTGGATCAATCCCTGACCCGGTCACCGTCGCCGGAATGCTGCTTATCGGATTAGCTCCACAGTTAACTCGGTTTGAACGGAAAAGTGCTCTATCACAAGATTTAATGGGGCGATAGCCGGAAGCGCTGCTGCCGCACGTCGCGCGAAAAGCGTGCGCGCAACGCCGTAGAATCGCTGGCTTTTAGACCGTAGCCGTTCACAAGGCGGCGCATCGTCATGAATCACAAATTCTTCACCCGCGATACTCGGGTCGCGCGAACCGTCCACTTAGCGCTATCGGCGATGCTGTCGCTGCCTTTGTTGCTCGCAACCGGCTGTGGCGATCAATCGCCTAAAAGCGCAAAGCAAGACATTGCAAAAGAGGCGACGCCAACGGCGGTGTCGCCGGTGCAATCGGCCGATGGCAAGAAGGTGTTGCGCATTCCGTTTCCGGTTGCGGAAACGGGATTCGATCCGGCCAATGTGCACGATTTGTATTCGAGCATTGTGGTTGAAGGTATTTTTGACTCGCCGTTGACCTATGACTACTTGGCGGAACCTTCGAAGCTTGCGCCAAAAATACTAAGCGAGATGCCGATTGTCGAAGACGAGGGCAAGAGCTACACCTTGAAGTTGAAGAAAGGCGTTTATTTCTCGCCACACGAGGCGTTTGGCGGGAAGAAACGCGAACTCGTCGCGCAAGACATCGTCTATTCGATGAAGCGGCATTACGACGACACGCTCAAACCCGTCTGGCGCTTTTTGATCGAAGGCAAGATTGTCGGCCTCGATGACTGGTACTCCGCAGGCAAGAAAACCGGAAAGCTCGATTGGGATGCAACGATCCCCGGCTTGCAGGTGCTAGATTCGCATACGCTCAAAGTCAAACTCACGAAACCGGATTACAACTTCAACTACGTGCTTGCGCATCCCGCGCACGGAGTCGTCGCCCGCGAAGTGATCGAGAAGTACCCGAACGACACCCAGGCGCATCCGGTTGGCAGCTCGGCCTACTTCCTCAAAGAGTGGGTGCGCGGTCAAAAAATCGTGCTCGAAAAGAATCCTAACTGGCGCGGTGGCACTTGGGATTTCAAGCCGTCGGGTAAAGATCCGTACGACGAAGTGCTGATCAAGCAAATGCAGGGCAAGCCGCTCGCGCAGATCGATCGTGTGGAAATCTACCCGATCGAAGAAGAGCAGGCTCGCTGGCTCGCGTTCAAGGATCGCCAGCTCGATCTGCTCAATATTCCGGGTAACTTCTCGCAGCAAGCGCTGCCGGGCGGCAAGCTTGCTCCGGATCTACTTGCGCAAGGGATTCGACTGCAAAAAATGGTCGATCCCGAATACACCTACATGTATTTCCAGTGGAACGACCCGGTGTGGGGCGGTGCTGAAAAGCACAAGGTTGCATTGCGCCGCGCAGTCGCGATGGCGATCAATCGCGACGAAGAGATCAACATCATCCGCAAGGGTCAGGCGATCCGCGCCGAATTCATCGTGCCGAAGGGCGTTGCGGGACACAAAGACGATTTCGTATCTAGCATCGCCTACAACCCTGCGCTCGCCAACGCCCTGCTCGACAAATTTGGTTACAAGAAAGGTTCTGACGGTTATCGCAGTACGCCCGATGGGAAGCCGCTCGTGTTCAAATACAACTCGACCCCGACTGCACTTGAGCGCGAGTTTGACGAACTGTACAAAAAGAACATGGACGCGATCGGCATTCGCTACGACACCGAGAAAGAGAAGTTTGCCGACGCAATTAAGCGCGAAAAACGTTGCCAAATTTTGATTCGAGGCGCAGCATGGATCGCCGACTACCCCGACGGTGACAATTTCACGCAACTGCTCTACAGCAAAAACATCGGCGAAACCAACAACGGCTGCTACAAGAGCGAGGCGTACGACAAACTCTATCAAGCCTCGGCGCGCTTACCCGACGGTGCCGAGCGCGACAAGCTCTACATGGAAATGCAAAAGCAGTTCGAAGCCGACACGCCGTGGGTGATGGGCGTAACGCGGCTTCGCAACCAGGCGATTTATCCGTGGGTGCTAGGCTATAAAAAACATCCGGTGCTGCTGGCCGAGTGGATGTACATGGACGTCAACACGGGTAAGGGGAAATAAGCGATGCTCGCGTATATCGTTCGTCGGTTATGGCAAATCGTGCCGACCATGATCGGCGTGATCCTGCTGATCTTTTTTCTCTTCAATGTAGTCGGTGGCGATCCTGCGTATTTGCTCGCTGGGAAAATCGCGAACCCCGAACAAATCGCAAACATTCGCAAACAGCTCGGCATCGACGAGCCGTATTACGTTCAGCTCTGGATCTTCTTCAAGCAGGTCGTCACGTTTAACTTCGGCGCGAGTTGGAGTACGAACGAGGCCGTGTCGAGCATTTTTGCGACGCGCCTGCCGGCGTCGCTCATGATCGGCATCCCCTTGATCGTGATCGAAACGATCATTGCGATTCTGATTGCGCTTTCGGTGGCCTATGTACGCGGCTCGCTCACCGATCGTGCGGTGATGGTGACCTGCACCGTCGCGCAGTCGATCTCGATTCTGGTCTACATCATTGTGTTTCAGTATGTGCTGGCCTACAAATTCGGCTGGTTCCCGGTGCAGGGCTGGGGTAACGGTATCTTCGAAAATTTGTTTAAGTACGCAACGCTTCCGGTGTTGATTGCGCTCGCAGTGTCGCTCGCGCCGAACATTCGCCTCTATCGCACATTCCTGCTCGACGAAATGAATCAGGATTACGTGCGCACCGCGCGCGCGAAGGGCTTGACGGAGAACCGCGTGATGCTCGTGCATGTGTTGCGCAATTCGGCGATTCCGATCATTACGAATTTGATGATTCAGCTGCCGGGTTTGCTCGTGGGCTTGTTCCTGATCGAGCGCTTCTTCTCGATTCCAGGTATTGGTCGCGAGGTGATTCTCTCGGTGGAGCGCAGCGACTTCCCGGTGATCAAAGCGATCACGGTGTACGTGGCGCTGGCGACGATGCTCGCCAATCTCGCCGCCGATCTCATGTACAAAGCGGTCGATCCGCGCGTTGAATTGAAATAAGGGGCAATGCAGATGAATACCGCTGTCATGAACCCCTCGATTGGCATTGAACGCTCGCCAGGACTTTGGTCGCTTGCGTGGAAACGCCTGATGGCCGACAAGATCGCCGTGTTTTCGGTGATCGTCGTAATTTTGTTCGTGCTTCTCGCGCTTGCGTCGTTCTTCGGAATCGTCGCCAAGGGTTGGAATAACGAAACGGCCGTGAATTACGCGCCGCCCACGTGGTTTAAGGATTCGCATAAACCGTCTGCGGATCTCTCGGGCAAACAGCCCACGACGAGCGGCCCAGCGCTCGACACGGGGCTTGCGAAACCCGAATTCGTCAACGATCGCGATCCATTGCGCGACACGATCAATGAACTCAAAGGTCAACTCGGGCAATCGACAGGGTCAGGCGCCGTGGATGAGATCAAGATCGTCGATCCGCTTGCCGACGTGATTGCGGAGCTCAAGAAAAAGCTCGGCCGTAAGGGCGACGAAATCGGCAGCGGCGAGACCGTGAAAAAGCTCGATTCGCTGCCGTTCGGTGCCGACAAATGGGGCCGCGACGTGCTCGATAAGGTGATCAAGGGCACCGAAACCTCGCTGCTCGTGGGCTTCGCTGCCGCGATCATCGCAACGCTGATCGGCACGGTACTCGGCGCGTTTGCGGGTTATTTCGGCGGCAAGATCGACGATGCGTTGAATTGGTTCTATTCGATTTTCAGTTCGATCCCATACATCTTGTTAGTGCTCGCAATCGCTGCGGTACTCAACAAAAAGGGCGTTTTCACGGTCGTTTTGATTTTGGGGCTCACCGGTTGGTCGAACATTTTCCGCGTCGTTCGCGCGGAATATTTAAAGCACAAAGGCCGCGACTACGTGCGCGCAGCGAACGCCATCGGTGCGAGCAATATGCGTCGTATGTTCGTGCACATCTTCCCGAATATTTCGCACGTTGTGCTCGTACAACTCTCTATCTACGTGGTGCTGTTCATTAAGAGCGAGGTGATCCTCTCGTATCTTGGTTTCGGCGTCGGCGTCGACACGGTGAGCTGGGGCTCCATGCTCAACGAAGCGCAGAACGAATTGATCCTCGGATATTGGTGGCAACTTGGGGCAGCAACGCTCTTTATGGCGGTGCTCGTGACCGCATTTAGCTTGTTCACGGATTCACTCCGTGATGCGCTTGACCCCAAATTGAAATAGGCAAAGAGAGAAAGAGCTATTCCATGACTACCCCACTTCTCTCCGTTAAAAATCTGCGCGTCAGCTTCCGCATCGACCGCAAGAACACGTTCGAGGCGCTCAAAGGCGTTTCCTTCGATGTAATGCCGAATCAAACGGTTGCCCTCGTCGGCGAATCCGGCTCCGGCAAATCGGTGACCTCGCTCGCCGTGCTTGGCCTGCTGCCAAAAGAAAATTCGAAGATCGATCCGCAAAGCCGTATCGATTTCGAAGGTACGAACCTGCTCACGCTGTCGAACTCGCAAAAACGCGAGCTGCGCGGCGACAAGATTTCGATGATTTTTCAAGAGCCGATGAGCTCGCTGAATCCGGTGTTCACCGTCGGCTATCAAATCAAGGAAGTGCTCAAGGAGCACAAAAATCTCACCGGCGACGCAGCGCAAAAGCGAGCGATCGAGTTACTCAAAGAGGTCGGCATTCCGCATGCCGAAGAGCGCATCGATTACTACCCGCATCAAATGTCGGGCGGGCAGCAACAACGCGTGATGATCGCGATGGCGATTGCGTGTGAGCCGAAGCTCTTGATCGCGGACGAGCCAACCACTGCGCTCGACGTGACGATTCAAAAGCAGATTCTCGATTTGATTGCAGAGATTCAGAAGAAACACGGCATGAGCGTGCTCTTCATCACGCACGATCTCGCAGTCGTCGGCGATATCGCCGATCGCGTGGTCGTGATGCGCAATGGAGAAATCAAAGAGCAGGGCACAACACGAGATGTGTTCACCAATCCGAAAGACGATTACACCAAGGCGCTTTTGTCATGTCGCCCAGTCGTCGATTCGCGTCCGAAGCGCTTGCCGGTGATCGAAGACTTCATGGCCGGTCGCGCCGACACGATGCGGCTTGAACAGCGCTCGCGCGGCGTGAAGGAAAGCGATCCTGTTGCGCTCGAAGTCAAGGGGCTTTGCAAGGATTTCTATTCACGCGAAGGCTTGTTCGGCAAGAAGACTTTTCACGCGGCGAAAGACGTGTCGTTCAAGCTGCGCAAAGGCAAAACGCTCGGCCTCGTTGGCGAATCGGGCTCCGGCAAAACGACCGTTGGCTTAACCGTGATGCGTTTGCATGATGCGACGAAAGGCGAAGCGTGGTTCGACGGCAAGAACATTTTCGCGATGAGCGAAAAAGAATTTCTGCCGTACAAAAAGCGCATTCAAATCGTTTTCCAAAATCCCTACGCCTCGCTCAATCCGCGTTTCACGGTCGGACAAATCTTGATGGAACCGATGATCATTCACGGTATCGGCAACGGCGGCGAGGATCGCTCGAAGCGGGCGTTCGAACTGCTTGCGAAAGTCGGTTTGCCGGAGATGAGTTTCTACAAGTACCCGCACGAGTTTTCGGGCGGTCAGCGGCAGCGTATCGCGATTGCGCGCTGCCTCACGATGAAGCCGGACATCTTGATTTGCGACGAATCGGTCTCCGCGCTCGACGTGTCGGTGCAGGCGCAGGTGCTCAATTTGCTGCAAGATTTGCAAGACGAGTTCGGTCTCTCATACATCTTCATCTCGCACGATCTCGCGGTTGTGAAATACATGAGCGACGAGGTGATGGTGATGAGCAACGGCGACGTCGTTGAACAGGGTGACTCCGACGAGCTGTATCGTGCGCCGAAGCACGCGTACACGAAGAAACTCCTAGATTCGATCCCTACGGGACTCCACGTCTAGATCGCTGCCGGTGTGTCGCCCCTGCTGCGGGGGGGGGGGGGG
>JAAFJI010000042.1:8026-21413 GCA_013298045.1 Betaproteobacteria bacterium
GGGGGCGAGCCCGTCAACACAGGGGGCGCACACGCCGCAGTGAGTGATGCGACGTTAAACATTGAGCCAAAACGCCCCATTCGAGAATGCGCGGATAGATATTTTGCTAAATACCAGTGATCGCTAAAAGTGCGTTATTCGCCCATAAAAAACGGGCTTTTTTTGATCGCGCTGAACGATATCGTTTGCTGTTGTGAAACTCGATACTAGGAGGGCGACGCTTTAAGGGCAAAACCGATGAAGCGAATGCCCGCGCGAACCTGCGCCACAGCGGGTTGACCCCCGCACCACCCGCGCGCCGTGTAGTCGGATGTTGCAACGACGCAACGAATCAGTCGACAAATAACTGGCGAAATTCCAAGTAAAACGTCGATGTAGAGCGTATTGAATGTAAATCGAAACGCCGTAAAAAATTCTCGCGCCATTGATTATTTATGGCGAAAGTCGATGAATATAAAACTGAGTTTGTTAACGTCGGCCCCGTCAGACCATCGAGCATAGAACGCTCTATTCGACGCGGGCGAGCGAAAAAGCACATTATTTTCAAAGGGTTACAGTTTCATTACGGAAAATTGCGATTTGTCGGTACGGCGCGAAGGCGCGCAAGATTGCACAGTTTGTCTTCCCCCGCCGACACGGAAACTGTCAAAATTTCATGGTCTTCAATTTAGCCGCCCGGATTTTCGGGTTTTGGGGTTCACTCATGATGAAACACAGCCAATTGGCTGCCGCTATCGCGGCAACCTTTGTGGTCGTCAGCGCAGCATCCGCGCAGACCACTCCGCAGAAAGTCGAGAAAGTCGAAGTTACCGGCTCGGCAATCAAACGCGTCAACGCCGAAGGCCCGGCTCCAGTCGAGGTCATCACCCGTCAGGACATCGAGCGCACCGGCGCGACGACGGTCAACGAGCTGCTCCGCTCGATTCCTTCGATCGACATCTTCGATCAAGGCGAACTCGCATCGAACTCGCCTGGTGGTTCGGGCACAGCCAACATCCGTTTGCGCGGTCTGAGCTCGAGCAACGTGCTCGTGCTGCTCAACGGTCGTCGCCTTCCGGTCAACGCGCTCTATGACGCGTCCGGTGCAGGCGGTGCGGTTGATATCAACATGATCCCGTTGTCGGCGATCGAGCGCGTCGAAATCCTCAAGGACGGCGGCTCGGCGATCTACGGTGCCGACGCAGTTGCCGGCGTGGTGAACTTCATCACGAAGAAGGACTATCGCGGTATCGAAGCTCGCGTGAGCTACGGCATTTCTAGCGAAGGCGACGCCAAAGAAATTAACGCAGGTCTCTCCGGCGGTTTCGGTAACCTCGCTAGCGATCGCTACAACGTCTTCTTCGGTCTCGACTACTTCAAGCGCGACCCACTGCTTCGCGCAGATCGCGAAATTTCGCGCTCGGTGGACTTCCGTCGCTTTGGCGCAACTGATCGCCGCAGCTCGTTTGCGCCGACCGGAAACGTTGTCGATCCAAACACCGGTGGCCTGGTTGGTGTGACGTACAAAGACTGCCCGCCAGCTAACTTCAACGCAATCTGCCGCTACGACTTCAACGCGAGCCTGCTCTCTGCGTACAACGGCGCAGACCGTGTAAGCGGAATCCTGCTTGCCAATGCGCAGATTACTCCAGACATCCGCGCTTTCTTCGAAGTCGGCGCACTGAGCGCGAAAGACACGTTCAAAGCGCATCCGGTTCCAGATTTCTTCCTCGTTCCAACGCTCAACGCAGAGCAAGCCGCGTATGAAGCCGAGCCGGGCAAGATCTTCATCGCCGGTCGCTTCATGCAGGGCGGTCCACGTACGACCGAGCGCAAGAGCGACGTGTTGACGACGGCGTTTGGTCTCGAAGGTGCCGCTGCTGGTTTCGACTTCAAAGCGAACGTCGGTTACGGTGAAAGCAAGATCACCAACAGCGACAGCAACTACTACGACGCCGACAAATGGAACGACGCGACCGGCAGCGGTGCGCTCGATCCAACGATCAGCACGAACTCGGAAGCGCTCGTCAACAGCCTCAAAGTTCGCCCTGTGCGGACCGGTAAGTCGACGATTTCTTACGTGAACCTCCAGGCTTCGCGCGAAATCTTCAATCTGCCAGGCGGACCTGCGCAAATCGCAGTTGGTGCATCTGCCAATCGTGAATCGCTGGTTGACACACCGGATCCTTTGACCCAAGCAGGCAAAGTAATCGGTTCGATCAAGCAGGCAGCGGTGGATGCTAAGCGCAATTACAGCGCGGTGTACGCCGAGCTCGCATTGCCGATCCTCAAAGATCTGGAAGCGCAGGCCGCAGTTCGCTACGACAAATACCCTGGCGTTTCGCAGACCAGCCCGAAAGTTGCATTCAAGTGGAACGCGCTGCCGAATACGGCATTGCGCGGCTCGTACTCTGGCAGCTTCCGCGCACCGGTGCTCAAACAGCTCTTCGGTGCCCAGGAACAAGGCGCAATTACGATCACCAATCCAGCTCTCTGTGCAATTCTGGGCGTGACCGGCAACTGCCTCGTCAACGCGTTCCAAGTCAATGGCTCGAACCCCAACCTGACCCCGGAAAAAGGCAAGACCTTCAACGTTGGTGTGGTCGGCGACTACGGTCCCCTCTCGGCGACGGTTGACTGGTGGCGTATCGAGAAGACCAACATCATCGCAACGCCGACGATCGCTACCGCGATTCAGAGCGGTGCGTTTGTTAAGGACGGTCCACGCTTCCTGATTTTCACGAATCTGCGTAACTTTGCAGAAGGTCTGAACGAGGGCGTAGATACCGATTTGCGTTTCCGCTTCCCGGGCACCGCGATTGGCACCGTTACCGTTCGCAACCTGAACACCTATTACACGAAGGTGCGCACACGTTCGCTTAGCACCGATCCGTGGAGCGAGTTCAACGGTACCTACGCGACACCGCGTTGGCGTAACAGCCTGACCGTTTCGTCTGAAAAAGGACCATGGTCGGGTGCAGTGACCTTCCGTACGGTCGCAGGCTTCATCGACGAGGACACCCCGTCGCTGATCACCTCGTCAACGCGCAGCGTCGAGAAGTTTGACGAAACCGACATTTCGTTGAAGTACACCGGCTTCCGCAACATCGAACTCACTGGCGGCATCAAGAACCTCTTCGATCGCCAGCCACCGTTTAGCTTGCAGAACGCATCGGACAACAGCTACACGCAGATGGGCTTTGCCGAGATCTACACCAACCGTGGTCGTTTCTACTACGCTGGTCTGAACTACAAGTTCCGTTAATCGCTTCGCAGCGATCATGAAGGGCGTCGACGGTTTCCGTCGCGCCCTTTTTTATTTTCAAACGAGACGGTTGCGCGACCTGCGGGTTGAGCGGGCTGCCCCGAACGTCAGCGGTAACGCCAATTCGTCGTTCGCGCTCTGATATGCCCGCTCCGTCGAAAACGCTAATGGTCGGCAAAAAACCTTGAAGTAAACTGCCTGCCGTGTGTCGAAAGCGCCGAGCTGTCTGGCGCGAACAAACTTGGTGGCGTGGGCGCGAAACGTGTCGACGCCGCTGGATCTCGCAAAACGAATGAGTAACTAGACTTATGAAACCCTCTTTGCACATGATTTCGAGCGCGCTAGTCGGTGCGACGCTCGCGTTGTCGTTTACAACCCCGACCTTCGCCCAGACCGCCGCGAACGCGGAGCCGCTGTCGGTCGAAGCGTTCATGCGACGCCCGAACATCAGTGGCGTGCGTCTGTCGCCGGACGGCAAGGCTATTTTGGGCGTTCGCGTTCAAAACAACCGACGCAACATCGTCGTTGTGGATCTGGCGGCCAAGAAGACGCTGATCGTCACAAATTACAAGGACGCCGACGTTCAAGGGGCATTCTGGCTCACACCGGAGCGAATCGGCTATTCGCTGGTCGACCTTCAGCGTGGAATGGGCGACCAGGAGCGGGGCTCCGGCTTTTTCGCCGTTGATCGCAACGGCGAGAACTACCGCCAGCTCGTTGAGCAGGGCACAGAATCCGAGCGCGGCACATTGATGCCAGCCGGTAGCCGCATGTTGTCGATGGTTTATTCCGACGATAAAGTCACCGATGAAGCGCTTTTCGTGGTGGGCTCGAAAGAGTCCCAGGGGCGTTTTACGAGTTCAGTCTATCGCGTCAACATCCGCACGGGTCGCTCTACGCTCGCGAGCCTCGGCGCGCCAAACAACGCGCAGAGCTGGGCTGCCGCACCTAACGGCGAATTGCGAGCGACGTCCACCAGCTTTGACGATGAGTCAGGCGCGCTTTATTTCCGAAAGCCGGGTGAAGCAAACTGGCGCGAAATTGCGCGCTGGAACCGGTTGGACGAACAAAGCGTGATTTCACCTGTTGCGATTGACGTGGATGGCTCGTTGTTAGTCAGTGGCTATTTCGGCAAAGATACCTCAGGAATCTATCGATACGATGATAAAGCGGGCGCGTTCGACAAGACGCCGCTCTTCTTCGTCGATGGTCAAGACATCGGTCGAGGCGATCTCGTGCGCTCTGCGCGCACTGGAAAACTCTTCGGTCTACAGTATGAGATTGAGCGCCCGAAGGTGCTTTGGCTTGACGCCGAGTTAGAAGCATTGCAGGCGGGTATCGACAAAGCACTGCCGGCGACTGTTAACAGCTTGTCGGGACAGCTGGAGCAAAAGACGGGAAAAGTGCTAGTGACCGCTTACTCGGATCGTGACCCGGGTCGGTTCTTTGTTTACGACCGTGCGGATAAATCGCTGGTGCAGGTTGCCGTCGGTTCACCCTGGATCGATCCGGCAAAAATGGCGGATAGCAAGTTCTACCGTTACCCGGCGCGCGATGGACTCATGATTCCAGCGCGTTTAACGCTGCCGCCCGGCAGTAACGGCAAAAACCTCCCGCTGGTGATCCAGCACTATGGCGGTCCCTGGGCACGCGCGATCCAGTATGGGTTCGACGCGAATGTGCAGTTTCTCGCCTCGCGTGGTTACGCCGTGTTTATGCCTGCGCCCCGAGCATCTACGGGCTGGGGCTACAAGCATTATGCAGCCGGCCACAAACAGTGGGGTCTTGCGATGCAGGACGATGTTGAAGATGGCGTGCGCGCACTCATCAAAGAAGGTGTTGTCGATCCGAAGCGCGTGTGCATTACCGGAGCTTCCTACGGCGGCTACATGACAATGATGGGTCTCGCAAAAACGCCAGATCTGTATCGATGCGGCGTGAACTGGATCGGGGTGACCGACCCAGCGTTTATGTTTACGGTGACGTGGACGGATTTCAATCGCGCGGGCGGGTCGGACGCCGGCCTCAGAATGCGGCTGGGCGACCCTGATAAGGACGCCGCGCAATTCGCACAAACCTCGCCGCTGAAGCGCGCGAAGGAGATCACCCAGCCGGTGCTGATGGCTTACGGTGGACTCGATGAGCGTGTCCCGATCGTCAACGGTGAGCGCATGCGCAGCGCGCTTCGCGGACACAATCCAAACGTCGAGTGGGTTGTCTATAACGACGAGGCGCACGGCTGGCTGAGACAAGAAAACGTCATTGATTTTTGGACGCGAGTTGAAAAGTTTCTCGCGAAAAATCTGAAGTAGGCAAAAAGCGCGCGGCACGTGATCGCGTAAAGCCGCGTAGCAGAGGGTTATGCCGACTCGATACGGGTCGGCTTTTTTTTGCCCGCTCGATGTTCGATCCTGTGCCTAGCGTTCAGAGCGAGCGCAGGGCGCGCCCGATTTGTCCTCGACAAAATGGGAGTGCCGCTGGTGTGGTTTCTGCGGCACACGCAGCGCACAAATGCAGCGCGAACCGCTACGTTTCAAAGGGTTTCTACTGCACAATCTGAGGGTTATTTTCGTTAATCCTGTGGAGGGAAAAATATGAGCTTTAATCAAAAGCGTGTTGCTTTTGCGGTGGTTCAGGCAATTGCCGCAATGGCCGTCGGAACCCAGGCACTGGCGCAATCGGGCGACCCACAAAAAGTAGAGAAAATTGAAGTCACCGGATCGTCGATCAAGCGGGTCGATGCCGAAACGGCGTTGCCAGTGACGATTATTCGTCGCGAAGACATCGAGCGTACGGGGGTCACGACTGCGGAGGATTTGCTCAAGGCAATCCCTTCGAACTTTGGTGGCGCAGTGGCCGCAAACAACGTCGGCGCAACCGGCGGCGCATCAGAGGCGAATCTTCGCTCGCTTGGCTCTAAGTACACGCTGGTTTTGCTCAACGGGCGACGCTTGGCGAACTTCGCATTCCTCAACTCGCCGGTTGACTTGAACTCCATTCCCGTCTCGGCGATCGAGCGCGTCGAGATTCTTCGCGATGGTGCGTCGGCCATTTACGGTGCTGATGCGATTGCTGGCGTCATCAACTTCATTTTGCGTAAAGACTACCGTGGCGCAGAAGTCTCCGGCTACATCTCGCAGCCGCAGGCGAAGGGCGGTGGCGACACCTGGAGCGTGAACGTGGCGGCGGGCTTCGGCGATCTGAACAAGGATCGTTTCAACGCATTCATTACCTTCAACCATGAAGAGGGAACCGCGCTTAAAGCGAAAGATCGCGACTTCGCGAACACCGCGAACCGCCCCGACCTTGGGATCAACAAGGCCTCACCGCGCAACGGCATTCCAAACCTGAATTTCACCGACACCCTCGGCAATAAGTACACCGGCGTCAATCCATTGCGCTACAGCGGATGCAACTCTCCTGAATTCGCGCTAGTCATTCGCGACGCGACGACTTGCGGTACCGACTATGTGAAGTTCATCGACTTAATTCCCAAAGCAAAGCACGACAGCGCCGTCGGCCGCCTGGTGTTCCAGCTCAACGCGGATCACCAGCTCTACGCCGAGGCGGTCTACACCAAGGACGACTCGACATCGACCTATTCGCCGTCGCCATACACGAAGTCGCTGGTATATCCGACGACCGGACGTTGGTATCCCACCTCTATCGTGATCCCCAAGGGCTACACGACAACCGCAGAGTATCTGCTTGCCAACGGCTCCGTATTGCCGAAGGGAACGGTGCTCACTAACGACATTACCGTTACCCCGACCGGTACGATCTCGGGTACGTGGCGCACAGTCGCTGGCGGGGGACGCACCGACATTACTGAGGCGGAGAACAGCCGTTTGCTCTTGGGCTCGAAGGGCACCATCGCGGGTTGGGATTACGACGCCGGATACGCGTATTCGAAAAACCAGGGCACAATTTACTTCGGTCCGGGCAAGTTCAGCTACGAGAAGTTGACACCGTTGGTCGCTTCGGGTGAGATCAATATTTTTGGCCCACAAGACGCGGCGAGTCTGGCCAAGCTCAATGGTGCGCTGCTTAGCGGGCCGCAGCAGACCGCGACTTCGACTGCAGGCGAACTTGATTTGCGTGCGTCCAAGGAAATCATGCAAACCGCCAACGGTCCGATCGGCTTCGCAGTCGGTACGTCGTTCCGTCGCGAAAAACTCGATCAATTTTCGTTCCCTGTGCTCGAATCCGGTGACGAGGTGGGTGGCAGTGGTCCGATTCCGGGCGTGACAGGATCGCGCAAGGTCTACGCAGCGTTTGCCGAAACTTCGGTACCGCTCATGAAAAATCTTGAGCTTCAGGCCGCAGCACGCTACGACGGCTACAAAAACAGCTTCGGCACCTCGTTTAACAAGTTGAGCCCGAAAGTCGCGCTTCGCTTCCAGCCGAACAAGGACATGGTGCTGCGTGGTTCGTTCGCACAGGGCTTCCGCGCACCAACGCTGTACGAAAACCTGCGCCCGTTTACATCGGGCAACAATACCAACTCGAACTACAACGATCCGGTTCGCTGCCCCGGCGGCACTCCGGTTGACAGCGTGAATCCGGTAGGCGAACTTCAGGACGAATGTAACGTTCAGCTGACCACGGCGCTGCAAGGCAACCGAGACGTGGCACCCGAAAAATCGAAACAGTTCTCGTTTGGTTTCGCGTTTCAGCCGACCAACAACATGAGCGTTTCGCTCGACTATTGGGATGTGACGATCTCCAACGCAATCGTTGCAAAGTCCGAGATTCAGGTCTTCGGTGACCCGGTTAAATATCGCGACTACTTCTATCGGTACGACCCGGTCAACGACCCCGACCAGTTAAATCCGATCCGCGGCAGCACGAATCCCGACTTCCCGCTTGCATACGTGTACTTGCCTTACGAAAACGCCGCGAAAATCTTCGGTGCTGGTGTGGATCTGAACCTGACGGTTCGCAACAAGCTGGACAATCTGGGCACAGCAACGCTTAATTTCGACGGCACGCTGTTTACGAAGCACGGATACCAATACACCGGTATCGCGAAAACAAGCGATCTAGGTAAGTACAAGGACTTCGGACCGTCGCCGCGTTGGCGTCACGCCATCACGCTCGGCTGGAACCGCGGACCGTGGACGGCTTCGGTGACCCATAACTATACGGCAGGGTATGAGGATTACACGGACACGACCAAGATCGATCCGCCGACTTACCCGACCGTTCGTAAAGTCGGTGCGTATCAAACCTTTGACGTTCAAGGCGGATGGAAAGGCATCAAGAACCTCGAACTCGTGCTCGGCGTGAAAAACCTGCTCGATAAGGATCCGCCCGCATCGCGTACCGAAACCGATTTCCAAACCGGCTACGACGCGACCTTCACCAATCCACTCGGACGCACCTTCTACGTGCGCGCGAAGTACAAGTTCTTCTAGCAGGAACACATCGACGTACCTTGTCGCTGCGCGCAGCAGTCTTGCTTGCTTCGCGCAGTCGCAAAACGCGCACCCTGGTGCGCGTTTTGCTTTTCTCGCATGAGCTGCCTAAGAATCGGGCGCTACACCCGCCTAGCGGTTATATTCTCGCGTTCTTAAAGCGGTTCTTTATCCGCTCTTCTAATAACCAACGCTATTCCAACATTCCAAGGAGTTTTCAATGGGAGTCATTCACCAATTGCGAGTCGGGGTCACGAGCCGCGCACTCGCCGCAGCCGCCGCTGTATTCATGGCGCTGTTGCCGATCTCGGCGTCGATTGCTCAAACTGCAACGACCTCAGCGCCCGCAGCGACTGTTGCGCCCGCAGCCGCCCCGGCACCGGCAGCTGCTCCCGCTGCAAAAAGCGGCACGACAACCGTCGACAACCCTTACGGCTTGAAAGCGATGTTGGAGCACGCCGACGTCGTGACGTGGACGACCTTCACCATCATGGTCATCATGTCGATCGGCACCTGGTACATCATGATTTCGAAGCTCGTTGAATTGAACCGCGTTGGCCGTCAAGCCAAGCAAGCCGAGCGCGACTTCTGGAGCGCGCCGAACTTGGCGCAAGGTATGGAAGCGTTGAAAGAACAAAGCCCGTTCCGTTTCATCGCGCAAGCCGGTCTTGAAGCGACGAAAAAGCACGACGGCTTGCTCGCCCACATCGGTTTCTCCGATTGGGTCACGCAATCGATTCAGCGCGCTACAGACAGCGTGCAAAGCAATTTGCAAAACGGTCTCGCGTTTCTCGCCACCGTTGGTTCGACGGCACCATTCGTGGGCTTGTTCGGCACGGTATGGGGCATCTACAACGCGCTCGTAAAAATCGGCGTCTCGGGTCAAGCCTCGATCGACAAAGTTGCCGGTCCGGTGGGCGAGGCGCTCATCATGACGGCGATCGGTCTCGCAGTCGCTGTGCCAGCGGTGCTCGGCTACAACTTCATCGTTCGTCGAAACAAAACGACGCTCGACAAGATTCGTTCGTTCGGTTCCGATCTGCACTCTGTGCTGATCGCCTCCGGTGCCAAGAAGTAATTAACGTTCGTTGAATCAGGAACGGCGTCTAACACGCAAGGTTTTAGGAGCTAGAAACAGAAAATAGAGAGGCACGACAAACTTACGAAATGCGCAAATTCCCAAAAAGAATGCGGCTTTACCGTAAAGTGCCAAAAACGATTCTCACGTGTAAGAAGCGACTCGATCCAAGTAGCCCACGACACCGAATGTTCCGTAGCTCTGTCTTCTGTTCCCTGTCCCTGATTGCTGATTCCTGATTCCCACAAGGAGGTATTTCCATGGGAATGAACGTAGGTTCCTCGTCAGGCGACGAAGACCAAATCAATTCGACGATCAACACCACGCCGCTGGTCGACGTGATGTTGGTGCTCTTGATCATCTTCTTGATCACCATTCCGGTGGTCACGACGTCGGTCAAGTTGGAACTTCCGAAAGAGGAAGTGCAGATTCGTGTCTCGAAACCGGAAAACATCGTGATCTCTGTGAATGCAAAGGGTCAGATGTTCATGTACGACACGCCAATCAAAGACATTCGCGATCTGACCGACCGACTCAAGAAAGTGGCGCTCATGAAGCCGCAACCCGAAGTCCACATTCGCGGCGACTTGACCGCGAGCTACGACGGCGTGGGTCGTGTCATTTTTGCGTGTCGCTCGGCGGGCATCTCAAAGATCGCCTTCTTGACCGAGCCGGCACCGAGAGGAGGCTAAGACCATGGGTATGAGCGTAGGAAAATCCGACGGCGGGGAGCCGGAGGTCATGGTCGAGATGAACACCACGCCGTTGATCGACGTGATGTTGGTGCTGCTGATCATGTTCATCATCACCATTCCGATTCAGCTGCATTCGGTGAATATGAACATGCCGCCGCCTTCGAATGTGAAGCCGTTGGTCGAGCCCGAGGTCGTGAAGATCGATATCGACGAGCAAAACCAGGTGTATTGGAACGGCGTCGCCGTCGCCGATAACGCCGAGCTCGAAGCGAAGATGGTCGCCGCTGCAGCGAAAGCGGATCAGCCGGAGATTCACTTGCGTCCGAACAAGTCCGCGCGCTACGAGCGTGTCGCCTATGTGATGGCGGCTGCGCAGCGCCTCGGGCTCGTGAAGATGGGCATCCTCGGTCACGAGCAGTTTTTGTAAGGCGCGAGACGATGGACTACACCTATCAACCGAAGAGTTCGAGTAAGCGCATGGTCGCGGTAATCACCGTGGTCGCGCTGCACTTGATCGTGGTCTACGCGCTGATGACCGGGCTCGATAAGAAGCTCATCAAGGTCGCGGAGAAAATCACGGAGGCAAAGATCGTTGATCTGCCACCTCCGCCACCACCGCCGCCACCGCCTCCGCCACCGCCGCCACCGCCGCCGTCGCCCAATCAGCCGCCGCCACCGCCCACGGTTGCGCCGCCGTACGTGCCGCCGGTCGAGGTTGCTGTGACGACGCCTACGGCACCGACCATCACCACGACATCAGAGCCGCCGGTGAACCGCGAAATCGTGATTGCGCCACCAGCGCCGATCGCGCCATCGCCGCCACCGCCTGCGCCGCCTGCGCCACCGCCACGACCACCGGTCACGACGATTTCTCGTCTACCGGGCGGCTGCGCGCCTGAAGCGCCTGCGCGCGAAATGAACAAGGCGGGCGTCGAGCTCGTCGAGGGTTCGGTGCTCGCGACGGTGAACCCCGATAGTTCGGTATCGAACATTCGGGTGAAAGACGTGACGCCTGGCAATATGCGCAACCCCGTGCAACGCGCGTTCCAATCGTCGCTCACATCCGGCAGCTGCCGGATTCAGTCCAGTGGCGACCGCTTCGAGGTGGAGATTCCCTTCCGCATAAAGCTCGAATAAGGCTCGCACACGCTGCGCACGAACCCCAGCACTCGCGAGAGGCTGGGGTTTTTTGTTGGGTTCGCATGGTTCGAAGCGTTGCCAACGCGCGTCCCGCGCTCGTTCCCGTTCCTTTCGCCGCTCGGTACAACCAAACTACAAGAATGTACGTATTTGCTGAATTAAATATGATATTGAATAGAATTTCAATTTAAGTAGATAAACATATAAAACGTCGGAGAGCTCATATTGCATAGGGCGAATAAGTGACAATTTGTTTCGATTCTTCGCGAAATCATCGTATCCGGATGCGAGTCAGTCGCGTCCGCTCGCTCACGCGTGCAACGGTCAACGGATCGTCCGAATTCGAACCCTCGCTGCGGCATTCGTGCGATTCATCGTTTCAACGCGATAATCGGGGCGCATGCTTTTCCGACTGATTCTCAAAAACATCTTCCGCGCGCGTCTGCGCAGTGCGCTCACGCTGCTGGGACTGGTCATTGCGGTCCTCGCATTTGGCTTGCTGCGCACCGTTGTTGACGCATGGTACGCAGGCTCCGACGCAGCGGCCGCGAATCGACTCATCACCCGCAACGCGATATCGCTCACGTTCACGTTGCCGATCTACTACCGCGAGCGGGTCAAGAGCGTCGACGGCGTCGAGAAAATTTCGATGAGCAACTGGTTCGGCGGAATCTATCAAGAACCCAAGAACTTCTTCCCGCAATTTGCAGTGACCTTGCCTGCGCACTTCGATGTCTATCCCGAGTACCTGCTGCCGCCCGAGCAGATGGAGGCGATGTTGCGAGATCGTACCGGCACTATCGTCGGACGCGCGATTGCCGATCAATACGGCTGGAAACTTGGCGACAAAATTCCAATTCAGGGCACGATCTACCCGGGCACCTGGGAGTTCACGGTTCGTGGCATCTACGAGGGACGCGACGAAGGCACGCTCACCCGGCAGCTCTACTTTCATTGGGATTACTTGAACGAGCGGATGAAACAATCGTTCCCGCGTGGCGCCGATCGCACCGGCGTGCTGGTTGTCTCGATTAAGGACGCGCAGCGTTCAGCCGAAATCAGCCAACTGATCGATCGCGAGTTCAAGAATTCGCTCGCCGAAACGCTCACCGAAACCGAGAAAGCGTTTCAGCTCGGCTTCGTCGCGCAATCCGAGGCGATCATTGCAGCGATCCGAATCGTGAGCTTTGTCGTGATCATCATCATTCTCGCGGTCGTTGCCAACACCATGGCAATGGCGGCGCGCGAGCGCACCAGCGAGTATGCAACGCTCAAAGCGCTCGGTTTCCCGCCCTCGTTTGTGTCGCAATTGGTGCTGGGCGAATCGCTTGCGATTACTTTGCTCGGTGGGCTGATCGGTGTGCTGCTCTCAATTCCGGTCGCCGCCGCATTCAAGTCGATGATCGGTGCCGTATTCCCGGTCTTTCGCGTCTCGCAGGAAACATTTGCCTGGCAGCTCGGCGCGATGCTCGTGGTCGGGCTGCTTGCGGCCATCGTGCCGGCAATTCGCAGCGCGCGGATCAAGATTGTGGATGGATTGCGACATGTTGCTTGAGGAAACGGTGATCCAGTGGCTGCACGGGCACATTGCTTCGTTGGCACCGGGCTCGTGTACGAAAGCACACGTCGCCCGACGCCGCCGCGCACCGTATCCCTCTCGCCGCCTGACGCATCGTTTCCGTTTACCTGCAGGTTGGCGATGGGCGTGTAGATGAAAATCCCAATCAATTACATCGCGCGAAACTTGTCGACGCGGCGCTTAACGACGGCGCTCACCGCCGCCGGGATGGCGCTCGTCGTGTTCGTGTTCTCG
>JAAFJI010000044.1 GCA_013298045.1 Betaproteobacteria bacterium
AGCGCGGCGAGCGTAATGCCGTGCTGGACGACGCCGCCGAAATTCTCGAGCAACACCAACGGACGGAAATGCGCCTCGTCGCGCGCGCGATGCAGCCGATCAAAGTGCTCCGCCGAGTCGTAGAACGCAAGATCGAGCGAAATCGCCTGCGCGTGCAGCCGATCTGCGATGTGAATCGCGACCCATTTCGATTGTGCGACACGCACCCAATCGGCGAGCGCGCGGGCAAATTCGATGGCAAGAAGGATGGCCGCCATCGCGACCGCTACGTGCAACACACCGCGCCATGCCGCCGCGTCCACGCCAACGATCGATGCCGAGCGCACCAAGGCAGCAATCGCGTCGATGACGTCCTTGGTGAGAAGGACGACCAGCGCAGGCAAAACGCCTTGAACGATCAATAGGGCGACCCAAGCGAGCGTCAGGCGCGGTGCCGCCGCCCAGACCAGCGCGAACGCGCGCGGCGCGTGGCGTAGTTCGGTAACTGCGTGGGCAATGCGCGAGGCGAGCAAGGCAGAATGGTGGTAGTTCGAGAATCACGGCATGCTAGCCGACCGCCCGTCGCGTCAATTTCGCGCATTGCGCGGGCTGCGGTTCCGATCAATGATTGAAGTGAACGCAACCGAAGCACGAGCACACACGAACCAACCCAGATGAGCGGATTCTTCGGTATTTTTTGCGATCAGGCGGTGCGCGACGGCGACGTCCGAACGGACTGCGACGACGCAGCCGAGGTGCTTGCGGCGCGACTTGAGCCCCGCGGTCCGCATGGCCTCGGGCGCTGGCAGGACGCCCAAGTCGTCATCGGTCATCGGCTGTTGCGCGAAACACCGGAGTCTACCCACGAATCGCAACCGCTACTCGACGCTTCGGCGCGCTACGTGTTGGCCTTCGATGGACGACTCGACAACCGCAACGCCCTGTTCTCGGTGCTTGGCGACGACGCGCCACGCGCTAGCGATTGCCCCGACGCCGCACTCGTGCTCGCAGCGTTTCTGCGCTTTGGCTACGAAGCGCCTGAGCGGCTATTGGGCGACTTCGCATTTTTGATTTGGGATCGAACTGCGCGACGCCTCTTCTGCGCTCGAGATCCGCTCGCCGGGCGACCGCTTTATTTCGCCAAGACGCGGCTCGGCCTCTTCGTCTGCTCTAGCGATGAAGCGATGGTGGGCGTACTTGGCGTCTCCGCCGCTGGCAATGAAGTGAAAGCCGCATCGCTGCTTTTGCCGACCCTTGTGCAGGACGATGAGTTTTCGTCGTGGCGTCGCGACGTTTGCGTGCTTCATCCCGGTTCGACCCTGAGCTGGTCGCCGACCGCGGCAGCGCGCGAAACACGCTATTGGCACTTTAAGCATCCCGCCGAGCTGCGGCTTGCGCGGCACGAAGACTACGTAGATGCGTTTGCTGCGGCGCTCGATGGCGCGCTCGCACGACGTTTGCGCAGCTACGGCGCGCCAGGCATGCTCTTGAGCGGCGGGATCGACAGCGCATCGATCATCACTGCTGCACGGCATGAACCAAAATCATTGGCCGCGCTCGATGGGAGGGCGATGCGCACTTATTCCGCCGCTCTCGACGACAGCGCGGGCTGCGTCGAGACCCGTGCGATCGAAGCGCTGATCGCGGCGGGGGCTTGCGAGCCGCATCTGGTGCGGCTTCCCTCGTTTCACGGCAGCCCATTCACGAAAGCGGAGTTTACCGCGTGTCACTGGGCAATCGGGCATCCGATCGAGGCAAGCCTGCTCAATCACATTCCGCTTTTGGAGCAGGCGCGTCGCGACGGCTGCACCTCGATTCTGACCGGCGTCGGCGGCGACATCACGACCGGCTATCCGGACGCGGTGTTTCCTATGGGCGGATCAACATTCGGACGTATTCGCGAAATGCTCACACTCTCCAGATCTGCGAGCAAACATCACACCTATATGCAGGGCGCGCGCTGCTCGACGATCCTCGCGCGAAGTCTGCTGCGCACATTCCCGGCGGCGCTGCGTGATCCGATTCGTCGCGCGCGCGCGACGCTTCGAATATCGCCCTCATACGCAGCCGAAATCGAAGTGGCAAAGAAAATCTTCAACGAAGACTTTTTTCGTCGCAATCAACTGCTTGAACGCCTGCGCGAATTCGCTTCACCCACACCATTCATCAGCGCAATCGATCCGTCGAGCGGAGAGCAGGTAAGCCTGGACTGGCTCGCGCATGGGCAGGTCGGCTACGACCGGATTGCCGGGCACTTCGGGCTCGCGCACCGCGACGCTTGGTGCGATCTTGATTTGATCGGCTTTTATCTCTCGGTTCCGCTCGCCCATCGGGCGCACGGCGCATGGACCAAGGCGCTCGTTCGCGACTATCTTGATCGACACGCTCCGGAAAGCGTCGCGCGGCGCAGCGACAAGACACACATCGGCTGGCGCTTCTATCCGGCGCTCGAACAAGTCCACACCGTAGCGCGAGATACAGAAAAAGAATCGATAGCCCTAGAAAAATTGGAATTGGCAAAAAATAATTACTCATTCGCAAATATAGGATTCGACGACTTATTCCATATTTCAAGGGGCGTATGGTCGGATAGCCACTCTGAATTGATGCATCGGGTTGATCTCCTGAGCAGTGTCTTTCGGTTTGGCGCCATGTCGGCAACAAGCCGCACGAACGCCGACCTTGACGCACGGCGCGTTTAGGCGCGTGCGTGCGACCCGCGTAGTCGCAGACCTGGGCGCGCTTTGTCGAGTCGGAACGAACGAGCTTTGGGGTACGATCGCTCGAAACGACCCTAGGCGGTCGCATACAACCCGACACGTAGGTGCAAGTCGGATTACGCTAGGCTTGTCGGCGCGAAAGTTGACGAGCAAAGTTTGTAGGCGCAGACTTGGACGCGCTTTGTCGCTGACCGGATTGAACGCAGCAAGCCTCACCGCTCATCCAAATAAGAACGATCAATTTAGAATCTGGAGCGCGTAGACGGCGCTAAAGGGAGTGTAATGATGCATCTGACAGAAAATTTCCAACGCCCAGCAACACGGTCGCCGTACGAGACGCCGAAGCTTCTGCGGTTTGGGCGGGTGACGGTGCTGACAAAGAGCGGAACTGGAAGCATGACCGAAACCGGAAATGGCGGCGGGGTGAATTGCGGACCGAACCGCGCTCTTTCAACGTGTGCGTCGGATGCGCGTCTCAAGCGGGATATCGTGCTTCTACATCGACATGATTTGCCGCACGAGCCCGACATCTACGCCTACCGCTACGTTCCAAGCCTGCACCCCGTCTACGGCTCGGGCATCTACGTCGGGGTCATGGCGCAGGAAGTCCGCGAGATTTATCCTGAAGTTGTGATTGAGCAGGACGACGGCTATCTGGCGGTCGATTACGCTCGCTTGAATCAGCTGCTCGCTGCGAACACTCGCGCGCCCGCTCACGCCGCCTAGGCGGCGAACTGTTCGAGCGATTCATTGGCCGATTCGATAACCCGGCTTGCGCCAACGCTCGTTTTCACGGTCGCGCCGTTTTCGCGTTCTTTGACGACTACGCTCGTTCGCGAAAACGAATCCGACGATGGCGCACCCTGGTTCCAGCTCTACCGCGGTCAGTCAGGCTACGTGCTCACATTCCCGGGTTTCGCGCATTTTTTGCTCTCGGACGAGGATCGCTCACGGGTTTGGGTCGAGGCGATTGATGGCGTCTCGCCGGGTACGGTCGAACATCTTTTTCGCAACCATGTGTTGCCGATGTTGCGCGCCGAAGGCGGCGATCTCGTATTGCACGGCGGCGCAATCGAGCACACCGACGCTGCAATTCTCTTTCTCGGCATCTCGCAACGCGGGAAGTCGACCCTGGTCACGTCATTCGCACTAGATGGCGTGCCGCTTTGCTCCGATGACGCGCTTGTAATCGACACCAAGGCAGCGCCGTTGCTCTTGCCGGGTGAGCCATCCATTCGCCTCTGGGGCGACAGCGCCGAAGCGCTGTTCGGTGCCAAAGCCTGCGACGGCGAGACCACCGATCTTTCAAACAAACAACGGTTTATCGCAGATGCGTCATTGCCACACGTCGCGCGAGCGCTGCCGATTCGTGCGGGTTTCGTGCTTGAAAACGACGGCGTAGAGGACGTCGTCTTCACACCAATGGCCAGCGCAGCGACGATGCTTGAACTCGTCGGGCACTCGTTTCTGTTTGACACATCGGAGAGCGCGCAGGTGAAATGCCATTTCATGCAGCTCTTTACACTGGTGCAGCAGGTTCCCTTCTTTCGCCTTGACTATCCGCGGCGCTATGAGGCGCTGCCGCTGGTTCGCTCGCAGATTCTTCAATTTACCGATGACATCGCGTTGAGAGCGCATGCACAGGCCGAGTAATGCTCGGTCGCGACCGTGTCAGAATCTGACATCGAACGACATGCTGTGGATGCCTCTTTACCGATGAACGAGATTGCCTGGGATCAGCGCCTGACTCCGACCGACGATGTATTGCATCAGATTCTCGATGGCGAGATGGTGCTTTTGCATCTTGGTAGTGAAGAATATTTTGGGCTTGACCGGGTTGGCAGCCGCATCTGGGAGTTGCTCGGGCAACTCGGACGCCTGGACGCGGTAGAGACGCAGCTTCTGACCGAATACGAGATCGATCAGACCACGCTGCATGCGGATATCGAACAACTGGTGAGCGAGCTTCTCGATGCCGACCTACTGCGGATCGCGGCCTGATTGCAACACGATGCTTTCGCTTAGAACCGCGCGTACGTTTGGCCTGATCGAGTGGAAGTATCTCGCTCGGTCGTGGGCGCTGTTGCCGCTCATTGATCGGGCACTGAAGCGCGATGGCTACGCTGTGACGCGTGCGCGGTTGAGGCAGCGGGCAGATCGACGGCTCAGAAAAACGACGCCTCAAGAACCAGACAAGCTCTGCGTCGCAGTCGCGCGCGCTGTTGAAATCGCCGCGCGTCGTACGCTCTGGCCGACGTCGTGCCTTCGCCAAGCGCTTGCAGTTGAGTACTTCCTCGCCGAACGCGCGATTGCCTGCGAACTCAAATTCGGCGTAGATCGCACCGGCGCCGAGGGACTCTCTGCGCACGCATGGATTGAGCGCGACGGCGTCGTGCTGATCGGCGGCGAACATGCCCGACAGAAATACGCAGTGCTAGGCTAATCCGATGTCATACGCAGACCTCTCCGGCCAGCGCAGTATGGCGTTCGACGCAGTGCGCAATGCGGCCTATGCGGAGGCGATCGAGCGCGTGGTCACCCCAGATTCGGTGGTGCTCGATTTAGGTGCTGGCCTGGGGATTCACGCGCTGATTGCGGCGCGAGCCGGTGCGCGGCGGGTATTTATGGTGGAGCCGGAAAACGTGGTGCACTGCGCGATGGAAGTCGCGCGACACGCGGGCTTCGGCGATCGCATCGAAGCGTTTCGCGGGCGTATCGAAGAAATCGATCTCCCAGAGAAAGTCGATGTCATCGTCTCGGTTTTCACTGGCAACCTCCTCTACAGCGAGGACTTGTTGCCATCGCTCTATCTCGCGCGAGACCGCTGGCTCAAACCGGGCGGGCTGATGATTCCGGATCGGGCGGAACTGATGGTCGCCCCAATCCATGCGCCAAGCGCCTACCGCGAACACATTGAATCCTGGAGCGAGCCGCATATGGGGTTCGACTACGGCAGGCTGCGCCGCTTTGCCGCAAACACGATCCATGCCGATCCGCGACACGCAGACGCGCGTTCAGATGCGCGACTACTCGCCGCCGCTGTGGCAATTGAGACGGTCGATCTGACCACCGCCAACGACACGAATCTCGATGCGCGCGCCGAGTTTGTGGCCACCGTTGAGGATGTGTGCCACGGTTTGCATGCCTGGCTTCGTATTCGCGCTGGCGCGAACTGGCTCGCCACCGGTCCAATCGAGGCACCAATGCATTGGACGCCGCATCACCTCTGTGTCGATCCGCCCCTACCCGTGCAGGTGGGATCGACCATCGCCGCACGCGTCCGCCGCCCGCCGTTCGGTGAATGGGCCTGGGAAGTTGCAGTCGGCGAACAAACGCGCAAACAATCCACATTCCTCGGACTTCCGCTGCGTCCCGAACAGCTCCTCGCGCGCTCGCCAAATGCGCGGGTCGCGCTTTCGCCACGCGGCAAGGCGCGCATTTTTGCGTTAAGTCAATTCAACGGCGCGCAATCCAACAGCGAGATCGCTCAGCGTCTTTCGGAACTACATCCGACCGAGTTTGCAGACTTTGACGCTGCACTTCGCTTTGTTGCCGATCTCGCGGCTCAGAATAGTTAACGCACCGCGACTTTGTGACGTGAGAAAGGCTATTGCCACGACGAATTCCACTCTGTATTATCCGCGGTAGCATATGTCGCTGTCTTTCACTAGGTCGTGGTTCAAAAAATGATCCACCGATTTCGGAGTTGCAAATGATCGAAGAATTTCAGGATGCCGCTCAACCAAGACAGGTGCCTGAATCGCTAGTTCGCGCCGCATACAGACCGCCGCGTTTGTTGCGCTTCGGCGCGGTCGCGAACCTCACGAACGCGGGACTCAGCGGTACGGAAGAAATCAACGGCCCAGCACCTGGATGCGCGATGATGGGAACTCCGACCAATATGATGCGCCGACCCTGCCTGTAGCCATGGACTAGACTGCGGCTCCCGAACCCGCCGCGCCCGCGACACGAGGTCGCAAACTTGAGTCCGCATGATCGACCTCCACTGCCATCTGCTCCCCGGAATCGACGACGGTCCACCGGATTTAGCTACCAGCCTTGCCATGGCGCGCATTGCGGTGGACGATGGCATCGATACGATTTTCTGCACGCCACACATCTATCCCGGGCTCTACGAGAACAACGGCCCGGACATCCAGCGTCGGGTGGCGAACCTGCAACTGATTTTGCGGGATAAGGGTATCGCACTCACGCTCAACTACGGCGCGGATGCGCATCTCGTACCCAACATGTTGCCGAGCGTGCGCAGCGGTAAAGTGCCGACCCTTGGCGGCAGTCGCTACCTGTTGCTCGAGCCGTCGCATCATGTGCGCCCGCCACGCTTCCGCGAGGGAGTGTTCGCGCTGGTGGCCGCGGGCTACACGCCGGTGATCACGCACCCGGAGCGGCTGACCTGGGTTGACGATCACTATGATGATTTTGTGGCGCTTGCCGAAAGCGGCGCTTGGTTGCAGGTAACGGCCGGCGCGCTCCTCGGACGCTTCGGTCAAGTCGCGCAGCGCTTCTCCGAGCAGTTCATCGAGGAAGGCTGGACGGCGGTGCTCGCCTCCGACGCCCACACGATCAACCGGCGAGCGCCACAAATGGCCGAAGCGCGCGAACGGGCTGCGGCGCTGGTCGGTGTCGCGGAGGCGACGCGCATGGTCGTTGAGCGCCCGCAAGCGGTGCTGGACAACCTTCCAGCGGAACAGGTTCATCCGGTGCCGGCATTGGCGACGCAAAGTGCGCCAAACAAGGGCAAAATAGGTGGCTTGATTTCTCGTTGGTTCAGCGGTTCAACACGTTGAGCTTCTACCGCTTGGGAGCGCACCGATGAAAGACTTTTTCCTCCGCCCGAACACGCGCAGACTCACACAGCTACTGTGCCTGATGACTTGCGCCTTCGGTAGCTCATATCTTTTTTCTCAAACGCCCATTAAAACAAGTGATTCAAGAGAATTATCAAAACCCTTGATATCGGAAAAAGCAGAATTAAACCTTCCGATGAATGCGGCAATCGGAACCATAGAGACTGAGTACAAAATCGGATCGCAGGATTTGATGGAAATTGTGGTCTTCGGGCAACCGGATTTGACCCGCACGGTGCGGGTCAACGCCGCCGGGGAGATCAGCCTGCCGCTGATTGGCAACGTCACCGCCGCCGGGATTACAGCGCAGCAGCTCGAGCAGCGCATCGCTGCGTCGCTCGGCGAGAAATACCTGCAGAACCCACAAGTGACCGTGTTCATGAAAGAGTTCACCACCCTTCGCTTCACCGTCGAGGGCGCGGTCAATAAACCCGGGGTCTATCCGCTGACTGGTCAGATGACCCTCTTGCGCGCACTCGCCGTGGCCGGTGGGCAAGGCGCGCTGAGCGATTTGAGCGAAGTCATGTTGTTTCGCATTACCGAGCGCGGCGAGCGACAGACGCTTAAATACAACGTCGACAAAATTCGCGTCGGCGAGACGCTTGATCCTTTAATTCAGAACGACGACCTGGTCGTGGTCAACCGATCGCGTGCCCGCACCGCGTTTAAGGATTCGCTCTTCCGGGACATTCTGGATGCGATCAACCCGATTCCGCTGCTGCGACCGTAGGCGTCTGGTCGCGATGAAGGCGCAAATGCGCAACAGAGCGCCAGGCGGCAAACAATTTCAAGGCGAGCTGCGAGCACAGCGCCGCCGCGACACTAAACTACCTCGTCTGCCCAGAGCAGCCCAACCCGCCCGCTGCGTGCAGCGGCATACGGAGCCCCACGCTTGAAACAAGGTGATGAAAATAAGGTAGAGCCGGGTTCGGCGCTTGCGCTTCGACAAGAAACCGCCCTCTCGACCAATGTCTTGCAGTCGCCCGCGCTTACGCTAGACGACTCGTTGCACCTGCGCGATCTGCTGCGCATCATGCTCAAGCGGAAATGGTGGATCCTGTCCGCCGCCGTGGTGGTGACCATCATCGCCGTGCTGCAAACCTTGATGCAAATCCCGATCTACCGTGCAACCACGACGATTCAGATCGAGCGCAACGCAGCGCGCGTGGTTGACTATAAAGACGGCACGACCAACACCGAAGGCTACGCCTACGACGAGCGGGAATTTCTCGCGACGCAGTACGAGTTGTTGCGCAGTAAAGCCCTCGCCGAGCGCGTCATGGAGGCGCTCGCGCTTGACCTGGAGCGCAAACGCCCGGCACGCAGCGCCGAAGACCCGGAGGCAGCCGACGTGGCTGAGCGGGATGATTTCATCGGCAAGATCACTGCAACGCTCAGAAAGCGTCGCGAGCCTTCGGTGAAAGACACGCAGGTGCTCGACCGCGAATCGGTGATCGGCTCGCTGCGCGGCTCGGTGTCGATTGAGCCGGTCCGAAACGCACGACTGGTGCGTATTCATGCCGATGGTGCCGATCCGACGCTGGCCGCGCGGGTGGTCAATACCTGGGCGCAAACCTATATTTCGACTAACCTCGAACGACGGTTCGAAGCCTCGTCCTACGCGAAGACTTTTCTTGAACAACAGCTCGCGAAGACGAAAGAGAAGCTCGAACAGTCGGAGCTACAGCTCAACCAGTACACCCGACAGAAGCAAATCGTCAACGTAGACGACAAGGTCAACCTGACTGCACAGAATTTGCAGGAGTTCACCGGTGCGCTTGCGAAAGCGGAGCAAGAACGCATTCGCGCGGAGGCGAACTACGACGAGGTACGCCGCAACCTCGCCAACTCAAAGGAATTGCTGGACAGCAAAACGCTGTCGGTGTTCCGCGAAAACAAGGCGCGGCTCGAAGCGGAATATCAGGATCAGCTAAAGATCTACAAACCTGGCTTCCCAAAAATGCTCCAGCTACAAAGCCAGATCGAAGAGATCGACAAGCGAATCCAGAGCGAAATTGTCGCCATCAAAAATTCGATCGAAGGCTCTGCGCGGGCAACTTTCGAAGCGGCGCGTACGCAGGAAACCCAGCTTCGATCACGCGCCGATTTTGCGAAGCGAAACGTCCTCGAACAGCAAGATCAGGGCATTCGCTACAACATCTTGAAGCGCGAGGTAGACACCAACCGCGAGATCTACAACGGCTTGCTGCAGCGGCTTAAAGAGGTCGGCATCGCCGGTGGCGTTGGCACCAACAACATCTCGGTGGTGGACAAAGCCGATGTGCCACTGTTTCCGTATAAGCCGGACATTCCGCGCAGCGCCGGTATTGGCTTGCTGCTCGGCTTGATGGCAGGGCTCGCGCTGGCGTTCCTGCTTGAATATCTGGACGACTCGATCAAGTTCCCGGACGAGGTGGAGCGCTTCACAGGTCTCGCGCTGCTCGGCGTCATACCGATGGTCAACACCGTGCGCGAAACGCCGCGCGAACAAATCGCGACCGATCCGCGGTCGGCGCTCGCCGAGGCGTACCGATCATTGCGAACGGCGCTCCAATTCTCGACCGCGCGCGGTGCGCCGCGAACGCTGGTGATTACCAGTTGCACCAAAAACGAGGGCAAAAGCACGACTTCGTTTGCCTGCGCGCTCGCGCTCTCGCAGCTTGGCAAACGGGTGCTGCTGGTGGATGGGGATATGCGAAACCCGACCATGCACAAGCTGTTTAACGGCGATCACGCAGTGGGCTTGTCGAATCTCTTGTCGAGCGAGTTGGATCCGATTGCCGTCACCCGCACCACGGAATTCAAGAACCTCTTCTACATAAGCTCGGGGCCGCTACCGCCGAACCCGGCCGAGCTTCTCTCGGGCGGTCAGCTCGAAAAACTACTCGCACCGACGTTTACCGTGTTCGATCACATCGTGATCGATGCGCCGCCGATCATGGGAATCGCCGACGCGATTATTCTCTGCAAGCACGTGGACGCCACCTTGTTTGTAATCGAGAGTTCGAGCACCCGAAAAACCAGTATCCGCAACGCTCTGAAGCGGCTGCATCAGGCCGGCGCTCACCCCCTCGGTGCAGTGCTCAGTAAACTGCCGAGCAGCGCATCACTCTACGGCTACGACGCGAACTATTACTACTACGGCAGCGAAGCGAGCGCCGGAAAACTCTCGCGGGCGTGAGCTGATGTTCGAGCGGGTCGATCAACTGCTTGACGATTTGGCGGCGTACGCCGGTGGCGCGGTCGTTGCGCATGACTGGAGCCCCCAGGATGATCGGATTGGCGGCGCAATTATTCGCGTTGCAAGCGGCAAACTACCGGCTGAGTTGCGCGGCGGTGAGGCGGTAGAAATCACGAAAAGCCAGCGATCGGCCGCCCAACGCTTCGTCGCGACGCATCTGTTCGCGCTAGATGTCGATCACTACCGGCTGCTCGGCGCGCGTCGCCAAAGCTCAAGCGAACAGCTGCGAAAAAACTATCAACGCTTGATGGCACTGGTTCACCCGGATTCGTTTCCGATCGGTTTTCCGATGGACGCGGCAAGCCGGGTCAACAAAGCGTATGCGGTGCTCTCCGACGTCATTGCACGTCAGCAATACGACCTTGAGCTAGATAGCCACCGTCCGACCATGCTCGCGCGCGTGCCCGAGCCGCGACCCGTAAATCCAACGAGCCCAGTTGCCGCATCGCCGCGCTGGGGCATGAGGTTACGAAGCGCAGTGCCGCGCCCTGGATTTCGCAATGGGCTGATTGCGCTTTGCGTGGGGCTGCTTGGCGCCGTATCGCTTGCGTTCTATGCGCTCATGCCCGGAGACGCACAGCCAGTGCTCGTTGAGGCAAGACCGCGACTTGCGGCGACCGAGGCGCTCTCGACGGCTAGTGTCGCTGTACCCACAGCGATTTCGCCTACGCCCGACAGTGCCCAAGAAAAACAAGCCGTTGCGCCAAAAATTCCAGATACCGATATCCGTGCAAATGACCTTGTAGCTTCCCAGTCGCCGCTGCGCTTGACGACGCAGCTGAAAATCCCGGCGATGGACACCGCAAAACAGGCACGCGACGGCAAACCGCAGGATGCAACGAGCGCAAATGCCTCTGCGACGCTGAACCTGGCACCGATGGCAGCAACACGAACAACGAACCCCGAGGCGCGGTCAGTCGATTCGGTTGCCGCAAGCCCGGTCAGCGGAGCCGCCTCTGCGGCGTTCGCGAGCGTCGAATCCGGCGGCAGCAGCGCGCCCGCTGCGATCGCCATGACCGCAGGGGCCGCTGCGACCGGCGGTACAGCGACAGCATCTAGCGCTGCGAACGGTTCGCCGCAGAACATGAAGCTGGCCGATGTCGACGATCTGCTTGCCCAGTTTTCCAGCGCCTTCGAATCCGGATCGATGTCGAGCCTGCGCCAGGCATTCTCGCAGTCGATGACCGGAAGAAACAGTTTGCTCGCCGACTACGAGCGCGTATTCCAGCGCACGAAGCAACGCTCAATTCACTTCAATCGAATGCGACATCACCCGATTTCCTCTGATCGACTCGTCTCTTCCGGGCAGGCAACGGTTGCAACCGTCGATCATGACAATCGCAGCGCCGTGCAACGCGTCTACCTAGAAATCGAGATCGCCCGCGAGGCGGGCGGACCGCGCATTTCAAGACTGGCCAACTATGAGCAGCGCTAGGTCGCGGCGCGAGAGTGCGGCGCTTCCGCCTCTGGTGCGCACGACCTCGAACGCAAACGTCGTCGTGAACGTGGCAATCGCGCTCTTCGCCATCGCCGCGCTTGCGATGGCCTTTGGGCAGCTGCCAAGGAAGGCAAGCGCTACCGAACCGCTTGATCCGGTAGCCGAATCGCGGACGCAAATCGCGACGCATCCGTTCGATTTTGTGGGCTTCGCCGGGCTCGCCGACGTTGCTCTGGACGACGAACGCGGTCGCGGCGACGCGCTGCGCGCGCTATCCGTCGCCAAGCATCTTGCACCTAATGACCCGCTGGTGATGCGCGCTGAGTTTCGCCTTGCCGAGGCCGTCGGCAACCGTACTCGCGCGATGGATCGCGCCGCAAAACTATTGGATATCTCGCCGCTAGACGCCTCCGAGGCGCTGCAAAAGCTTGCCAACTTGACCGAGGATCCTGCCTGGCCAAGTTTCGCCGAGGCGCGTATGCGCGACGGGTGGCCCGCGGCCGACCGCCTCCTGCGCTACATGTGCGAGCGCAACATTGATCTAAACCGTCTCTTGCTATTCGCGCACCAAATCGCGCGCAATCGAGCGGTCGCCACCGCAGCACTTCACTGTGTCGAACACAAACTGGTCAATGCCGGTGCCGTCGAAGCCGCCTATCACCTGCGACTGGTCGGCGGTCCACGCAGCGACAAACGCATGAGCTTTGTCTTCAACGGCGAATTCGACCATGACCCGATCGGCAGCCCGTTCGACTGGGTCCTCACGCAAGGCGGGGAATATCGCGCTGGTTTCGACGTCACGATCCGACGCGGTACCGAATCGGGTCGACCAGGCGGCAAGCTCTACGTGCGTTTCAACGGCCGCCCGGTCAAAGCACCTGTGGTTCAGCAGAATCTCGCGCTGATTCCCGGGAAGTATCGACTGACGACGTCGGCGACCGAGTCGGGTCTGGGCGCAAACGAAGCGCCAAGCTGGTTTGTTCGCTGCACTGGCGGCAACGCCCCCGCGCTCGATCTGCAATGGACCGAACAATTCGACACGAAACAGTGGGTGCGCCGAACAGCTGTCTTTGAGATCGCAAAAGAGTGTGCTGGTCAGCGCCTGTCGCTTGAAGTAAGTTCGCGGCTCAAGGCACTCGAAGGCATGCGCGGATCGGTACTGATCGATGCGGTGTCGATCGAGAAACTGTAGGCGGCGCGTGGGTGAACGTAGGCGTCCAAGAGCCGATCCATCCCGCGTCGTGTTCCAGAACACACCCACGCACGGAAGTTGTTGTTTTGAAACGTTGTTTTCTCGAGCGGCGTGAGCTAAACTTGCAGGACGGGCATGTGGCTCGTATCCCCCACGGGAGTCCTCCATGAAATTGTTCGCATCTATTGCTGCTGCCGCGCTCCTTTTCTCGGCCAGCCTCGCTGCCGCCCAGGCGCAGCGCGCGGCGGCTTGCGAGGATGCCGCACTCGCTAAGCAAGAAACGGTCGCGGCTTTGCGAGACCTTCAGGGCAACGTATTGGTCAGCGACAAGGATGGCGTCGTCTCCGCCACCAACGGTCAGCGCGTCGCCAATCGATCACGCGTAACGACAACTTCGAAAGCCGGAGTTGTCGTGGTGTTTGACTGCGGATGCAACGTGCAGCTCAAAGAAAACGAGCGTCTTGATCTTGACATTCCACGCGGCTGCGGTGCCCTGCTTGCCTCGGTCCAGCCGGTGCCAGTCGGGGTCGCACTCGGTGCGGTTCCGGTCGCACCGGTCGCGCCCGCAGTGGTCACAACGCCTGGCGTCGTCGCCGTGGGCGGCGTTGGCGCGACCGGATACGCGCTCTATCGGCGCAACCGAAACGTCAGCCCGAACTGATTTGACGCTCTTTCACGATCTTCTCGGAAAAGCCCTGACGTTCGCGTTGGGGCTTTTTCTTTTGCTCGTCGTCTATCGCGGCGCAAACGCACCATTGGTGATCACGATCGCGGCCTACCTGGCGGCGGTCGTCTTCGTCCTCAGTGTGATTTCCGCCGGCACCCGCCAGACCAACGCCGTGAGTTTTCCGTGGTACGCAGCCGTTGCTGCGCTTGCAACGATTGTCGTCGCCGGACTGCTTGGTCTTCTCGCCATCAGTGCCGAAACCTTCGCTTCACTGCCGGGTCGCGAGTTTTACCAACCGGTAATCGCGTATTTGAGCGGTGGCGAGCAATCGGTCGGTCTGCGCGTAAGCCTCGATCCACCGCGAACCGCAACTTCGCTGCTGGTGGCTTTGACCGCGCTCGCCGTCGCCGTCGCGGTGCCGCAGCTCACGCGAGCACAGCTGCTCGCGGTGCTGGGCGCGTTCGTGCTGCTCGCCGTATTCCAGGCGAGCAGCACGCCGTATTCCAGGCGCTCATTGGTCTCATTCAGCTCGGACTCGGCTCACCCTCGTTTCTCGCCTACGGCTCGGCGGTCGGCGGACGACGCGCCGCCGGCACCTTCGTGAACAAAAACCATTACGCGACCTTTCTTGCAATGGCGCTGCCGCTGTTGCTCATGCGAAGCGTCGGTCGCTTCTCCTTTTTCACCAAGCGCGATCGCGACACGAGACTCAAACGCGCCTGGTGGGGCTTTGCCACCGCACTCACCGCAGGCGCGCTGGTGTCGAGCGTGTCGCGAGCCGGCACTGCCGCTGGCTTTGCGGTGGCGCTCATCACCATCTCAATCTGCGCTTGGACCGCGCGCGAACGCGGCGAGCGCTTCGCCCTGGTCGGCATCGGCGCACTCGCGCTCGGTATCGCCTCGCTCGCTGGGATTCAATTGATGGTGGCCTCGCTCTCGGGCGACGCATTCGAGCAAGGGGTGGAGTCGCGGCACCTGCTCAACCAAATGAGCTGGGCCGGTGTTTCATCGTTCTTTCCAGTTGGCGCAGGTCTCGGCAGCTTCGCCACCGCGTTTCCGCGGTTCCAGTTGGAAAAATTTGTCGGCTTCGTTGAACACGCGCACAACGATTACCTGCAAATCCTCTTCGAGCTGGGGCTCGCTGGTGTGGTCGTGTTGGCGTGCCTGGGCATCGCCGCCATTGCCCAATGCGCACGCCTGATCGCGGCGCGCAAACAACGATCGATCGCCAATCCGGCGACCGCGTGTCTACTTGGAACCGCCGCGTTTGCGATTCACGCCTGGTTTGATTTCCCAGCGCACATTCCGGCGGTCGCCTGGGCGGCGACCTTGTTGCTTGCCGCGTCAACCCATCCCGCGCTGGTCGCGACACGGCTTTCCACACGAATCGCGAGCCGATAGCCCGCGCTCGAACTTAGCGAAACCCAGACATCACGGCGGCGTCAGCGGCGGCAGGGCGCTCAAACCGCAGCTTGCAGCGAGATACGGGCGCATCGCATTCCAGCTTCCACGGCTTCCTGCCGGGTTTGCGGCGGCCGCAATCGCCTCACCGGGCATGCCGAGCGCGAGGCGCAGCATCATGAGCCCGTCGGTCGTTGCCCCGACCACGCCGTCGCCGTCAATGTCAAAGGCGGCAAGTGGGTTTGGCGATTGGGCGATGAGCTGCGGATCGATAAAGCCGGCGAGGCTTGCCGGATCAGTGCGCAGCGCACAGCTTCGGTAGCTCAGATCCCCGTTCAGCGTCGCATCGCGGTAGCCCAGCATGCGACGGATCGCGGTGGCCGCATCGCGCCAGTCGAACACATTGTCGCCGTCGGCATCCAGGTTGCAGCTCGACATACCGACATACGCGCCGCAGGTGCCAAGCGTCAAATCGAATGTCCCAATATGATCCGTGGTCGGGCTCCAACTGGTGGCGTCGATGTAATAGGTTCCGGTCGTCGGCAGCGTGAATGCGTTAATGAGCGAATTTCGCTGCGAACCGGCAGCGATGTCGTCGTTTTCGGCAATCGGCCGCAAATTGGCGTCGAGCAGATACACATACGGATCGAGCACCGCCAGACCCGCCGTCGTGCTGGCAAGCGAGACGCTCACCACCTGCCCCGCCGTACCGCTAAATTGATAGCGAACCGTGTCGTATTCCGGACCGCGAACGCCACCACGGCAATAGACGTTTGGCAGCACGCCGAGTGTGCCTGCGACGCGGCTGCCGACCGCAATCGGCGTCACGCTGTTGCAGTCAACCTCAGTAATCCGGATCGGAAGATCAATCGGCGAGGCGATATTGCCGCCCGTGGCGCCGGAGAGCTGGAGCGAGAGCGTGCGCGCGCCCTGCTCGCCGCTGCGGTAGAGGATCGGCAGGGTTACGGTTTTGTCACTTGAATCGCCCGCCGCCCAGGTCACGGTCGCTGGCACTGGCGGGTCGAAATCGAGCGCTGTCGCGGTGCCAAGAATCGGTGTCAGGTTGACCGTGGTGACGCCATTGGTGCCGCCAATTCGCGCGAGCGATAGCGTGGCGACGCCGTCGTTCTCGCGTACGCTCACCGCGTTGCTCGCCCAGCCAATCGTTGCGACGCCGTTGGCGTCAACCCGGTCGAGCGCGCCGCGTGCATCTAGCAATCCCGCACCACAACCACCGCTCACACAATTGCTTCCCGCAGCAAAGCCCCTTGAACCTGACTTTAGCGCAAGAATTGACTGATTAATGCTCAACGACGGAACTCGCGCTTGCAGCAGCGCCACTGCGGCAGTGACGTGCGGTGCTGCCATCGAAGTGCCGCTCTTGTAGCAATTTCCGCCCGTGCTGCCACCCGTCGACCAAATGCTGTCACCTGGCGCGGTAAGCGTCACGCCCGCGCCGAAGTTACTAAACCCGGCCCGATTTCCGCTAACGTCGCCCGCCGCCACCGCAACCACGCCGACGCAATTGGCCGGCGCGAAATTGGCAACGTCGCCCGCGTTGTTGCCAGCGGCCGCGACCACCACGGTGCCGAGCGCCGCGAGCTGCTCAATTGCATCGGCATAGCCCGCGCCGCACGCGCCGCCACCGCCCAGACTCATGTTGATCACTCGCGCAGGCGTTGGATTCGCGGCGACGCCCGGAACAGCAACGCCCCCGAGCCAGAGCATCGCGTCGATGATGTCCGCCTCGTCGCCAGTGAAGCTCAAGCCGCGCGCCATCAACACCTTCGAAAGCGGCGCGCCGCCAGCGACACCGGTGCCGGTGCTGCCGGAGAATTTTGTCTGCGCGGCGATGGTTCCGGCCACGTGGCTGCCGTGGCCGCAGCTGTCGGTGAGCTGCTCCGGATCGTTGTCGCGGGCGTTGCCGTCGCCCGCGTTGGCGGCGTTATTCATGAAGTCGTAGCCGCCGTTTGGAAACGCCGACGTGACTCGAAATTGCGTGGCGAGCTCCGGATGCGCTTTTGCAATGCCGCTGTCCACGATGCCAACCGTCTGGTTCGCGTCGCCCTTGGTGATGTCCCACGCCGCTTCGAAATTCGCGCCCGCTTCCGAGCCGTTCAGACGAAACCCCCATTGCAGGTTGTACTGCGCGTCCTTCGGCACCGCCTGGTTGCGCATCACGCGGTTGGCGGTCGCGTAGCGCACGCCGGGCAGCGCCTCGACCGAGCGCGCGAGCGCGGCCGCCTCGGCGCTGGTCATGGGCGAATCAAATCGATGCAGCTCAGCGCCGCTTGCCAACTGGCGCGAGAAAGACACATTCACCGCCCGCCCGAGCCGCTCGGTGGCGTGGCGCGACAAGGCGGTCGCCCGCGCGGCTGCAGCTGCCGCGCGCGACGTCTCAGGTTCGCCGCCGAGGTCAAATTTGACGATCAAGCCGCTTGCCGTGTTTTGCTGCGCAAAAGCCTCATTGAGTGCGTCGATTGAAACAGCATCAATCCGCATTGCCCCATGAAATATGGCAAACGCGCCAATCATGAACGCGATCTTTATCGTATTTTTATTCGATGAAAACAAGAGAAATCAGGGCTATATCGTATGAAGTTATAAAACGAATTACCGGCTCGCAAAAATACTCGCCGTCAACCGTCGCCGAATCGTAGAACACTGCGAGCGAGCGAAGCCCGCTGCGATCTCGCAAACGCAGGTAACTAGAACGACAACCCGCACTTCGACAGAAGCTCGGACTGAACCGTCGGCCAGCTCAACTCCGTTTCCGCCACCGCAGTCGCGCCAGGAATGCCGAGCATCAGGCGCATCAAAATCAACCCGTCGCGAGTCGCCCGGGCGCTGCCTGCGACGCCGGAGAGCGAAAAATCCTGCGCATTCAAAAACGCGGCACGCTCGCTCGCACTGGTGCGCTGAGCACACACGCCCGAGCCGCTCACCGCCTGCGCGTCGCCGGTGACGCCGAGGAGCCTGCGCAAGATCATCACGCCATCGGTTGCCGCGTCGTTGAGCCCGTTGTTATCGATATCCGGATTGCAGATAAAACTCATCGGCAGCGCCGCGACATTGGCGTTGTAGGCCACAAAATTCTGGTTGCTCTGCGCGGTGGTCACAGCCGCGCTAAACACGCGCGCGGCCACCCGCCGCGTGTTGCCCGCCTGCAAATGCAGCGTTCCGGTCCAACCCGAAGGCACGGTGCAGGAGAAATTGCCGCCGCTTACGTTGCCACAAACTACGCCAGCCGACGGATTGGCGCACACCGCCGTGCCGTTGGCCACGCTGCCGCCGCCTGAGAGCTGCGCGCTACCGGAGATTGTGGGGGCAGGCGCGGCGGTGGCGCGAAACTGCGACACCTTCACGCGCGTGAAATTGAGCGCTCGCGCTGCGTCGGCGCAGGTCGTAGGATTGGCGGTACAGCCAGAAGCTTGATTTGCGTTGCAGCCGCCGACCGTGCTGATGCAGGCTTCGACCGGCGTGTTCGCGGTCACCCCGATCGCGCTACCGGCACCGCCGATCGCACATGCGGTGCCGACGCACAACAGGTTGGGGCTAGAAAACACCGCCGCTTCGCCGGGCGCGTACGACATGATGTCGCCGTTGGTCGTGGCGGGAATGCTGTAGCCATAGGCGTAGAGCGTCGCGCCCAACTCGCCACCCGCATCCGCGCGGTTATGCATCAAACCCATGTTGTGCCCGAGCTCGTGAGCCAAGGTGCTGGTCGAACAGAAAAAACCGCTGCCGCCGATATCGCTGCCGTCGCTCACCGTCGAGTGCCCAAACGGAGCGTCGTCGCTAATGTTCGTCACGTTATAGCCGCCGATCCAACCATTACCGCAACCCGCGTGCGTCGTTCGCTCGTAGGGTCGCATCAGCACCACAAGATCGGCACCATACGTGTTGCGCAATGCCGCGATGCCAGAAAGACTCGCCGGAATTACGACCGGTTGACTTCCATTGGAGCCGGTGAGCTCGTTCAGCGCCGTTCCGTTTGATCCACTGTTTGAGTAGGTGACTTCGACGGTGTGCACCAGGCTCAGCGTGATGGCAACCTCGCTTGCTACGTACGCATTGTTGGCAAACTGAATCACGGTGTTGATGCGGGCGACGACGCCTGCCGTCGAGCCGTAGCGTGTGACCATGCCGCTGGTGTACGCAACCAGCACGTCGATGGTCGACTGCGGTGCAGGTGCCGCCTTCGCGTCGTCGCGCGTCGCACTCAGCGCGCGCGCCGCACGTGCTTCCTCCTGCATCCACAGCGGTCGCTCGGCGAGCGGCGGCGGCGCAATTGCATCATTGCCAAGATGTATGGCTCGCGAAAGCCCTAGCGCGGCGTAGTCCAGCACGTACACGGTCGCAGCCTCGCCTTGATTTGACGGAGACCGACGCGAGAAATCGAAAATCTCAAAACGCGATTCATGCGTATCGAGAAATCCGCTGACCGCACCATCGACCACCGAAACGTATGCGTAGCGCGCGGCGCGTTGTGCCCCGCCGCGCTCGTCAGCGTCGTGAATGCCAATCCAGGTGCTCCCACCCGCCGCCGATGCGACGACCGCCACAGTGCGGAACGTTGCGGGCGCGCGATCCGGCGCAGAAAATGTAAATCGCTGACCTTCGCTCGCCGTCAGCAGCGCGCGCGCATTGAGGACCGCGAACTGACCGTCGGCGTGCAAGCCGCGTGACTCGATCTCGGCGACGACGCTCGCGCCGCGTTCGCGTGCACCACCCGCCGACTTACGCGATCCGGCAAACTCAACGAGTGGTCGCGAGCCGACACCGCGCTGCGCGACGGCACCGGTGTCGGCAACTGTCGAGAGCCGCGCATCGGGCGGCTCCACTTGCGCGGACACGCCCTGTCCAAGCGTCGCGAACGCGAGAATGGAACCGAGGCATAAATCGCGAAATGTCATCGGCATATGTTACCCAGCGCCGGGTCGATCCGTTGTCGCGTTTTCGCGCATCCGACAAACGACACGCTTGGGCGGAAGGGATGCAAGCGCCGATCGGCGGCGCGAACGTCGGAGACTCGAATTCAATTAGGCAGCGCTACCGTGAAAAGCCCATTTAAATAAAGGCTAATCGCAATTAATAGATATTCTCATTAATTACAATTTCTCTTGTACTATCATT
>JAAFJI010000043.1 GCA_013298045.1 Betaproteobacteria bacterium
ATCTCGAAGTTCTCGCGCCGTCGAAAACGGAAGGCATGGTGCACGCGGGCAAAGTCGGGGCGGGACACTTCGCGAAGATGGTGCACAACGGCATCGAATACGGCATGATGCAAGCGCTCGCGGAAGGTTTTGCGTTGATGGAAGCCAAAACGGATTTCGACATGCCAATCGCCGATATCGCCGGTGCCTGGCGAAGCGGCTCGGTGGTGCGCTCTTGGCTGCTCGATCTGACCGCTGACGCGCTCAAGAACCCTGCCGAAATCGCTGCCATCGCGCCCTACGTCCCCGACTCAGGCGAAGGGCGCTGGGCGGTCGAAGCAATGGTCGAGCTGGGTGTGCCCGCGCCGGTCACAGCGCTCGCGCTGACGACGCGTTTTGCGACTCAAGGCAAGGGCGATTACGCGGCGAAATTGCTGGCGCAGATGCGCGCTGGCTTCGGAGGCCACGCGGTGAAAAAGCAGGAAAAATAGTGTACAACACTTGCTTGCATCGCCCCATAAAAAATGAATTCGCGGCGAACTCGAATAATAGTTGAATTAATTCAAAAAGCAGGCTAAACGCTTATTTAATGCGGCGAATAGGTGTAGAGTTGATTCTTATCCGCTGTGCAAACATCCGCTTCGATCGATCGAGCTCACTGCTTGGACAATCTCACCGTCGCATCGCTGCGCGTGTGTAAGTCGGGCAGCAATTCGATACCGAGCCCGGGCTTGTCATTGAGTGAAATCATCCCACCCTCGACGCGCGGCAGTTCGGTTACGAGCTCTTTGTACCAGCCGCCGTAGAACGCGCGAACGCTTTCTTGAATCAGCGCGTTAGGCGCGTGCAGAGACAGATGCGTGCTCGCCGTCCAGACAACCGGGCCCGTGCAATCATGTGGCGCAACGGGCAATTGATACGCGTCCGCCATGGCGGCAATTTTTCGCGCTTCGGTTAAGCCGCCGCACCATGAAAGATCGAGCATCGCAACACCCGCAACGCCGGTTTGCAAGTAGTCTTTGAATCCCCATTTGTACGAGAGTGTTTCGCTCGCGCAGATGAGCGCATCCGTGTGGGGCGCGTAGGCTTTCAAGAGATCGAGCGAATCCATACGAATCGCGTCTTCATGCCAAAACGTGTTGAACGGTTTCAACGCACGCGCGATCTTCTGCGCCATCGGTAGTCGCCACAGCGAATGAAACTCGACCATGATGTCCATGGCGTCACCAACAGCGCTGCGAATTTTGCGAAAGGGTTCGAGCGCTTTTTCGAGATCGGCATTCGAGATGTATTGTCCGTCGCTCGCTTCCGCTGCCGGATCGAACGGCCAAATCTTCATCGCAGTGACGCCCTCGCTCTTGAGCGATAGCGCAAGTTCGTCCGCGTGATGCAGGAAACCTTCCAGGTCTTCGTAGGGTCCGGCTTTGTTACCGAGTCCCCAATTGCTCGTGCTTTGATTCGTCGTGCTGCGCACGTACTGATAACCCGCGCAGGTGTTGTAAATCCTGATTGCGTCGCGCGATTTACCGCCGAGCGCCGTGTGAATCGGCATGTTCGCGGCTTTGCCGAAGATGTCCCAAAGCGCAATGTCAACCGCACTATTGCCGCGTGTCTCGACCCCTGAGCCGCGCCAGCCGAGATAGCCGAGCATCTCTTTGTTGCGCGCTTCAATGTCGAGCGGATTTTTGCCCACAACCTTCGGCGCGACCCACTCGTGCAGGTACGCCTCGACCGCTGCCGCCCCCATGAACGTTTCACCCAAGCCGACGAGACCCTCGTCGGTGTGAATGCGAACCCAAAGGATGTTCGGAAATTCACCGAGACGAATCGTTTCAAGTTGGGTGATTTTCATTGTTCGGTAGGGTGCGTTTTTAGCGCACCCAAATCGATTCCAATTAACGTGAATTGAAGAAATTCGCTTCGCGCCGATCCGAATGAGGTGCGTTGAAAACGCACCCTGCGAATCAACCCCCGCGTGCTTTCTTCAACGCATCGACCACGACATTGATCGCGTCCGCTCCAATGGTCGCCGCGTTCTTGTCATAGACTGGCTTCACTTTTTCAAACATGCGGCGTTGCTCGGCCGGCGTGATTTCGTTCACCTGCATGCCTTTCTCCTTGAGCGCAGCAAGCGCCTTACCATCGTTCGCACGAATCGTGGCGCGCTGCACTTTCTGGCCCTCAATTGCCGCTTCGCGAAGCGCTGCCTGCTCGTCTTTCGAGAGTTGTTCCCAAAGTTTCTTGCTGTAGAGCACGAGGAACGGCGTGTAGGCATGACGCGTCACGCTCAAGAACTTCTGCACTTCGAAAAACTTCGAAGTGTTGATCGTCACGAACGGATTTTCTTGTCCGTCGATTGTTTTTGTTTCGAGCGCGGTGAATACTTCGCCGAACGCCATTGGCACCGCATTCGTGCCGAGTGTCTTGAACGTATCGAGGAAGATGTTGTTTTGCATTACCCGCACTTTGATGCCGTCGAAATCTTCGACTTTATTCACGGGCTTCTTGCTATTCGTGAGATTACGAAAGCCGTTTTCCCAGTACGCGAGATTGACCACGCCGGCTTCTTCGAGCTTCTTATTGAAGTACGCACCGGCAGCGCCATCGAGTACGGCGTCCACTTCCTTTTCATTGCCGAACAGGAATGGCAAATCGAATACGCCGAGCTCTTTGACGATACCTACGAGCGGAGACGAGGAGGTGACCACCATCTCCTGCGTCCCTGCGCGCAGCGCTTGCGTGGCTTGCAAATCACCACCCGCCGAGCCGCCCCAGAAGGCGTTCATCTTCATTTTGCCGCCGGATTTCGCGGTCAAAATTTCTTGCATCTTCTTCACGCCAGCGCCGACGGGATGATCCTCGTTCACGCCGTTGGAAATTTTGATGTTGCGATCTGAAAACTGCGCAAGCGCAGCTGTCGTTGCGAGTAACGACGTAGCAATCAGTGTCGTAAGCGTTCGTAGTTTGAACATAGTTCCTCCTTGTAAAAAAATAATATCGTAGGATGGGTGGAGCGAAGCGATACCCATCAATCCGTAGCGACGCTAACGCATCCACCAAGACAATGGCACCATCACCAATTGCGGGAACAGCACCAACAAAAACAAGACAATCAATTGTGCAATCAAAAACGGCATCACGCCTTTGAACGCGTCATCCATTGAAATTCGCGCCACGCCGCACACGACGTTGAGCACCGTGCCAACCGGCGGTGTGATGAGTCCAATGGCGTTATTCATGATGAAGAGGACGCCAAAGTAAACAGGGTCAATCCCCGCTTTGATGACAACTGGCATCAACACCGGCGTCAAAATCAGTACGGTCGGCGCAAAATCGAGTGCGGTGCCGACGACCACGATCAACACCATCATCACGAACATCAGCAAAATCTTGTTGTCCATGAACGGCGAGAGCATGTTCGCGACTTCGGTGGGAATATTGGCGACTGTGATGAGCCAAGCGCTCACCATCGCAGCCGCGACCAAGAACATCACGACCGCTGTCGTTTTTCCTGCTGCGAGAAACAAACCGTAAATCTGCGACCATTTGAGCTCGCGATAGATGAACATGCCGACGAGAAACGAATAGACCGCAGCAACCACGGCGGCTTCGGTCGGCGTGAACACACCAAACTTCATGCCGCCAATGATGATGACGGGCAGCGCGATGGCGAAGATGCTGTTGAGCGTTGTGCGCAGCCGTTCATTCAACGGCATCTTCGGCGCAGGCTGTACGTTCTCGCGTTTCGCTACCCACCACCACGCGATGCCAATCGCGATACCCATCATTACGCCGGGAACAATCCCTGCGAGGAATAATTTCGTGATTGATACATTGCCCGCGACACCGAAGATGATGAACCCAATCGAAGGCGGAATGACGGGCGCGATGATGCCGCCCGCTGCGATCAGTCCGGCGGAACGATTCACGTCGTAGCCCGCTTGTCGCATCATAGGAATCAAAATCGCCGCGAGCGCTGCGGTGTCCGCAACGGCGGAACCCGAGAGAGAGGCCATAATGATCGCGGCGATGACCGCGACGTAACCTAGACCGCCGCGATAGTGACCGACCCATGCAACGCCCAAATTCACAATGCGTTTCGACAAGCCGCCTGCATTCATGAACTCGCCCGCGAGCAGGAAGAACGGCACAGCGAGTAAAGGAAAATTGTCCGCGCCGTCGACAAAGCGCTGCGCGATGATCTGCGCGTCGAACGCGTTCAATACGCCTGTGGCTGCAAGAAACGCCATCAGGCAGACACCGCATACCAACAGCGCGTACGCGATTGGCATCCCGAGCGCCATCGCGCCCATCAGCGAAAGAATGAAGACGGAGACGGTCACGTGCGCGCTCCCGTGCCGCCTTGCTGCATATGCGCCTCGGCTTCTTTGAGTCCCTCCGATTCCACGACCTGCACGAAATCGGCTTCGCGAAGTTGCCCGGTAAAGAGTTGATACAGTTTCACGACGTTGAACGCTCCCATCACCACGCTCACGACGTAGCCCATGCCATAAATCCAGATCATTGAAATCCCAGCGACCGGCGAGATATTGGTTACCTGCAAGTCATGCATCTTGTAGGTGCCCCAAAGAAAGAGCACGTTGCAGAAGAGCATCAGTGCCTCACTTAAGAGGAAGCAGATCTTTTTGCCTAGCAATGGCAGGTGCTTGACAAGAGTGTCAACGCCCAAATGCCCGCCTTCGCGCATCGCAATCATTGCACCGAGATAGGTGAGCCAGATGAACGCGTAGCGCGACATCTCTTCGCTGATCTGAATGCCGGAATTGAACGCGTAGCGCATCACCACATTGCCGAACACCATGACCACCATGGCAAAGAGACAAAGCACAACGAGCAATTCGAGTGCTTTGAAAAAATAATCGATGATGCGTTGCACGTGTCCTCCCGAGTCTTTTTTTCGCTGTGTAGTGAGCTACGCCACCTTAATTTGCGGTGCCGGTTGATCGAGTCGCGGCAGCTTTTTGCGCGAATGCAGAATTTCTTCAATGTCGTCGTGGGCACCGTCAATCAAGACCAAGATCGTACGCTCCGCTTGCGCAGGATTTCTAGCGATCACCGCATCGAGTACCGCACGATGTAGCGGCAGCGAACTGCGCGGCCCGTCTTTGCGTTTGGTCGAAATTTCGAAGCTCGTGCGCAGCAAAGCCGAGAGCGCTTTATTCATTTGCACCATCATGCGATTGCGGCTAGCAAGCAGCAGCGCCTGATGAAATTTCAAATCGTGCGTGACGTAATCGCCGCCTTCTTCAATCGCACAACGCATGCCTTCATAGGCGGCCTCCGCCGCAGCGAGATCTTCGCTAGTCGCACGCTCAGCGGCGAGGCGAATCGCAGCAGGCTCGACGATGCGGCGCATCTCTTGCAAATCGCGCAGAAAGTCCGGCGTCAAACCAACGCGCGATTGCCAAATGATCACATCCGGGTCGAACCAGTTCCAGCGATCCTCCGGCAGTACACGGGTGCCGACTTTTGGACCGGTTGAAACGATGCCTTTGGCAACGAGTGACTTTACTGCTTCGCGAACCACCGTGCGCGACACGCCCAGTTCCGTGCACAGAATCGGCTCAGGCGGCAAGCTCGCGCCGACCGCGTAGCGACCCGAAAGCACCTCGATACCCAGGTGATCGAGCGTGTTACCGTGAACGTTTTTGATGAGCACTGGAGTGTCGAAAACGATTAAGTTGCGTTTATCATATGATGATAATATTATTTCTACAAGTCCCCCATTTTTCCAATTTTTGAGTTCGCGACAAATTCGTCGCCGCCATTAAACTTTCCTCCGTAGCGTCGAAAACTCTCAATAAACGTGCTTAGAAAAGAAAATACCAGCACTCACGTTGATCGCCCAACTAAATCGGGCGTCGCAGTTGTTGTCATGGGGGTGTCGGGATCGGGTAAATCAACCCTAGCTGCCCAGTTGGCAAGGGCGGAAAACGCTGAATTTCACGACGCAGATGACTATCACGATGAAGCGAACATCGTGAAGATGCGCGATGGCATTGCGCTCACCGACGAGGATCGCGCGCCGTGGCTCGCCCGCTTGAACGCGCTTTTGCGCGAACATGTGAGCGAAGGTCGAAGCATCGTGCTTGCGTGTTCGGCGCTTAAAGAAAGCTATCGCGAAGCAATGCTTCGCAACGTCGCGAATGTTCGACTCATTTTGCTCGACGGCGATTTCGCAACGATCTCAGCGCGGATTCGTGAGCGCAGCGCAACTATGGCACATTACATGCCCGAGGCATTGCTGCAAAGTCAATTTGACGCGTTGGAGCGACCGGCGAATGCAATTGTGATCGATGTGCATTTGTCGCCGCAGGCACAGCTCGCTTGCGCAGTCGCGAGTTTGTAGACAAACGAGCGAGGCAACTCGCTACGTTTCCGCGTCCCAGCGAAGTTGTTCTTGAAAACGCGCTTTTGGGTTGCCTAGTCGTTGCTCTCTTCGCAAGGACCGAGTTGAAACGACCGCAAGTTGCCGAACTCGACGTTGCAAAAGGCGCTCTTTCGCGCGCAAGCGCGCTCCCACCACCTGCGTTTCTATGTGAGTCGGAGAGGCTTTAGCCCAAACGCCGACGCGCACGCGGTTTTGGCGCTGCACTTGCGCCGCCCGCGCTTCCACGCGAACGCGGCGCAGGTGCGCCGTCGCGCGCCCCCCACCGACCACCGCCGGCCGATACGCGTGCGCCGCCTGCAGGCGGTCGTCCGGCGGGTGCGCCGCGCGAGTAGCCGCCATCGCCCGCACCGCCGCGCGGCGGACGTGAATCGAATCCGCCGGTGCCACCGCGCGGTGGACGATTGTCGAGACCGCCCGCGGAACCGCTTGCGCCGTCGTCGCGCGAACGCTGTCCGTAGCCGCCCGTCGCACCGTTTTCGGTGCGACCTTCACCACGACGATTGCGCGGTGCCCAGCCCTCGCGAGGCGGACGTGTGTCGGGCGGCGCCGCGTCGCTACCGCGTCGAAAACGACGATTTTCAACTGGCGTGTCCGCGCCGCGCTGCGCCGGGGCACGACCCCTCGGCGCGGCGTAGCGGTCGCCGTCGGGTTTGCTGAAGCCACCGCTTGGTTTCGCGAATCGTGGTGCCGTATCGTCGCGCGGCGGATAGCTGCGGCCCTCGCGCGGTCGCGGATCGCTCGCGCTCGGACGGCGAAAGCCTGAGTCGTCGGTCGTGGGAAGTTTCTTTCGCGGACCGCGGTTTCGCGAAGCGGATGCGACAACTTCGGTTGCTTCATCGTCAGCGAGCACACCGTCATCACCTTCTTTGTTGCGCCAGAGCACGAGCAGTTTGCCCAAATGTTGCACGCTCTCGCACGCAAGCTTTGCGCAAATGTCGTTCATGAACGCGACACGCTGTTCTCGATCGTCAGAGGCAACGCGCACCTTGATCAGCGCATGTGCCGCGAGCGCGATATCGATCTCGTGCAACACGGCGCTGGTCAGCCCCTTATCGCCGATCATGACCACCGGATCGAGATGATGTGCGGCCGCGCGCAAGGCGCGCTTCGCGCTGCCGGAGAGATTCGAGGTGATGGTCATGGTTTTTGTTGTTTGCGAGGAAAGCGCAATTATCTCGCGTTTGCTTCGCAAGGACGAAAGACCAATGACGAATGACGAAATCCGAGTCGCCATATTCTCCGCAGTGAATGCTGCTTTGCAGTTGCCGCTCGCATCAGTCGTCGTTTCGCGCGTAGGCGCGTGAGTCTTTGCGATTGAGCGATACTCGCCGTTACTTCACGGTTATCGTCATTCGTCATTGGTCTTTCGTCCTGCGAAGCATGCTCAACCCCACCAACAAACGCCACAAATCCAACAAAGGCTGGCTCGTCGAGCATGTGCACGATCCTTATGTGCAGAAAGCGAAGATCGACGGCTATCGCTCGCGTGCAGCGTACAAATTGATCGAGATCGACGATAAAGACAAGCTGTTCAAATCCGGCATGATCGTCGTTGACTTGGGTGCCGCGCCGGGCAGTTGGTGTCAGGTCGCGGCGAAGCGAGTGGATGTTGCGAACGCCAAGAAGCCCGGTCGAGTGATTGCGATCGACTTGCTTGAGATGCAAGGCCTCACTGGCGTTGAATTCATTCAGGGCGATTTCACCGATGACGCGATGCTCGCGCGATTGGAGTCGATGCTCAACGGCGCGAAAGTCGATGTCGTGCTGAGCGATATGTTGCCGAACATGACGGGCGTGTCCACGATTGATGGGCCGCGTGCGATCGGGCTGTGCGAAATTGCGGCGGATTTCGCGATGAATCATCTGAAACCCGAAGGAAAATTTTTAACGAAGGCGTATCAAGGTCCGGGTTATCAAGAGTTTTTCAATCAGTTGAAAACGCAATTCAAAACGGTCCACACCCGAAAGCCCGATGCGTCGCGCGATCGCAGCGCGGAGATTTTTTTGCTGTGTTCAAGATCGAAATAATTCTTAGCCGAACTAATTGCGCTGCGCGGTGACAAGCCCGGTTTGCACGAGACGCGCTTTGAGCGCGGAAATTTTCTCTCGGGCATCTGCCTCTCCAACCCGTTGCGCCATCTCGAAATACGACTTTCTCGGGCTCGCCCAATAACCAAGGTCGGGGTGAAATAAAAAATCGGCTAACGCGACTTCCGGATCGATCCGGCTGCGTCGCCCTTTATCTCGGGCAATCCAACTCGCATCCACTCCCGGTGGCGTGCTTGAAGGATGCGCCGAGACGTCGATTGCAATGACGAATTGCGCGCCTGCCTCGCGCGCGGCGCGCACAGCAACCGGCAAGGATTCGTCGCCGTCCTCGTACTCGACACCGCCGATCCCAACCGGCGAAATCACGTGCGGGATCGCACTCGATGCGCGGACCGCGACCCCGATATTGCCTTGCGTGAAGAAGGTGGGCATCTTGTCGTCGCGACGCGTGGCAACGACGATAAGGGGCGTGCGTAGCTGCTCGAAAGTTTTTCCGCCCAGACCACGATTCACGTAGTCCTGTAGTTTCTGGCCTCGAATCCAGCCGCGATCTGCGAACGGATTGAGATCGAATAAGGTCAGCGGGCCTCCGGAATTGGCAATCGTGTCGATTTCGGTAGCAGACGCTCCGCTCGCCCAGTAAGCGCCGATCAAAGCGCCGACGCTCGATCCGACAATCAAATCGGGTTCGATGCCCGCTTCGGCGAGCACCTTGATGACGCCGACGTGCGCATAACCGCGCGGCCCACCGCTGCCGAGCACCACCGCAATTTTTGGTCGCGGAGCGAGCGGTTCGATGTTGGCTTTCGCAACGGGCGCATCGGATTCGACGTAGTTGAACGCGGCGCAGCCGTTCACTATTGCCGCGACGATTGCAACGAACATCGTCGCGCCATGTCGAGCGACGGTTGATTTCATTTACGTTTTCTCCGGTGGCAAGGCAAGCGACATTCGGTGCATCATGTGCGCCGCTGCCGCTTTCGTTACTTTCTTGCTTAGCTTGAGGTGCGACATGACGTTCGCTTGCGTGATGCTTGCCATACCGTGCATCGACGACCAAATGAAGAGCGCGTCGAGATCGGCGATTTCTTCGCGGTCGTCATTGCCCGCGTGCATGGTGCGCAGCGCGTTACGCAGAACATCGAATGCGTGCACCGCATATTTAACAAGTTCGGGATGCTCGGCCGGCTCCGGCCACGGTGTGCCGAACATCAATCGGTATTCAAGCGGATGACTCGCTGCGTATTGCAAATAGCGCTCGCCCATATGAGCGAGATCGACATGCGGCGAATCGGCGGGCGGCCGTTCGTCGAGATACTGGGCAAATTGATCGAAACAACGGCGCATGATCTCGGCGAGCAAATGATCACGGCTCGGAAAATGTCGATAGGGCGCTTGATGCGAGACTTGCAGTTTGCGCGCGACATCGCGAAGACTCAATCCCTCCACGCCGCGCTCCGCGATTACTTCGTGCGCTGCGGCGACGCACGCTTCCTTCAAATCGAGTTTGAGCGCATTTTGACGAGGCATTCGGATTTAGCACTTCGCGAAGTTCGCGATGGTTAAGACGTTTGATGCGCCGTCATGCCTTTCATCACGGCGCTCATGATTTTTACACGCCCCCATCGCGGCGTCATCGCAAGCGAGTAACCCAACACTTTCGAGAGTACGCCCGGACGTGTTGTCGTCGCACGACCGAGCGCGTCGAGGCTTCCCTTCGCAACGGTTTCGGGACGTTCCGCACCGTTCATTTTCATGTTCGCACGAGAGGCGAACCCACTCGCAACAGGCCCGGGCGCAACCGCCAATACATCCACGTTTGACGCACGAAGTTTTTCTCGCAAGCCTTCTGCAAAGTTCTGGATGTAGGCTTTTGTCGCCGCGTAGTGCGCGGATCGCTTGACGCCTTGAAATGCCACGATCGAACTCAGCAACACGATTGCGCCGCGCTTTCGATCGCGAAAACGGCGCGCGAAGTGCCATGCGACGCGCAACGACGCAAGGCAATTCACGTTTAGCATCGTCTCCTCGTTATCAAGATCGCTGTCGACGAATTCGCCAGAGGTGCCGAACCCCGCAGCTGCGACGAGTACACCAACTTCGAGCGAATCGGTGCTCTTGATGAGCATTCTGTTGCCGTCCTGCGTTGCCAAATCGGCGACGATCACGCGGCACGCAACCTCGTAAGTTTCCGAGAGTTCGCGCGCGAGTTGTTCAAGCAGCGCGGCGCGTCGTGCCACGAGCGCAACGTTCATGCCCGAGCGCGCAAGTTCACTCGCAAACGCGCGACCGATGCCATCGGACGCTCCGGTGACCACGGCCCATTCGCCGTAGCGGGCGCGCAATCGGCGCGTATCTTTCGCCGGTTCGCGAGCTACGTTCATTTCGCCACCTTGATATCGATCTTGGTGTCGCCTGACACTTTGAAGCTCGCTTCGTCGAAACGCGGCGCTCGCAGCGTCGGCCGCACGTTGTTCGATGTGCCCCAGGGCTCCGTCGGGATACCCACGAAATTCGTGTCGACTTTTTTGTTGCCGTTGAAGTCTTGAGACACCCCGACCGCGTAGCTGCCTTCAGTGACGTCCTGAAAAGTGCAAACAACACCTTTCGAATCGGCACGCAGCCAAATTTGTGTTGCCTTAGCGTTGTCCATTGGAAAGCCATCGGCATTTTTGAAGAGCGCGCAACCGATCTCTCCCAAGGATTCGGCGATGCCGGAGACGTTGATGGTCAAAGTCGCGGCTACGCAGATCGTAGGCGATGCCAAAAGCATTGCAATCACGCGCGTTGACGCCGCGCGTACGAGTGTTGGTTTCACAAATGGCCTCCAGTGCGGTTAAGTGAGTCTGTCGAAAACAAACTAGGAACTGTTGTAGACGGTGTCAACAATCATAGATTGCTATGTTTGCAGTGTCAACATTTGTGATGGTTATCTTCACGTACATTCATCAGCTTACTTCAATTAAGCCCAATTAAATATGCCAAATGAGAAATAAAAAGTTGAATTCGATAAAACGCATAAACGGCGATTTCACCATAATTAAATGGGCGAATAAACCGTAAGTTTTAAGGAAAAACGCGTCCATTCGGAGAAAGTTGTCTCCAAGCAACGACCCATCTGCTGCGTATCGTCGCGAACACTAAGCAAACCCTCGCTCACTCACGCAAATGAACGTTTACCTATCCCTTGAAAAACGTGCCCGAAGCTTAAAATCACAAGTAGACGGAAAACGTTGCGCCGCGCTCCTTCGCGGCGACGTTTTGAAGGAGGGCTTGCAAGCGCTCTTTCGAGGAGAAAAGTGTCCGTGAATAACATGATGAAAAACATTGCGATCTGGCTGGTGATCGGTCTGGTCGTGCTCACCGTCGTTCAGCAGTTCGACAAGTCGAGCAAAAAATCCGACGCAGTTGCTTATTCGACGTTTATTGAAGAGCTGCGCGGCGGACGGATCACCGAGGCTGACGTCGAAGGTCGCAAAGTCATCTACAAAACCAGCGAGGGCACCAAGTCAACCAATGTGCCTGGTGGCTACGACAAAGACTTGATCAACGACATGATCAAGTACAACGTGAAGTTCTCCGGTCGCCCCGAAGAAGGCCAATCGCTGCTCTCGACGATTCTGTTCTCCTTCGGGCCGATTCTCTTGTTGATCGGTGCCTGGATTTTCATGATGCGCCAAATGCAAGGCGGCGGCAAAGGCGGCGCGTTTAGCTTCGGCAAGTCGCGCGCGCGCATGCTCGATGAAAACAACAACTCGATCACCTTCGCCGACGTCGCCGGTTGCGACGAAGCGAAAGAAGAGGTCACCGAGATCGTCGATTTCTTGAAGGACCCGAGCAAATTTCAAAAGCTCGGCGGCCGCATTCCGCGCGGCGTTTTGATGGTCGGCTCGCCGGGTACCGGTAAAACGTTGCTCGCGAAAGCGATTGCGGGCGAAGCGAAAGTGCCGTTCTTCTCGATTTCAGGTTCGGATTTCGTCGAAATGTTCGTGGGCGTCGGCGCTGCGCGTGTGCGCGACATGTTCGAACAAGCGAAAAAGAACGCACCATGCATCATCTTCATCGACGAGATCGACGCGGTCGGTCGTCAACGCGGTGCTGGCATGGGCGGCGGTAATGACGAGCGCGAGCAAACGCTCAACCAAATGCTTGTTGAAATGGACGGTTTCGAAGGTTCGCAAGGCGTGATCGTGATCGCCGCGACCAACCGTCCCGACGTGCTCGACCCGGCGCTGATGCGCCCCGGTCGTTTTGATCGCCAAGTGACTGTGCCGCTGCCCGATATTCGCGGTCGCGAACAGATCATGCAAGTGCATATGCGCAAAGTGCCGATTGCAGCCGACGTGAATGCGCACGTGCTCGCGCGTGGTTGCCCTGGATTCTCTGGTGCCGACATTGCAAACCTGGTGAACGAAGCTGCTCTTTTCGCCGCGCGCGGCAACAAGCGCCTTGTCGATATGGAAGATTTCGAGAAGGCGAAAGACAAAATTTACATGGGTGCCGAGCGCAAATCGATGGTGCTTAGCGAAGACGAAAAGCGTGCGACGGCGTATCACGAATCGGGGCACGCGATTGTTGCGGCCTCGATGCCGAAAGCCGATCCGGTGCACAAAGTCACCATCATTCCGCGCGGTCGCGCGCTCGGCGTCACTTGGCAATTGCCTGAGCGCGATCGCATCTCGCTCTACAAAGATCAAATGCTCACCGAGATTTCCGTGCTCTTTGGTGGACGCATTGCAGAAGACTTGTTCGTGAAAAACATTTCGACCGGTGCCTCGAACGACTTCGAACGCGCGACGAAAATCGCGCGCGATATGGTTACGCGCTACGGTATGACCGACTCACTCGGTCCGATGGTCTACGCCGATAATGAAGGCGAAGTATTCTTGGGTCGCAGCGTCACACAAACACGCAACATGTCGGAAGAAACGCTGCAAAAAGTCGATCTTGAAATTCGTCGCATCATCGACGAGCAATACGCCGTTGCGACCAAGATTCTGCAAGAGAAGGCCGACAAGGTCGAAGCGATGACCGCGGCGCTCATGGAATACGAAACCATCGACGCCGATCAAATCAGCGACATCATGGCCGGCCGTCCGGTGCGCGCAATCAAGACCTACAACACGCCGGGCTCGCCTGGAACGGGTTCGGGCGGCGCTCCGGTGACTGCAGAGGCAAAACCGGATACACCGGTCGAGACGAAGCCCGAACCGCAGGCTTCGAGTTCGACTACTTTGTAAACCCACAGGAGCGACGCGCCTTTAAAAAAACGCCGCAATCGCGGCGTTTTTGTATTGGGGTTTCACGAACCACCTTGAGTGCTGGCAGTGCCAGTTGTGTCCCTGAAATCCGTGGTTCCGCGGTGTGGCGCTACTCGATCCCTGCAGGTTGACGGCTCTGATGCCGTGACGAAAGCAGCGCTGTCGCTGCATGCAACAAATCAACGTTGGAGAACGGTTTTGTAAAGTGTTGGTTAACACCGACGGACAGTGCCATATCTCGATGATGCTCGCCGCTGCGCGAGGTGATCATGATGATCGGGATGGTCGACCAAGCGGGTACTTCGCGCACCCGCTTGGTAAGCTCCAGACCGTTGAGGTTTGGCATTTCCAAGTCGGTCGCGATTAAGCTGATCGTTTGCCCGCGCAGCACATCGAGCGCCTCGAAGCCGTCGCTCGCGACTAAGACTTCGTAGCCGCTGTCTTCGAACGCCTGTTGAACGGCGCGACGTGCGGAGAGCGCGTCGTCTACAACGAGTACCCGTGTTCGTTCGATTGCGGCACGCTTGCGCAACGCCAGCGCCGCGCTCATCGAGATACCCGAGCGCGCGCGCGATTGCAACTCCGGCACGTCGATCACGAATAGAGGTTCGCCGCTGTCGCTAAATGCGCCCGTTTGCACGCCGGCAACGCGTCGAAGCAACGCACCAATATCTTGCAGCACGAGTTCGCGCACCTCTAATACGCGATCGACGAGTAAACCAACATCACCTTCCGCACCGTGTGCAACGATGACGGCGTGCTCCGGGGTCGCTTGGACCTCGCCCTCGCCAAAACCGAGCCAACTCGCGAGTGATGCAAGCGGCAGTGCTTTCTCACCGTGTACCACGGACGTCACGCCTGGAGCTAGTGTTCCTGGCGGCAGGACAGTGATGACCTGATCACTCGAGAGCGCAACCCGCTCGCCTGCCACGTCGGCAATGATCGCCTGTACCAGTCCGCTCGACACCGGTACGCGCATTGCGAACGCCGTGCCAAGCTGTGGTTCGGACTCGATGACGAGGCTTCCCTTCATGGCTTTCACGCGATCGTTCACGATATCTAGACCGATACCGCGCCCCGAAACATCGCTCACATCGGTTTTGGTGCTGAAACCCGGCTGTAGTATCAGAGCGTGCAGGTCGGCGGTGCTGAGCTCCACGTGTGCCTCAATCAGACCGAGGTCGGTCGCTCTGGACAAGATCGCTTGGCGGTTCAGGCCGCGCCCATCGTCGGTTACGTCGATACGGATCTGCCGGCCTTCTCGCGAACAGCGCACCGTCACGAGCGCTTGGCGATCCTTGCCGCTAAGCAGTCGCTCTTCAGGCGGCTCAATACCATGATCGACCGCGTTTCGCAGCAGATGGAGGAGGGGCTCGGTAAGTTTGGTGAGCACCTCGGCATCCAGTGTCGTCTCGACACCTAACACCTCGAGTCGAGTGTGCTTGCCGAGCGAAGCGCTGGTCTGCGCGATATTGCGCCGCAGCCGCGGCACCACGCTTGAGAACGCGACGAGGCGCGCGTCGAGAAGTTCGCGATGCTGCTCGCGCAGCTCTCGGTGCTCGTCTCGGGCGGCGGCGATTAAGCGCTGGGCGTCGCCTCGAACCCCCTCTGTGAGTTCGACCTGATCTTGTACGGCCTCGGCAACGACGCGAGAGAGCAGATGGAGTGCGTCGTAGCGGTCGAGCTCAAGCGCGTCGAACTCGCTTTGCGTTTCGCTGCGAGCCTGCAGTGCGACCACCTGTCGATCCACGGTGCGCTGCAACTCGTCCAGGCGCACGCGCAGAGCCTGTTGCCGCTGCTGTGCGGTGTTGAGTTGACTATCAATTTCGCGCAAACCCTGCGTCAGGCGCTGTGCGCTCACCAGCGATTGCCCCGCCCGTTTGACGAACCGTCCAATCTGCTCGGCTGAGAGTCGGAGCGCGACAGATACGTCGGCCGCTCGGTCACCGCTCAACGCCCGCTCGGGGCGGCGCATCTGGTCGAGATCGCCTCCGGCGAGCGAAACCGGCTCCGGCGCGAAGCTATCTACGTCGTCGCAGTGGATTCGCTCCGCCCACTCGTGCATACGCTGCAAAACGGACAACGCGTGCGAGGGCATGTCGTCCTCGCCGCCCAGATGAGCCACCATTTGCTGCAGCGTTTCGCATGCAAGCATCGAGTCGCGAACCGCGCACTGCGCGGCGACAGCCGCGCGTTTGCGATCGGCGTCTAGCCAGACGAGTACGTCCTCTAGTCGGTGCGCGATACGCGCGATGCCAGGCAAGCCGATGATGTTGCCCGAGCCTTTCAGCGTGTGTGCGATGCGCTGAGCTTCAACCAGACGCCCGGGCGCGGGCAGCTCGCCCTGTGCGATGTCAGTGCCGTAGGCGCCGAGCAAGCGATAGAGCTTTTCAAGCTGACCGGGTGCGTCGTGCAGCATTGAGGCGAGCAGCTGCGGGTCGGCAGCATCGGTCGCCAGCGCAACGTCGTCGGCAACTGGCGCGAGCAGTCGCATTGATTCGACATCGTCTTCATTTGCGGGCAAATGCGGCGCGATTGCGAGGTTCGAGGCGAGCGCTTCAAGCCACTGCGTATGCGGTGTAATCGGAGAGTGCGCCGCGAGTTCACAAAGCCGATCGATCAAGCTCGTTGTCGCTGGAGCACGCAAATAGTCGTCTACGCAGCGCAGCGCATCTATTGTCCAGATGAGCGATGTTGCTCTCGATGCTGTCGCCTGTCGATCCGCCTGCACATTGTTGACGTGCGAAAGAAAACTGGCGATTCCGGTCATCCCGAGTAGCTGGGTTGCTTCGATTGAGCGGTGGATGAACGTTGCGACGGCAACATCGTCTGGATCGCTTTCGCGCTCTTGTTCAGTGAGCGCCTCGAGTTGGCGCGTTAAAGAGAGCGTCGCGGGAGTGAGCCCGTCGGCGTACTCGACTGCAACTAGCGCCAGTAGATCGTCGATCGTCATTGTCTTATCTCGTGCTTCAGCTGCTGTCCGGCTAGCGCACCGTGCCGACTGAACTATCTTCGAGATTCGGCAGTTTGAACTGTCCGACCACACTTGTTAGGCGCTCGGAGAACTCTAGAAGCCGCTGGGTACTGGTGGACTGTTCAGCGATCGCCGCGCTGGTACGTGTCGCGCCGCCGGAGAGCTCGGCAACACCCTGCTGGAGCAATTGCGCCAGTTGGTTTTGATTCTCGCCGAGAGCCGCGATCTGGCGCACGAGCTCAATGAGCTCTTGCGTGGTCATCCTAGTCTGCGCCATCTGTAGGCCGGCCTGCTGCGCGAGGTCGGACTGCTTGACCACGTCCGAAATTAAGCGGTTTACGGTGAACACCGTTTCGTTGGTTTCGCCTTGAATGTTGTTTACCAGTTGCGAGATCTGCGCGGTGGCCTGTCGCGAACTCTCGGATAGTCTTTGCACCTCTTCGGCGACCACGGCGAATCCGCGACCGGCTTCGCCGGCTGTCGCCGCCTGCATGGCGGCATTCAGCGCGAGCACGTGAGTGCGCTCGGAGATGGTGTTGACCAGCGCAACGGCGGCGGTAATATCTTGCGAGCGCTCGCCAAGGCGCTTGAATCGCTTTTCCATCTCCGAGATCGATTCGCGCAGCGAGTCCATGCCGCTCACGGTACCTTCCACTGCGTCCATAGCGGACTGCGTGGCACCGGCGGCTTGTTCAGCCGCTTGGTTTGATTTTTGCGACAGATTTGCCACTTCGACAAGCTGCTCGGTCGTTTGTGCGAGCGCTTGTGACATTGCTTCGAGCGACGCTCGCTCTTGTTGGGCGGCTCCTTCGACTTCAAGCGAGCGTTCGCGCACGGCCTCGGAGGTTGCGCGTACGTCGTCGGCGACCATGCGAACGTCGTACAGGGTTCGACCGGTCTCGTCTGCGAGCTGATTGACCGACGATGACACGGTGCCAACAACATCGGAGGTTACCGGCGCGCGTACCGTCAAATCTCGATTCGAAAGCTGGAAAACCGTTTGTAGGAGCGCGATTACCGAGTTATTGAGCTGTTCGTTTTCTTTCTTCGCCGCCTCAAGTGACGCGATGCGCTCGTCGAGCAAATTGTCGAACGAGCGCCCGAGATCCCCGATTTCGTCCTTTACGGACAAGCGCGAGCGCGCTTCGCTGTTTCCGGCGGCCACTTCGTTAACGGTTGTGGCGAGTGTCTCGATCGGTTTCAGGAAGCGGCGCAAAAACCCGCTGACCAGGAAACCGGCCAGCGCGAGCACCGCAAGCCCCACCAGAACGGCGCGCCAGAGCGACGCGCGATTGAGTTCCGCTAGCGGAGCGTTGGCCTCTGCGAAGTCTTTCTTCGCGACCATCCCCCAGTTAAGTCCCTGTACACTCACCGGCGCGTACGCACCGAGCGAGCGCACTCCGCGGTAGTCTACGAAGTCAATAAATCCTTCCTTGCCTTCAAGCGCCGGACGCGTCGCGTCTGAATCGATCGTGATCAATCCGATCGAGGTTTCTTTCTTGAGCATCGACTGCACGTCCGCAGAGCCGAGCTTACCCGCCATTTGCTTGGCGAATGCTTCTTTATTTTCAATTAGATAACGCGTATTCGAACGCATTTTTTTGTCGGAGCCGACCACGAAGACGTCGCCGGAATCGCCAAGGCCGATCTTTTTCCACGCACGCGCTGCGCTCATCGCTTCGGAAACCCGGTCGATCGGATACTGCGCGAGCAGCACAGCGACCTGTTTTTCGCCGTCAAAGATCGGCACGCCGATGAACGATGCTTGATCGTTGTAAGAAGCAAAATAGGGCGCAAAGTCGGTCAGGTAAGTCGCGTCGCGTTTGCCGGCTCGCTTAACCTTTTCGTAGGCTTCGCTCAGTTTCGTTTTGGCGGCGATGCCGGTGTTTAGATTGGTCGCGAAATCGAGCTCCTTAAACACCGTGTAGACGATGTTGTCGGTCTCGACGTCGACGAGAAAGAGATCGTAGAAGCCCTGCAACTTGAGCGAGCGCTCCAGGCTCGGGTGGAACAGCGCGTGCGCGCGTCCATAGGCGAAGTCGGTTGTCGGCACGATCATCTTTTCTTTTTGACCGAGCGGATTCGGGTTTGCGGTGATAAACGCCGCCTGCAAGACCACCGTATTCGCGTCGCGCGCCGCGATTGTCCGGGCAAAATCAGGCATCGCCTCGGCATTGCGCCGGGCGAACTCCGCTTTGAACTGCTCTTCAACGTACGCATTCATCGCCAGGTTTGCCGCTGCCGCGTCGAAGCGAGGCAAGTCTTTCGCTGCCGAATCAAACGATGTCTTCAGCGCCCGGAACGCGTCGAGCGTTGATCGCTGTGCAGCAAGCGTTGCGACGTCTGCGACGCGCGCATTGAACTCATCGATCAGCGCCTGTCGGCGGGAATCTCGGATACCAACGAGCTGTGCCTCGGTTTGAGCGTCGATCGTCTCGGATGAAAGCTGCGATGCGCCCGCCCACAGAAACGTAGCGGTGAGCACCACCGGAATCGCGGTAAGTGCGGCCGCGCCGTACAAAAGTTTCTGTCGAATATTCATGAGCTACCTCCCTCGTTTAATGTTTTTTCTATGTCCGCGGTTCGGCGTTAACGGGTGCCTCCGCATTCGCTTTCTAAAGCGTCGACAACTCTGCGGAGAGGCGTGCAGTGAGCCGCTCCACGTTGACCAAAGCGACACGCTCGCCAGTCGCGAGCTCAAGCGTGCCGTCGGTCAGTCCCGCAGACGTTTCAGAATTCGAATTTGAATAAAACTTCGCCCCTTTACGCCCTATTTGCTGGGGCAGATCGTCAAATGCGATGGCAAGGCGGTTATCAACATTTTCATCGCTTACGCCGCCAATCAAAAGTCGTTTGGCTTTGCTGCTAGCAAGTTCGGTGGCGATTCGATGTGCGCGCGGGGCCGAAACGCCGAAGTAGGCGAGATCGACAACCGGAAATACCCGACCGTCGATATTGGTCGCGCCCATTAGCCACGCAGGTGCTTTTGGCACTGCCGTCAAACGATAACTTTCAACGATCGCACTAGCCCAGCCATACGGAAATGCAAGCCGCAGGTCTCCGCATCGAACCGTCTGATAGAGCTGGTTTGTATGCCCTTCGCGCGATATGCTTTGATTCATGTGTGCGGCTTGGTTTCGGTTGAGCGGACGGCAACGCCGCGGTGTTGGCTATGTGTGCGCGAGCACCTGCTCGTCGGTGTAGGGCTTCGTGACGTAGCCCTTTGCGCCGAGCATTTGCGCAAAAACCCGATCAGCTTTTTGGTCTTTCCCGGTCACGAAGACGACCGGAATGCCTTTGGTGCTCGGATCCTGCATGATTTGTCGCGCCGCGGAAAAGCCATCGAGCCCCGGCATGTTCACATCCATGAGGATTAAGTCGGGCTGCTCGGCTTTTGCGACGGCAACACCGTCCGCGCCGCTTGTTGCCACGACCACCAGCCAGCTAGCGTCGGCGAATATCCTGCGAAGATTCATTGCATCAACCTGTGCATCTTCAACGATTAAAACTTTCTTCATTACTTCCTCTTTTCTTGTGTTTCTTTAAGTTGCCTGCGATCAGCCGCACCGCGCTGGGACCCTGCATCGGGAGAGCCGCTGAGCCTAGTCGATTGCGCGTCCTAGCGGGCTCGGTCCCGCAAACTGGCGTACGAGGCCGCAAGCGGATCGCCGGTCGATTCGCGGGACTGGATCGTTGCTGGCGCAGGGGCGGCGATAGTGTTGGGTGCCATCGTCGAAATTGACTCTCCGATATTCGGATCGTGCTTAAGCAAAATCTTGAGCATTTTTGTCTCGTCCAGCGGCTTGGTGAGATAGCCGTCGCAGCCCGCGAACGTGCCACGCACCTTATCGATCGTGCCCCCGCGACTGGTGAGCATCACAACCACTGGCGTTTGGCCGCGTGGATAGCGACGACCCTTAATTGCCTTGCAGGTCTGGTACCCGTCGAGACCTTCCATCATCACGTCTAGAAATACGAACT
>JAAFJI010000045.1 GCA_013298045.1 Betaproteobacteria bacterium
CCAACGAGCGCCGAGTGCAGCGCGATTTGCACGTCGGCGCGTGGAATGACATAAGCGCCCTCTTCACGATACAAATCGTCCAGAAAAAACTCGGCGAGACCTTGCCGATAAAGATGCGCCTGATTCGATCCGCATTCGTTGAGTTTGTGCGTGACGAGCCATCGGCCATCGGCTTGTTTCGTCGCGAACCCTAAGTGCGAGTACCGAAGGCTGTACTTGCTCAGGTCTTGTCCAGCGCGCGCGAGTACGACCACTTTTGCGCCGCTTGAATCGAGCGCCTGCCGCGTGCGCTCGGCAATCGCAAAGCCGCGCTCGACCGTTGCGGCCGTTGGTCGTTTGGCTTCGCAAGAACGTCCTGCATGTACGTTTGACGCGAAAATCGCAAAACACGCAAGGAGCGCCGAAATCCAGCAGTTGCGTATCGTTTGTCGGGAAGCGCCCATGACTAAAGCCGCTCATTGTGGGTGAGCGCGCGCCCGAGCGCATTTGGAACGAAGACTATGGCTTCGCCTGCGCTGGTGATGATTGCGCCGGACGCAGTCATGGTGACGCTGACCGTGCTGCCCACCGAAACACCAAGTGTCGCAGCGGTACGACCGGTGAGCTCAAGGCTTGCGCGCGCTCCGTCGCTCGCTCGTTCGACGACACAGAGCACGCCGGTCGCCGACGCTTCAACTGATTTCACGATCAGTACCGCACCGGACACTGAAAGCGCAACTGGAAGTGCGACTACGCCGGCCGCAGCCACGCTCGCACCATAGCCGGTGCTAACAACAATTGCGACCGGCAGTGCGACCGACATCGCACTGGTTTCGGAGCCGTGAGCGTGCGCAGACGACTGGAGTGGGAGCATCGCGGCAAAACTTGCCGCAACAAGGAACGATTTGGGGATGAGATTCACGATTTGCTTTCCTGAAAATTGTAGGGATTGAGCGGAGGAGACCGGAACGATCGGCGGTTCTCGAAGACGTTGGACGGTCGTGGTCATGAGCGCGAATGCGCTGCGCGCTGCTCCACTCGAGCGCGCTCGCGAGCTTCGAGTAATTCGAATTCGTGCGCATCGCGTAGCGTTTTCGCGAGGGTGAAGGTGGTGGTTATCAGATAGAGCCAGCTTACGAGCAGGTAGGCTTTATACGAATCGGCGATTGCCATTCGATATAAGCCCCACGCCGTGAGCGCAAACGCTGCGGCGAACGCCACGTACACGACGTAGCGATACATCGGCGTGTCCCTTTTGGAGACGCTGGCTTGCTGGTCGCGAACAAATTTCGAGAGAACGAACGCGGTGGTGAGGCAAAAGAAATAGCCCATCACCATAAACGCGCGGTCTAGATCCTGTCCGGGCAGATACGCGAGTCCAACCCCACATAGGAAGAGCGCAATCGCAAACGAAATCCACACCTGTGCACGCCAAGCCCCCGTATCTTTTGTATCTTGTGGATGCTCGTTTGCATTGTCGCTTACGAACTTTTCGCGTGCGTGTGCGCTATTTAATGGGGCGAAAGAGTTTGAAGTTTTATGTTGGTTTGCCTCGTGTGCGCCTGGCGAGTTGGTTCCGGCATCCATGTTGAATCCTCTGCGAAGATATCGCGAACTTGCGATGGAACGAACTTTAGGAGCGGTCGCTGGCTAGCGCCAGAACATAATCCAGAGCGGCGTATTCGTGGCTTAAAAGTACTAAATCGCGATACCATGCCCCGGCTCAAAATGAATAGGCGAAAAGCTTCATGGCAATGGCGTACGATTGAACCTGGGTGAGACTCGCGAGGTCTCTCCGATCCAACGTCACAAGCCTCGCCGGATAAATCGAACGCTAAATGAGACCGGCACGCGGCGCAAAAACCAATGGAGCCTACATGCAAACGCCTACCAGTCGTGTCCTATTCAAACTGGCGGTGATCGGCGCGCTCTGCGCCACACTGTCCACAGCGGCACTCAGCCAAACGATTCGCGTTTTCTCCGGCGGTTCAAGCCAGCGACCGGATCTGATGCGCAAACTTTTCGACGGGTTTGAACGGGTCAATCCTGGCGTTAAGATCGAGATCGAAACGGGCGGTCAAACCGCAGAGCTGCAGCGCGAATATCTGGGTAAAGTGCTAAACGCAAAAGACAGTGCGCTCGATATCTTTATGATCGACATCACGAACCCGCGCCTCTATCAGAGCAAGGGCTGGGTTGAGCCGCTGAATCAATACCTCGGACGCCCGGAAGTCGTGCTCGCCGACCATCTTCCCGTGTATCGCACTACCAACGTGATTAACGGCGAAATCTACGCGATGCCGGGTTTCGCCGACGCGATGTTCGTCTACTACCGCAAGGATTTGCTCGTCAAGTACAACCTGCGTGAGCCACGCACATGGGATCAGCTTGCGGCGGCTGTGAAGAAAATCAAGGCTGGCGAGAAGGCTAATCCAAATCTACAGGGGCTCTCAATTCAAGGCGCGCCGATCGAAGGCACGGTCTGCACGTTTATGCTGCCGATCTGGAGTCGTGGCGGTGACGTCGCCGACGCGGCCGGTCGATTCAAGCTCGACCCGGCACTTGCACAGGCAGGGGTCGAGCAGTGGCTCAAGCTGGTGGACGATGGCGTAATCGCAAAGAATGTGAGTGAAATAAAGACCATCGACACGGTGAATGACTTCAAAGCGGGTAACGTGATCTTCGCGATCAATTGGGGCTTTGCGTGGGATCGATTTCAAAACGATGCCGATTCGAAAGTCAAAGGCATGGTCGATGTGATGCCGATGGCGCGATCAACCGAGACCAGCAAATCGGCGACCTGTATCGGAGGCTGGCAATGGGCGGTGAGCTCGTTCTCGAAAAACAAAGCGCTCGCGGCGCGCCTCGTTTCGTACATGTCAACCCCTGCGTCGGCAAAATTCCTCGCCGTAGAGGGATCGCTACTCCCCGTATTCTCGGCAACCTTTACCGATCCAGCTTACATGGCGAAGGTGCCGTGGGCGTCCGGTGCTGGCGTGATTGCGACGTTTGGTCGCAATCGACCCGTCTCAGCCCGCTACGGAGACGTCTCGGATGCGATTCGCAGTTCAACCAGTGCGATGCTCGCGCGCAAAATCTCGACGCAGCAGGGCGTCGCCGAACTCTCGGCAAAACTGAAGCCGATACTGCAATAGGACCCGAGTCCGCGCGGAGACGCGCGGCTGCGGCGAGGGCCCGATTCGCGTAAGGCAAGACTCGCACGAGTTTGGGATTGGTTGCGCAAAACGACAATTCGCGCAACCGGTCAATCAAGCGATCTCGTCAATCCACGCTTGCTGAATTGCCTCGAGGATTCGCTCGCCGCAGCGACCGGGTTCGTCGTCGAAACCAGGCAGTGCCAAAACCTTCGCCATAAGATCGGTGAAGCGAATCGCTTTTGGGTCAACGTCAGGATGGGTCTCTGCGAGTTCGATCGCGATGTCGAGGGTATCCGTCCACTTCATGATGCTTTCTCCACCTTAGGAGTCAATACGCTTCGTCTTACCGAAATACAGGTGCGGGTCTTGTTGCGCATAGAGCTACGTTGATCGCGACCAGGGTCGATCCTGCGGATTAGTGATTCTCACGCGCGTGATTGATCGAGTACTTCGGTAACTCGATCGTAAGCGGAGCGTTCTTCACTTTCACCTGACACGAAAGTCGCGACACGCTTGTGAGCCCCCACGCGCGATCGAGCAGGTCTTCTTCCTTCTCATCCATTTCGCCCGTAGTGTTGAAGCCTTCGCGAATGATCACGTGACAGGTTGTGCACGCGAGCGATTGATCGCACGCGTGTTCGATATCGATGTCGCCGTCGAGCAGCGCGGTGCAGAGCGTTGCGCCTTGCTTGGCGTCGATCGTTTTGCCTTCGGGGCAGAGCTCGGCGTGAGGAAGGATTTTTATTGTTGTCATGTCGTCTTCTACGCGATTGATGCGATGTTCTTACCAGCCAGCGCTTTGTTCACCGCCTTGTCCATCCTGCGCCCCGCAAAATCGGTGCTCGCGCGATTTAGGTCTTCGGTTGCGCGCGCAATCGCGCGATGATCGGTGCCTTCCGCGAGTTGTTTGAGAAATGCAACTTGCGAGGTGAGCGCCACAGCTTCACTCTCACTTAAAAGCGCGCGATCTTCATCAAGCGCAATGCCAAGCGCTTGGACGAGTGCGCTTGCGTCTACGCGCGCCTCCGCGAGGGCGCGTGCCTGCATGTCCGCGCTCGCATGTGTGTACGCCACTTGCAGCATCGTTGCGATTTCGCCATCCGCGAGTCCGTAACTTGGTTTTACTGCAACCTCTGCGCGCGCACCGCTCGTGACCTCCGTTGCACTTACCGAGAGTAAACCGTCAGCGTCAACTTGAAACGTCACGCGAATGCGCGCTGCGCCGGCGACCATTGGCGGAATCCCGCGCAATTCGAATCGCGCGAGCGAGCGGCAGTCGGAAACCAACTCGCGTTCGCCCTGCACGACGTGAACTGCCATTGCGGTTTGTCCGTCTTTAAACGTAGTGAACTCTTGCGCTTTTGCAATCGGAATCGTCGAATTGCGCGAAACAATTTTCTCGACGAGATTGCCCATCGTCTCGATCCCGAGCGAAAGCGGAATCACGTCGAGCAGCAAATGCTGCTCGCCTTGCTTCGCATTGCCTGCAAGTTGATCGGCTTGAATCGCAGCTCCGAGTGCGACGACTTCATCGGGATTCATCGTTGCGAGCGCCGGCTTTCCAAAGTGTGCTTCGAGCGCCGCGCGCACCTGCGGCGTACGTGTTGCGCCGCCGACGAGTACGACACCGTCGATATCGCCCACTTTCAATTTAGCGTCGCGCAACGTTTTCTTCACCGCGCTTATCGTACGATCGACCAGCGGGCGTGTGAGTTCGTAAAACCTCTCGCGCGACACATCAACGCTGCTATCGAACCCGCAACCCCAGTTCACTTTGATCGTAGCGGTTTCGTTGTCGCTCAACGCTTCTTTTGCAGCGCGAGACGCTGCGAGTAAGTTCGCTTGACCTGCGGGTGAGAGTGCACGCGCGAGCTGCCAGGTCTCGAACGCGTGCTTCGCAAGCGCTTCATCGAAGTCGTCACCACCGAGATGGGTGTCGCCTGCGGTTGCGAGCACTTCGAACACGCCGCGTGTGAGGCGAAGGATCGACACATCGAACGTACCGCCACCGAGGTCGTAAATCAAATACGTTCCCTCGGCTTTTTGATCCAAACCGTAAGCGACCGCCGCAGCAGTCGGCTCATTGAGCAAACGCAGCACGTGCAGCCCGGCAAGTTGCGCTGCGTCTTTCGTTGCCTGACGCTGCGCATCGTCGAAATACGCAGGTACCGTAATCACCGCGCCATACAACTCGCCACCAAGCGACTCTTCAGCACGTGCTTTGAGCGTTTTTAGAATCTCAGCGGACACTTCGATGGGCGAGATCGCGCCACGTCGTGTCGTAATTTTGAGTTGCCCTTTGCCGTCGCCCGAGGGGGTAGTGAATTGGTAGCGCGCTTTTGTTTCTTCGCGAACGTCGGCAATGCTTCGCCCCATGAAGCGTTTCACGGATGTAATTGTGTTCAACGCATCATCGCCACGATGTGCAAGCGCCAAGTGACCGACATCCACGATGCCTTGCTCCGCATAACGTACGGCAGAAGGCAACATCGTCCGCCCCGCTTCGTCGGGCAGGCACTCAGGCACTGCATTACGAATCGTTGCGACGAGCGAATTGGTTGTGCCGAGATCAATGCCGACCGCGAGCCGGCGCGTATGCGGCTCGGGGCTTTCGCCGGGTTCGGAGATTTGAAGTAGCGCCATCGTTCAGTCCAAAGCGGCAATTGCGTGATCGACCTCTTCGATCAACCTTTGCACAAAACGCATTTTCCGTGCGAGTGTGGTCGCAGTCGATAAATGGCCACCCTCATAGGTGACAGAAAATATATTACCGAGCGAACGCAAAATGGCTTGCAATTCCGTATTCATCTCGTCAAGTCGGTCGGTGTCTTCTTTGAGTTTTGCGTCGGCAATCGCTTCGCGCCACTCGATTTGCTCAACTAGAAAATCATGCGGCATCGACGTGTTTTTTTCGTCCATGCCATTCACGTTTTTGAGCCAGAGCAAATACATCGCACGGCGTACGGGATCGCGGAGCGTTTGGTACGCATCGTTAACTTCAGTCGCTTTTTCCATCGCAGCGCGCTTCTCGGCGTCGCTTGCGGAGACGAAACGATCAGGATGCGTTTCCGTTTGCAGATCGCGATAACGTGTCGCGAGCGTTTTCAAGTCGAGCGCAAAGCTCGGCGTGAGTTCGAACGCCTCGAAATAACTCATCTGCGACGCTAGGATGCGTGACGCGCGTATTCGATCTCTGCCGCAAGGTCTGCGGGAATCGGCAACGGTTTGAACGGACTCACGTTTGCGCCGCCAGTGTTGCCCGACGGAATCCAGCCAATCGCCGTTTTTGTCGCAGCACCAACGATACGCAACAACTGCCCCAACAATTCGCGCGCACTGCGATTGCGAATCGCCCATTGCGCCATACGAACGTGGGTGACGACATGCCAATAGGTTGATGCTTGCCCGAGCACGTGGGCGCGTTCGAGATGCGCAAATTGTTCGCGAGCGTCGCTTGATAATGACGCGGCTTCTAGCTCCCGTTGAACGGCAGGCGAAATGTTGTAACCAAACGAGCTCATGCGCATCAACCTCAAACCGTGAACGATTCACCACAACCACAGCGCGCTTTCTCGCGCGGGTTGTTGAACTTGAAGCCTTCGTTCAAACCTTCTTTTTGAAAATCGAGTTCTGTGCCATCGAGCACGGCGAAGCTTTTTGGATCGACGATGACCTTCATGCCATAGCTGTCGAATACCAGATCCTCGGGAAGCGAGGCGTCGGCGTATTCGAGTTTGTAAGCGAGACCGGAGCAGCCGGTCGTTTTGACGCCCAGGCGAATACCGATGCCTTTGCCTCGTTTGGCGATGTACTTCTGAACGTGGTTAGCGGCGGATTGGGTGAGAGTTACTGACATTTTGATTTCCGTAGGGTGGACACACCGTGCCCACGCGTTCAACGATCATCAAGGCGGACAAGGACGCCCGCCCCACGATTTAAGCAGCCTGTTTTTCAACAACGACGTGCTTCGCTTTGTAGTCTTCGACCGCAGCCTTGATCGCGTCTTCGGCAAGGATTGAACAGTGAATCTTTACTGGAGGCAACGCCAACTCTTCAGCGATTTGCGTGTTCTTAAGGTTCATCGCTTCATCAAGCGTTTTGCCTTTGACCCATTCCGTCACAAGCGAGCTTGAGGCGATCGCAGAACCGCAGCCGTAGGTTTTGAACTTCGCATCTTCAATGATGCCGTTCGCGCCGACTTTGATTTGCAGTTTCATCACGTCGCCGCACGCAGGCGCACCGACCATACCGGTCCCGACATCGTCTGCGTCTTTTGCAAACGATCCGACGTTGCGTGGGTTTTCGTAATGATCGACTACTTTTTCGCTGTATGCCATGTTGTTACCTTTTTCCTATCGTTGGCGGGCACGGGGTGCCCACCCTACAAGTATTCGTCGTGCTTAGTGAGCCGCCCACTGTACTTTCGAAATGTCAATGCCCTCTTGGTGCATCTCCCACAATGGACTCATTTCGCGCAATTTTCCAACCGTGCGCTTGAGCGCTGCGATTGTCTCGTCCACATCTTTTTCAGTCGTGAAACGACCCACCGTCATGCGAATCGAGCTGTGCGCGAGTTCATCGCTGCGACCGAGTGCACGCAACACGTACGAAGGCTCAAGCGACGCACTCGTACACGCCGAGCCGGACGACACTGCAACTTCCTTGATGCCCATGATCAGCGATTCGCCTTCGACAAAGTTGAAGCTGATGTTCAAGTTGTGCGCGACGCGTTGTTCGAAATCGCCATTCAAAAACACTTCTGGAATGTCTTTCAAACCGTTGTACAAGCGATCACGCAGCATGCGAATGCGTTCGTTCTCGGTCGCCATTTCGAGTTTCGCGAGGCGGAAGGCTTCGCCCATGCCGACGATTTGATGCGTCGCGAGCGTGCCGGAGCGGAAACCGCGCTCATGACCACCGCCATGAATCTGCGCTTCTAAGCGAATGCGCGGCTTCTTGCGTACGAAGAGCGCACCCATGCCTTTCGGGCCATAGGTTTTGTGCGCGCTCATGCTCAGCAAATCGATTTTCAAATCTTGCAAATCGATCACGACTTTACCAGTCGCCTGCGCAGCATCGACGTGGAAGATGATGCCGCGTTCGCGCGTTATTTCGCCAATTTCTTTGATCGGTTGGATCACGCCAATTTCGTTGTTCACGTGCATCACGGAAACGACGATCGTGTCGGGGCGTATTGACGCCTTGAACACGTCCATATCGATCAAGCCGTTCTCTTTCACATCGAGATAGGTGACTTCGAAGCCTTGGCGCTCCAAATCGCGCATCGTGTCGAGCGTCGCTTTGTGCTCGGTTTTCACCGTGATGAGGTGTTTGCCTTTATCTTTGTAGAAATTCGCTGCGCCTTTGAGCGCCAAGTTAATTGACTCCGTCGCACCGCTGGTCCAAACGATTTCTTTCGAGTCTGCGTTGATGAGCGCCGCGACATGTTCGCGCGCCTCATCCACCGCGTCCTCTGTTTCCCAGCCGTACGCATGCGAACGCGAGGCGGGATTACCGAAGTGCTCAGTCAGGTAAGGAATCATCTTCGCGGCGACACGCGGATCAACCGGTGTCGTTGCGCTGTAGTCCATGTAGATTGGAAGGCTCATGTTCGCTATCGTCGGAATCTGGTGACAAAAAAGTGTTTGAAATGATCCATCAGACCGTTACGTTTACGACTGAAGGTACATGCGTGTTTAGGGTAAGCGGACGCTCCGAGAAAGGCTCTTTGCGTAGATCTCGAACGACATGAATCGACGGACTCTTTCGCTCTCGCGCGTCGTCAACGAGCGATTCCAGGCTCACGCCCTGAAGATACGTGAAGATGTGCGCATTTAGACTTGCCCACAAATGATGGGTCAAGCACTGTTGTTCCTCGAAGCAGTTTTTTTCCCCGCCGCAGCTTGTCGTGTCGATCGGTTCATCGACCGCGAGAATTACATCGGAGACGCTGATCGTGGCCGGAAGTTTGGCGAGGTTGTAGCCGCCGCCGGGGCCGCGCACGCTTTCTACCAAACCGTGACGACGCAGTTTGCCGAACAGCTGCTCGAGATAGGACAGAGAAATTTTCTGGCGCTCGGACACTTCCGCGAGCGTCACCGGCCCTTCGTGGTTGTTTAACGCCACGTCAATCATCGCAGTGACCGCAAAACGACCTTTTGTAGTGAGCTTCATAATTGCCTGACTGGTTTACTCGGATTTTGCTATAGCCGAGTAATTTAGTCAAGCAAACGCTGGATTAGTTCCGTCAACTATTCAATCGATTTCGGTTCAGCCATCTCACTAAAGCGCATAGGTAATACTACACGCGGCGCGACAAGAAACCTTTACAGCGATTTCCACCATTGCACAAAGAAACAATATCTTCAGCAATAAAAATTGCTTACGTCGATAGTTCGGATTACTGACCCGTCGCCTAACGTTATAGCGGCTTACGAGAACTGAGCCATCTTGGGCCGGCGGCTAGAACGACCAGCGCACACCCAGGTTGAGCGAATCTGGCTCGTCGTACGTTTTCAGACCGAGCCCGAAGCGCGTACCACGAGACAACTCAAATTTCAGCCCTACATTCGGCGTGAAGTCGTAGCGCACGCCCACGCCGTAAGTGACAGCGGTACGCTCCGGTAACCCGGGAACGAAGCTCACTTCGCCCGGTTTCGGATCGGAGCGACTCACGCCAACTTTGCCGTACACCGAGAGCGCGTTTCGATAGTTGAAAGCAGAAATTACGTCAACATTCACGTTGTTCGTCGCCGCGGGTATGGACCAGCGAAGCGCATCGAAGCGCAGCCCGACGCCTTCTCGGTCGGTTACAGCGTTTACACCGGCGGGCGCCATCACCGCGCCAGAGCTGTTCAACGCCGCGCCAAGTGCGAGACCAGACCCGAACTGATAGCCGCCAAACATCGTTGCGGTCGTAGGCAGGGGGTTAAGCGCATCTGATGGACGCGAAAATTCCAACGCTTGACCTAGTTTTAGTCCTGGCGGCGCGAAACTCAGTGCGCCAACCGTGCCGTTGCTTGGCACCTGGCTCAGGCGAAGCCCCGAGAAAAACCCCGTCTCCTGCGCACAGATACCCGCGCTCAGCGCGCACGCCAGACTCGCGACTAAAAAGTCGCGTTTGGCTGAGCGTCGGTGTAGCGTGGGCATATCGAAATAGTGCGCTCGGTGCGCTCGCTTGTCAATGTTGAACGCGGAAAACCAGCGGTTTCCTGTATTTTGAGGGTGCAGTGTTGCGGCGATGCTGCGTTGCAAAAAAGTAACACTGCAAAGCTAAAAGCCGACAGCCTGCGCTCGAGCAAATGCCGCAATGTCAACCACGGCACTGAGACTGAATCGGCGAGCGTTGGGTTCCGTCAACCCCATCGGTAACGCGTCGTCACTCGCGAGCGCTCGGATCTGCGGGTCGGTCGGGAAAAGCAACGGCTTTCCAAGCGCGGCACGCCAAATTTCAATTTTCGGGATCGGTGCCCGCTTAAAGCCCTCGACCAGAACCAGGTCGCACGGTGTTAGGCGATCGACGGCCTCTTCAAGCGACAGTTCGACCGCACCGCGCAATTCGTGCATCAACGCATAGCGCGTATTGCTAGAAATCAGCACCTCGCTCGCACCAGCGGCACGATGGCGATACGAGTCTTTGCCTGGTTGATCGATATCGAAGCTGTGGTGCGCGTGCTTGATCAGCGAAACCCGCACGCCGGTCGCGCTTAAGTGCGCTACCACCTGCTCGACCAAAGTCGTTTTGCCGGAACCGGACCAGCCAGCGAAACCGAATACCTTTTTTGTCACGTGCGTCTACTTGTTCTTGAAGTCCGGCTTTCGCTTTTCCACAAACGCGCGCATTCCCTCTTTCTGGTCCTGTAGCGCGAAGGTCGCGTGAAACTCGCGACGCTCAAACTGCAATCCCTGGGCGAGCGTGGTTTCGTACGCCGCGTTGATCGTCTCTTTAACCTTCAGTACCGCTGGCAAAGAGTAACTCGCAATTTTTCCAGCCATCGCGAGCACATCTTCCATGAGCTTGTCGGCGGGCACCACCCGCGCGACCAGTCCGGCCGCCTCAGCCTCTTGCGCGGTGACGAACCGTCCAGTCAGGCACCATTCCATTGCCTTGGCTTTGCCGACTGCTCGCGGCAGGCGCTGCGTGCCACCCATCCCGGGAATCGTGCCGATGGTAATCTCGGGTTGCCCGAACTTGGCGCTGTCAGCGGCGATGATTACGTCGCACATCATCGCAAATTCGCAGCCGCCGCCCAGCGCGTAGCCGGACACAGCAGCGATCAGAGGCTTGCGAACACTGCGCGCGGCTTCCCAATAGCGAGTAATGTAGTTTTCGCTGTAAACCTGAGCGTACGTAAACTCTGCCATCGCAGCGATATCGGCGCCGGCGGCAAATGCCTTTTCGTTGCCAGTAATCACGATGACGTGCACGCCTGGATCGTCGTCCAAGGCACGTAGCGCTACTTCGAGCTCCTTGCACAGTGCGTCGCTCAACGCATTCATGACCTTCGGGCGATTGAAGCGTACGAGCGCTACCTTCGCAGGTACAGTGAGTATCTCGACGAGAACAAGAGGATCAGACATATCGAAGTTCAAAATTGACTTAATTGCCATTTTGTACGAAACGCAGACACGAATGTCGCAGCGGTCTCGCGCATCGTCATTTCTCACCGTCAAAGTTGATCGCCACGCGGCGCGCAGGCTCCGCCGTGTTCAGCGCGGAACTGCTGCGATGATCGGCACCCGCGTCTGCAAGCGCTCGGCACCGCCGTTGAGACCAGACTCGAGCATGCCGACGACCGATTCAGCAAATTGCGCGTAACTGATCGTTCCGCCGGGGCGAAGCCAGGTAAACGTCCAGTTAATCATGCCGAATACGCACATCGTGAGCACCTTCGCGCGCTCGCCGTCGATGCCGTAGGTCGTCGAGATGAGATCGGCAAACTTTTGAACCACCACGCGCTCCAGCCGGATCACCTCGTCGCGCTGCGCCGGCGGCAAGAACTTGACATCGTTGAGCAGCACGATGTGGCGCGTGCGCGAATGTTCATATTCGCGCACAAATCGACGAACAGTTTCGGCGAGCGCCTCCTTGGCGGAGAGTTTGAGCGGCGTAACGCTATCGACGAGCTCGCAAAGCTTGCTCATGTACGAGCGCGACATGTCGTAGAGCATTGCGTCTTTTGCGTTGTAGTAGTGGTAGAGCAAACTCTTCGAAACGCCGCACCGCCGCGCAATTTCCGCCATCGTTGCACTGGGATATCCCACTTGCGCGAACGTATCAGCTGCGACACGAAGAATCGTGTCGCGCTGGATTGAGTGTTCGGCTGATACTCCACGTGGCATGAAATCATTCTATTGATCTGTAAACATGAGGCGTCGCGTTTGCGATCCCGGTGAGCGTGCCAGATCGCGAACGCGCTTAGAGCAACCGCGTTCTGCGTAACACGTGCGCGTAGGTACGGCTCGTAGTCATCCGCGCGTACGCAACCTCACAAAATCATCGGAGATTCGCCTTAAAACCCAACCTCATCGACATAAGCCCCGCTTTTTCTGAACAAATCGCCGCTAAGCTACTACTCCAACTAGCATCAAAATCAGCAGAAGAACCCAATATTGTTAGGGCGATAACTACTGAAGCTGTGTGGTCAAAAACCGGCGCAGAAAAAGCGTTGATTCCAGGCACCGGATTGCCCTCTGCTCGCGCGAGGCCGCGTTCGCGTACCTTCGCGAGGGTGGGCGCGAGATCGGCGAGCGTCTTCTTTGCAGCGGCGCGTTGTTTGGCATCGCTGTAGGTCGCGTTCAGCGCGGCTTCGATTTGCGATTTCGGCAAGTGCGCGGCGAACACCTGCCCCGTCGCAGTTGTCGTGAGCGACATCACGGTGCCGGTGCGCATGTTGATGTGAACGGGTCGCACCGATTGTTCGAAGCGCACAATCGTCGGGCCGAAATTGCCCCACACGGCGATTGCCACGCTCTGCCCTGTTCGCGCGGAGAGTTCGCTCATTTCACGCGTTGCGATCTTCACTGCGTCTAGACGATTCAAACTCGCGAGTCCTAGTTGCAACGCAAGCGCACCCAAATCGTAGCGACCGGTTTCTACGTCTTGCTCCATGAGCCCGAGTTTGCAGAAACTCACGAGATACGCGTGCGCCTTCGCGGCAGGCATGTCGGCGGCATGCGCAAGATCCTTGAGCATCATCGGCGCGCTTGCGGCTGCGAGCACTTGCAAAAGTTGACCACCGACCTCAATCGATTGAATTCCGCGCTGTTCTTTTGCCATGCGATTCCCGGAAAATACAAATTTGTTATTGTTAAACTAATTTACTTTTACCTAATTTCTAGATAACATTCAAGTGCGTTTTGGTCGGAGCGCGCTTTCGCGCGAGACATTGCAGACGAATTCCCTCGACGTTCGCGCAAACGTATGCAACCACCGATTCGCGCGTGATCCCCGCCTTCGCGGGGACGCTCCTACAACCCGATCTGACGCGCCTACAAAAGAACACACACCGCATGGCCACCAAAAAATTCGCATCTCAAGCCGACCTTGAAATCAAGAAGGTGAGTTTCGACAAGCTCTCCGACAACGCGTACGCCTACACCGCCGAGGGCGACCCGAACACCGGCATCATTATCGGCGACAACGCGGTGATGGTGATCGATACACAAGCGACCCCGATCATGGCGCAAGACGTCATTCGCCGCATTCGCGCAGTCACCGACAAGCCAATCAAATACGTCGTGATGTCGCACTATCACGCAGTGCGTGTGCTCGGTGCCTCTGCGTACAAAGCCGATCACATCATCGCCTCGCGCGACACGTACGATTTGATCGTCGAGCGCGGCGAACAAGATAAGGCGAGCGAAATCGGTCGCTTCCCGCGCCTCTTCCAAAACGTTGAATCGGTGCCGCCGGGCATGACCTGGCCGACGATTACGTTTCAAGGCGAGATGACCGTGTGGCTCGGCAAACTCGAAGTGAAAATCATGCAGCTCGGGCGCGGGCACACGAAAGGCGACACGGTCGTGTGGCTGCCGTCGCAAGAGATCATGTTCTCGGGCGATCTCGTTGAATTCGATGCGACACCGTATGCAGGCGATGCGTACTACGAAGATTGGCCTGCAACGCTTGATGCGATTGCTGCAATGAAACCTTCAAAGCTCGTGCCAGGTCGCGGTGCCGCGTTGCAAACGCCGGATCAAGTCGCCGCAGGTTTGCGTGGCACCAAAGAATTCGTGAGCGATCTCTACGCGAATGTGAAAACCGGCGCGATGCGTGGCGAGGATCTCAAAGCCGTTTACAAGCGAACATACGATGCATTGAAACCGAAGTACGGACATTGGGTGATCTTCGATCACTGCATGCCGTTCGACGTCACACGCGCGTACGATCTCGCGAGCGGTCACGCCGATCCGAGAATTTGGACGGCGCAGCGCGATATTGAAATGTGGAAGGCGTTGGAGGGGTGATTTGCTCCCTCTCCCGCCTCGCGGGAGAGGGTTGGGGTGAGGGCGGTAGCTATTCGCTTTGGACGCTTTCACACCAACAAACGAGCAGTGCTTAACTCAGGGTCTCTCGCCACCGCCCTCACCTGCCCTGTCGGGCATCCCGGAGCAAACTTGCGACCTCGTTCGCTGGCGGGCTGCGAGAGAGTAATTGAGTGCAAGGTATTGAATTCAATCGACGTGAACTATCAGACTCAAGAGTTTCCATACAAACGCAGCGCCGACCAAGACGCGACAACACCCGTTCGTCACGCGGTCGTCATCGTCGGCGCAGGCCCGGTCGGACTCGCGCTCGCGATTGATCTCGCACAGCGCGGCACAAAGGTGCTCGTCCTCGATGACGACTATCGCCTCTCCACCGGCTCACGCGCCATTTGTTTTGCCAAACGAACGCTCGAAATCTTCGACACGCTCGGCATCGGCGACCGCGCGGTTGAAAAAGGCGTGTCGTGGAATCTTGGCAAAGTGTTTCTTCGCGACGAGTTGCTCTACACATTCAATCTGCTGCCCGAACCCGCTCACAAGCGTCCTGCATTCATCAACTTGCAGCAGTATTACGTCGAAGGATTTTTGAACGACCGCGCACGAGAACTTCCGAACATCGAATCGCGATGGAGGAATCGCATCGTTGGCGTTGAGAACAATGAGAGTGGCGTAACGCTCACGATTGAAACGCCCGAAGGCGCATACAAAATCGTTGCGGATTACTGCATCGCGTGTGACGGTTCGCGCTCACCGATTCGCGGCTTGATCGGTGAAGAAAGCAAAGGGCAAGTCTTCAAGGATCGCTTCCTGATTGCGGACGTGAAAATGAGCGCGCCATTTCCAACCGAGCGTTGGTTTTGGTTCGATCCGCCGTTTCATCCGAATCAATCGGTGCTGTTGCACAAACAACCCGATGATGTGTGGCGCATCGATTTTCAACTCGGATGGGACGCCGACCCCGAAGAAGAAAAGAAACCAGAACGCGTGATGCCGCGTGTGCAAGCGCTTCTCGGGAAAGACACCGAGTTCACACTCGAATGGGTGAGCGTGTACACCTTCGCATGTACACGGATGCGAAAGTTTCGGTTCGGACGATTGCTCTTCGCGGGCGACAGCGCACACGGCGTGTCGCCGTTCGGCGCGCGTGGTGCGAATTCCGGCATTCAAGACGCAAACAATCTTGGATGGAAACTCGATGAGGTGCTGAAAGGTATCGCGCACGAGAAATTGCTCGACAGCTACTGCGCGGAACGTGAATTCGCCGCTGACGAAAATATCATGAATTCGACGCGATCGACCGATTTCATCACGCCGAAGAGCGAAGTCAGTCGCCTCTTCCGCGATGCAGCGCTCTCGCTCGCAAAGGATCATCCGTTCGCGCGACGCATTGTGAATTCTGGGCGATTGTCGTTGCCGTCGTCGTATCCTGGTTCATCACTCAATACGCCGGATGAAGATGATTGGAATGGTGGGGTAAAGCCTGGTGCGCCAGCGCTCGACGCGCCGGTGAGCGTTGACGGTGCAAGCGCGTGGCTCATCGATCAACTTGCCTCAGATTTCACTGTTATCACACTTGGCACCGCGAGCGAAATGGTCTTCTGCGACAGGGGGCTGAGCATCGTCGCGAATGCGCTAGCAAGCAACGAATGGATCGCACGCTACGACGCACAACCTGGCACAACGTATCTGTTTCGTCCCGACAAACACGTTGCCGCGCGCTGGCGCGCGTTCGATGGAGCAAAGGTGCGCGCAGCAATTGCGCGTGCGCGTGCACGTACTGGAGAGCATTGATGAACACACTCAACATCGAGCCCAACCTCAAAGATTTCGATGCGTTCTACGAAGTGCTGATCGATTCGCATCGCGATTTAACAACCGCGCAGAGCCACGAGATGAACTCGAAACTTGTGTTGATGCTCGCAAATCATATAGGCGATATGAACGTGCTTCGCGATGCGATGCAACGCGCGCGCGCAACCATTTCGTAGGCGCGGGTTTGACCGCGCTTTCGGTGCTATCAGCGAAAAACGAAGCGCGGTCGAGCCCGCGCCTACAAGGAGAACAGCATGACAACACTTCAATATCAATCCGGTTTCGGCAACGAATTCGCCACTGAATCCATTGCAGGCGCGCTGCCGGTCGGACGCAATTCGCCGCAACGCGTCGCCTTCGGTTTGTACGCGGAGCAACTCTCGGGCACCGCCTTCACCGCACCTCGCTCGGACAACCGCCGGTCATGGCTGTATCGCATTCGCCCCGCTGCGATGCACGGTCGTTTCACGCCGTACGAAGGCGCAACACACTTCACAAGCGAGTTCTCAAAAGCGCCGACAAACCCCAATCAGCTCCGTTGGTCACCGCCCAATTATTCCAGCGCAACAACTGAATTTATTGACGGAATCGAAACTTATGCTGGAAACGGTTTTGCCCAGCTTAATTTGGGCATTGGAATCCATATTTATCAGTGCAATAAGAGCATGACCAATCGTGCGTTCTACAACGCCGATGGCGAGATGTTGATCGTGTTGCAGCAGGGTCGTTTGCGCTTTGCCACGGAGTTTGGTGTGATTGACGCCGAGCCGCACGAAATCGTGGTGATCCCTCGCGGCGTTCGCTTCAAAGTGAAACTGCTCAATGGCAAAGGCGCGCTTCATCGCGGCTACATCTGCGAGAACTTCGGCTCACTCTTTCGCCTGCCCGACCTCGGACCAATTGGTTCGAACGGTCTTGCGAATCCACGCGATTTTTTAACACCAGTTGCTGCGTACGAAGATCTCGATACGGCGCACGAATTGGTCGCGAAATTCGACGGCGCACTCTGGCGCGCAGACATGAAGCATTCGCCGCTCGACGTCGTCGCCTGGCATGGCAACTATGCGCCGTACAAATACGATTTGCGTCGCTTCAACGCGATCGGCTCAATCAGTTTCGATCACCCCGATCCGTCGATTTTTCTCGTGCTGCATTCGCCATCGGACACACCGGGCGTATCGAACATCGATTTCGTGATCTTCGGACCGCGCATTCTCGCGATGAAAGACACGTTTAGACCGCCGTGGTTTCATCGCAACATTGCGAGCGAATTCATGGGGCTCATTCACGGCGCATACGATGCCAAAGCCGGAGGCTTCGCACCCGGCGGTGCGAGCTTGCACAATTCGATGAGCGGTCACGGCCCCGATGCAGAAACGTTTGAGAAAGCATCGCGCGCCGACACCTCAAAAGCGCATTACATCGAAGATACGATGGCCTTCATGTTCGAATCGCGCTCAGTGATTAAGCCAACCGAGTATGCGCTTGGGCTTGATACGCTGCAGAAAAATTACGCCGACTGTTGGCAGGGCATCAAGAAAAACTTCGATCCTACGAAGAAATAGTTACTGTGTGCACCAGTCGGTGATTCGCGACGAAACGGCACTCGCGTTTGCCGAGCTAATATCGGTCGCGGCTACGAGTGCCGTGCCGCTTACGTTGCGAAGATGCCTCACGATGGCGAGCCCGTCGCGCATCGGATTTGGAGTAGCCGCAGGCGAGAGCCCACTAACGTCGAGATTTTGTGCGTCGAGGAAACTCTCGATATCCATCGCGTTCGTGCGCGTCCCGGCCAGCGTGAAGCCCGCGATCAGCGAGTCACCACGCAAACCAAGCAAGTAACGCAACACAATCACGCCATCGATGTCCGCGCTGAGCTCACGATCGCCATTCACATCGATGCGACAACTCGCGCTGACGGTTTGCGAAGTGAGTGTCCACGAAAGACTGCCACTGTTGTGATACATCCAGTTGTGACTGCGCCAGGGATCGGTGTTGCCGATGCGAAAAGCCGCCTGCGGGGGAATTGCCGACGGCGCAGCAGGGCGAGTGCGATCATTCACGTGGTAGTCGTACGTCGTGTAGAGCTCGTTCGCGTGATTTTTCAATGTGACATCCGGCACGCCAAGCAATTTCGAAAAAAAGTAAGACCATCCAAGCGCACCCGCGACTTGCAGGGCATGAACACCGAACGCTCCGTCGGGCGCGTACTGCGATCCATCGATGTTGGTCACGTAGTCGATCTGCCTCAATTGCCCGGAGAAATCGCTGTATTCCGATGGACCGTAATCGCTCGCGGCTTTCAAAAATGTTCCCGTGCGGCGAATGAATTGCGCGGTCGCGGGTTCTTCGGTCACCGCGTAGACGCGCACCACAGCGTCGATCAATTGACCATAATGCCATGCGGCGGCAACGAAGGTGTTATCGGCACCCTCCCCTTGTTGTTGCCCATACTTCCACAGCCCACCATCTACGCGCTGCGCCGGTATAGCGCCACCCGCGCCATCCTGATGCCAGCGCAGATCGTCCATGATGGTCAGCAAGCGTTGCTTGTACGTCGTAGTTTTTCCGATGATCGTTGCAGCGTCCCCGAACACTTCGTAGGCGATTACGTGAGAGATCAAGCGAAACGCGATGTGGCGCTCGGTGTACGCGGCGCTCGAAGTCCAACGCGTCACCTCATCAGTCGCGTCCTCTTGCCCTTTCGCAACCCACTTGATCGGTTCGATCATTTCATTGTCGCCCGTGAGCCAATAACTGTACGCGAGCGGTTCGTTGTACGAATACATGATGCCGTTCGCGCCGATGTATGCAGCAGGATTCGGATTTTTGAGACTAAACGCGCCGATCGCACTCGATGGCAAGGTACCCGCTGGATAGAGTTTTGTGCGATAGAACTCTGCCGCACGCACTGCCTCGCGAAAGGCTTTGAAAAAACCGCTACGCAAGTAGAGAGAGTAAAACGTGGATGCGCGGTCGTAAAGCCAAGGCTCGTCGGTCGTCCGATAGGGATTCAATATAGACGACGGCGTATCGCTCCCAAACTCGTTGATTGCCGTGTAGAAGAAATTTTTCGAGGCGTATTGCTGTTCGAGATAGCCAGGATAGGACTGCGTCGCGTCCATCGTCGTCGGGGAATCGCGCGACGGCGCAACGATTACATCGAACGGATCCATTCGTCCCACCCGCAAAAGTCCGCGCGACAACCAGGAACCTGGCAACACAGCGAACACATCGGGTTCGCGTACGTTGTCGCTGGCAACGAAGGAACCACTCGTCACAAGATGCCAACTCGTTCGCGGATCGACGAGCACGCGATTGAGCGTGCGAGCGCTGCGCCCCCATTCGACGTAAATTGTG
>JAAFJI010000046.1:0-8167 GCA_013298045.1 Betaproteobacteria bacterium
TTCAAAATGTGCTGCCACACGGTGTCGTAGTTGTAATGAGTCCGTCGCGGCACTAGACGATCGCGCGTTTCGCGGATGAAACGAAGCAGCGGTTCGGGCAACTTTCTCAGCGGTTGCAAAATCTTGCGCTGCTCCATCCCTTTTGGACCGTCGTAGTCGGGCGAATAAATTGCTTCGAACGGTTGAAATTGCGATGTCGCATCGAAGTGCCTGATGATTTCCGGCTGTGGAAATTCAAACTGCTTCATCGCGATAAAAAACAAGCCGCTCAATCCACGTTGATGTGCAAGCTCACGCCAGTGATTGAGCATGTTGCCGACTTGATCGATGAAATGTGGACGGTAAATCAAAAATATCGGCTTACCTTCAACCTTTATCGCGCGTTGGTCGCTCCACGCCTGAAACAGATACTCGAAGTGTCGCGACCACATCGCGGGGTCAGGGCGATGTGTTTGCGCTTGCAGAATCAATCGCTCGCGCCCGTCCCATCGGCGCGACCATGTCTCGTTCGCCCATGCCAGACAAAACGGAAGGTTGAGTTCAGGTCGCGCGATTACTAGATCGGTCGGCGCATTTAGAAGTTGCTTGCCTTCGAACCAGTAGTGATAGTGACAAAAGCCGCCGATACCATAGCGCTTCGCGAGATCGATCTGCCAAGCGAGCGTTTCGTACTGCGCCTGGTCGTAGTAGCGGCCGTCAACCGGTACGCGCGGCTGATAGTGACCGGAGAAGAGCGGCCTGGCTTTTCGTACGTTCGTCCAATCGGTGAAGCCTTGCCCCCACCATCGATTGTTTTCTTCGATTTCGTGAAATTGCGGGAAGTAGTGCGCGATGACGCGTACGTCATCGCGTAATCCCGGGCTCGTGTCGACCGTCATGTTTTTGTAGTGACCGTACTGAGAACGCGTTGTAGCGCAGCGCGCGCGGTTTCCATCGAAAAGTGCGACTGAACCGATGCGAGCGCGTTTTTCGAAATCTGGGTCCACAGCGGCTCGTTGCGGTACAGCGCGATCACGTGCGCCGCAAACTGTTCTGGTTCTTCCGCGACCAAACAATCGACACCACTCGTCAAATGCATCCCTTCGACGGCGAGCGGTGTCGCGACAACCGGAATGCCGAAATTCATTGCCTCGTTGACTTTCCCTTTCACGCCGGCCCCGTAGCGTAACGGCGCAATAGAGACCCGAGCGCGCCGCAGCACGGGCTTGAGTTCTTCGACAAATCCGACGATTTTCAAGCCGGGCTGCTCGAGTTGCTCGATCTCCGACGGCATATTGCTGCCGACGATCTGGGTTACGATTTCCGGGGCTTGCGCGCGCAGGATCGGCAGCACGTTTTGTGCGTACCACTTCACCGCATCAACGTTCGGCGGATGCCGGAAGCCGCCCACGAAGAGCACTCCGCTTCGCACGTCAAACGGCGGGCGCTCGGTTTCGATGCGATGCACGTTTGACAGAATTTCCACGCGTGCTTTGGGAACAAGCTCAGCAAGCAGTCTTTTTTCGACCCCGGAGACGACAAGCGTCGCATCAACGCGGCGACAAAGCGAGAGCTCCTGCGACTTGGTTTTTTCGGCGGCTGCCATCACCTCTGCGCTACCGATAAGCTTGGCTTCGCGTTCCTCGCGTAGGAAGTGGAGATCGACCGTATCGAACAAAATTTTTGAGCGCGGCGCGTAGAGCCGAGCAGCATCCAGATGCGCGGCGGCAACGTAGTGCCGACAGAGCATGATGACGTCGCAATCGCTCCCTTTTTGGCGAAGCACATGTTTGATGCTTTGCGCCCATTCGCCGTGGAGCACTTCGATGCCGTTCGATTCAAGCATCTCGCGGTACTTGCTCGTGCCTTGAAGATTTTCAGCGACGAAGGTGACGTGATGCCCCTCGGAGATCAACAGTCGCATGATGTTGAGCAAGCGCAGCGATCCCGAATCCTGATCTGGCGTGATAAGGAAAGCTTCGACAATCAGTATGTTGAGTCGCCGGCCGCGGCGCGCCTCAACCTGCGGCAATTCGCCATTGGGGCGGTGGTTCGCAAGCTCGCTATGCCAGCGGTCGAAGAATTTCGCGGCATTGGTGACTTGATAGGCCTTGATGCCGCTCGATTGATCTCGTCCGTGCGATACCCCTTCGAGGTGATAGACCGCAGCGTGTGGCTGGTAGAGCACGCGCAGTCCGCGCGCACGCATACGAAACGCAAGATCGGTATCTTCGTAGTAAGCGGGTGCGAAGTACGGGTCGAAGCCGCCCATATCGAGAAACACATCGCGGCGCACCGCAATGGCTGCGCCGGAGCAGTAATCCGCATCGCGCACGAAGTTGAATCGAGGATCATCCGGATGCTGACCGCGTCCCCAGTTCCATGCCGAGCCGTCGCGCCAAAGTATGCCTCCAGCTTCTTGCAACGTGCCATCGGCATTGAGAAGTTTCGCGCCGACCAACCCTACGTTTTCGTGATCGCGAAACGTATTGACCATCGCATCGATCGCACAGGCAGTCAACAGCGTGTCATTGTTGAGAATGAGCAACCATTCGCCACGAGCCTCAAATGCGCCGCGATTCACGTTTCCGAGGAAGCCAAGATTCGCGTCGTTACGCACGAAACGGACACCTTCAACCATCGCGAGCGCATCTGCGGCGGCCGTTGGCGACGCGTCGTCCATCACAATCACTTCATGAGGCATCGATGGTCGAAACTCGGCGATCGAGCGCAAACACGCAAACGTCGTTTCGTGTTGTTCGTAGACGGGGATCACGATCGAGAGCTTGGGCGATTCCGTCGTGCGTAATTGCAGTGCTTCAATTTGCACTGGTGCTGCCGCCCGCGTCGTCGGCGCATGGACGGCATCGGGATTTTTGTTTAAGTGATGCAGCGTACCCGCGAATCCCAGGTCGCCCAGCAACCGGGCGGCGCGTACGAATCGCGCTGGCTCGATTAATGCGAGTCCTAGTCCTCGCAGAAGACGCGGAGACGCGCGATGAAGTGCCGTGAGTCCGCGTAGCGGACGGGTCACTTTCCACGATCTTGACTGTGTGATTCGTGCGAATTCCGCTTCGAGGTGTTCAATGCGCCGCGACGCATCACGGGCTCGTTGTCGCAAGCTATCAACTTCGCGGTCGCGCTCATCAAGCGCCCGCGACGCGGCGTGATACTGGTCGCGCGTCTCGGAGAGCTGTCGAGCGGTGTCGATCAATTGGAATTCCGTCTCGTGCAAATCGCGCGTGACGCGTTGTGCGCGACTCCGTTCAGCCTCCAAATCGTTTGCGGTTCTTTGGTAAGTCGTGCTGCCGACGAATCCGGTTTCACGTGGGTCTAGACGTTCGATCTCCCGCTCGATCACATCGAGTGAGGCACGGTGTCCACCGTAGCGACCTACACGAAAAATGTCGATTGCGCCGTGTGTGCCGACGTCGACTGGTGGTTCAAACTGTACGAGTACGTTCGAGAGCGCAGTTGTGTCGGGTTGTACAGCTCGTTGTGACGGTTCGAGTACGCTGAGGTAGCGCGCAGCATACTCGGCTCGATTGTCTACCCCTTTACTCGCGACGCGAAGTTCGCGATGCGTCGGCTCTAAAAGCGCCGTGATCCATTCGGCGGCGCTCGCCTCTAACGGAACCAGAAGACCGTTGCCGTTTGTGGCAAGTCGTTCGCGAAAACTACCAAGATCGGTCGCAACGATACGCACGCCAGAGGCGATGGCGACGCTCAGGGTGTAGCTGTAGGTTTCCGGAACTTGCGCAGGAAACCAGATGACGTCTGCGCGTTCGCTTGCCAGCAAGCGCGGGAGATCGACTTCGTCGTACGAGCCAGTGGTCGTCACTCCCACCGGAAGCGGTTCTGCCGCATGTCCGATCAATCGAAACGCGAGCTGCGGCGCGTTTTTGTTCGCGAGGGCTGCAACCTCGCGAAGCGTGTGTAATCCCTTTAGCGGCGAGAGCCCGCCGAGCAGCACGACCTTAGTGAGTTGAGGCATCGAAATTGCCGCTTCCGCGTGCGACCACACGAGCGGCGAAATCTCACGGTAATAGCGCGTAATTCTCGACCCAACGTCTTGCGTGGGAGCGATCACCCGATCAGCCCGTGCAAGTAGCGATCGCATGCGCTCCCGCCATGCGCCAATTTGCAAACCCCATGAGTGCGGGCGTTTGGCGATGCACGCTTCACAACCTGCGGCATCGGGCTCGCCGCAATATCTTCCCTGTTCATCGGCGAGGTGGTACTGCGGACATATCGATGCGTAGTCATGCAGCGTGACATCGAGCGGCAGATCGAGCCGCTCGATCAAGTCGATCACGGCAGGCGGCCAACCATGGGTGTGATGCAGATGAACGCGAGAGAACCCAAGCGCGTGAAGTCCATTAACCCATTGATCGAGCGTTGCGTCCGAAAACCCACCAATGCGGAGCGACTCGACCGGCATTTCTCGGCGATGCCACGCAAGCTCGATCCCGCCGTTCAGAAAGCCGCGTAGAAGCAGCACATCCACGTGCTCGCTTAGCATCGAAATCAAATCGATCACATGGCGCTCGATACCACCGCCCCAAGCGTGAGTGATGAACAGCAAGCGAGGTTTTTCCGACGCGACGATGGCGCGCGAAAGCGCAGTAATTTTTTCCTGATCGATCATGCCGCTGCGTTAACCTGAAATTCTTCGTGCGAGCCGGATCAGCCATGAATCGTCGCTCGACGCCGGATCGTGCAGGCTCGTCGGGATTGTGGCGAGCCGCTCGCGCAACCGCTCGTTCTCCGCGTTCAGTGCGACGTTGTCGCGATAAGTTTTGACCCACGCGTCGTACACCGAATTCCCCTTGTCGGCAACGAAGCTGAGCGGCGCGTGGATGGGGGCGAGTGCCTCGGCGCGTTTGGCGCAGAAAACGACGAAGTACATCGGTGCGGGATAACCGGATTCGCCTTCGACGTTCATCGCCCAATTAAGCTTGGCTTCGGAATGCATGGGCCACATTATCGATAAGAATGATAAACGCTGACCGAGCCATATTTGATGAGGCCAATGGGTATTTAGCTGTGCGCGTAACTCGTCATGAGCGAGTTCTTTAACGTGGTATTCGTTTTTGTAGCCGGTTTTTTCGGTGTACTCGACGCGGTTCGGCGATGAAATCAAAAACACGCCATCGGGTTTAAGCAAGCGATTTACTTCGGCGAGGAACGCTTCTTGTTCGTGAATATGCTCGATCATCTCGAAGGAGACGATGAAGTCAAAGCTCGCGTCGGGTAGCGGAATCTTGGTGCCGCTTGCGGCGAGATAGCTCAAGTTATCGCGACGGTACTTTTCGTTCGCGTGGGCGACCGCGTCGGCTGCGATGTCGATGCCGACGACCGAGTCGGCGACGCCTGCGAGCAGGTGCGAGCCGTAGCCTTCGCCGCTCGGAATATCGAGCACGCGTTTGCCCTTTGCATACTCGCGCGCGAAGAGGTAGCGATGCCAATGCTCATAGACCATTTCGCCTTGGCATTCGGTCAAAAAGCGCTCGCCGGTAAATTTGAGCGTATGTTGTGTTTGTTCGGACTGCATCGTCGCTATTTTTCCATGCTGCCGGCTGACGCAAGACACGACCCAACCGCGCGTTCGGCGTGGGTTGGGTCGACAAGAAATTCTCGCGATCGCGGCGCGCGCGATCGCGGGCTGCACTGACTAGTCGCGGATGCCTTGGATGGCGCGTTTGACCGCATCCAGTCTCGACGTATCTGGCGCAGCGCCATTGTTGTAACGAGGTGCCAACCAGCCTCCTTCGTCGAACTCGTTCCACGCATAGATGAGCACCGTTTTGGGAGAGCTCGACGGCCTGGTTCTCACCCACTGAATTGCGTCAAACAAATGATTGTTTAGCTCTGTTGTCGTCGGAATTTCGTATCGATCGCCCGCCGGGTTTCCGGGGGGAATCAGCCCATTGAAGCCACCGGAGCCCTGCGAAAATCGAACCCATCTTGGGGAAGGATCCCATCCGGCCATGATGGGGGGGACGGGCTCACAGAGACTCGCTACCCAAGAGTCTCGGATTTGTACACCTGCACTAGCTAGCTGCAAGTAGGGTCTCGCCGGGGCAGACGCCGCTTGCTCGACGGTACTATTGGGGGGCAGGCTTGTTTGCGGGTCAATGGACGCGTATGTTGTACACGCATCGACCGAAAGATTGGTTGGTTTCGTATTGCCCGTATTCGCTTGGTAAACCAAGTAAGGTCTTACTCCACCGTTGCTGTTTGCGTACGCATTCGAGATTGCATTTATCTCCGCGATACCGAGTGGCGTGCCCCACGAGCTGTCCAGCAGATAAAGTAAAGGTTGTCCGTTCGCTAACTTGTAGTAGGTCGAGGATTGCATTTCCGTCACGATCATCGCTCGCTGGGTCGACTTATCAACGTAGGGTTGATCGTACCAACCAAGGATCAACGCATACTGTGGTTTGTAGGAGTTGCTCGTCTTGTATCGATTGAGCCCGTAGTCGCCTTGATCTGAGCCAGTCAGTAGCCCATAGTAGACAAAAGCCCAGTAAGAAATCCCAGCGTCTTTTGCGTATCGATTTTCCTGCTCGATAGTCGAGGGAATACGCGGCGTCCCGGTTGTAGCTGCGATCTCTTCTCGCAACGATATCGGGTATTCGGCTGAGGTGTCGGTGTAAAACGGCCAGCGGCTAGCCCACTTTGAGTTCACTCGATTATTCTTGTCGATGAGATTGAACTGGTAGTCCCATGCACCGCCGGTGCCTTGCGAGCCAAATCTTCCCCAACCATAGTCCCACCGAATCACGCCGACAGCGACAGATTGCGGGTTGACCTGAACCTGCAAGTTTGTCGTTGTCGCTCCAATCCACTGGACGCCTTCGCGCAGCATTTGCCATTGAAAGTTATAAGAACCTGCAGTCGCCGGAGCCGTTACTGTGAAGTTAAAAATCGCTTGGCCGTTCGGGGGGACGGACCCGGGCAACGCCACGCGTTGAAGCCCCCAGCGAGTGTTGTCGTTGGGATTTGCGGATCCCAGTTTGTAGCCGTCGGCCGTCGTCCAGGTGTTCGATCCCGTGTTCTTCATGGTGATCGACACGTTGTACGAAGCACCAGCAGTCATTGCGGTCGGAACCGTTTGCGACACAAACGTTGCGGCATACGGCGGAACCGATACGTGAGTTCGCGTCCAAGTCATCGCGGCGCAAAACTTGTTGCTTTGTGACGCGTTGTTCAGATAGACGTGCGTATTGAAGTTGCCATACTCCGGCGCACCGGACAAATGATTGGCTAAGTTCACGTCGGCATACCATGTGCCGCCGCCCGCATTCACGCCGTTGTACCAAACGAGATCATTCTGACCGTTGGTGTCGCCCCATGTGGGAAACCGCACAGAAGTTGCGTTCGTGACACCATACGCGTACACACGGAAAAAGCCGCTGACCGCGCTTGTACTGGTTGCCTGCGGCGCGACGGAGGCGCAACTCAATTGCGTCGCACTCACCTGCCCATTAACAAACACGCTCGCAAGCACACTTGAGTTCGCGTTATTGCGATCGACCCGAACATCAAACGTGAAACCGCTGCTGTTAATCCAGGTCGGTGTGTAGGTGCCGGAGGATCCACCGCCGACGAGCGTCGAACCAAAGAAAAGACCGGCGTTCGGCGCATTTGTGGACGAGTAAGTGATTGTGCTCGTGCAAGTAGCGCTCGCGGTAGTCAATGCGCATGGATTTGGCGACGCAGAAATCGTCGCCGATGGCGTAGCTACAGCACCACGTACCGTGACACTGTTGAGGATTTGCGACGAGGCATTGTTGCGATCTAGTCGCACATCGAAAGTGAAGCCCGCGCTGTTGATCCAGCTCGGAGTGTAAGTACCAGAGGATCCACCGCCGACGAGCGTCGAACCAAAGAAAAGCCCGGCGTTCGGCGCATTGGTGGACGAATAAGCGATTGTGCTCGTGCAGCTTCCGCTCGCGGTCGCCAACGTGCATGGATTGGGCGATGCAGAGATCGTCGCTGATGGCGTAGCTACAGCACCACGTACCGTAACGCTGCTGAGGATTTGCGACGAGGCGTTGTTGCGATCAAGCCGCACATCAAAGGTAAAGCCACTGCTGTTGATCCAGGTTGGCGTGTAGGTGCCGGAGGATCCACCGCCGACGAGCGTCGAACCAAAGAAAAGACCGGCGTTCGGCGCATTCGT
>JAAFJI010000046.1:8177-19484 GCA_013298045.1 Betaproteobacteria bacterium
GCTGTTGATCCAGGTCGGTGTGTAGGTGCCGGAGGATCCACCGCCGACGAGCGTCGAACCAAAGAAAAGACCGGCGTTCGGCGCATTCGTGGACGAGTAAGTGATCGTGCTCGTGCAACTACCGCTCGCGGTAGTCAATGCGCATGGATTTGGCGACGCAGAGATCGCGGCTGAAGGTAAGGCTCCGCGCACGGTCACGCTTGCGAGCACTTGGGAAGAGGCGTTGTTGCGATCAAGCCGCACATCAAAGGTAAAGCCACTGCTGTTGATCCAGGTCGGTGTGTAGGTGCCGGAGGATCCACCGCCGACGAGCGTAGAACCAAAGAAAAGACCGGCGTTGGGCGCATTGGTCGATGAGTAGTTGATTGTGCTCGTGCAGCTGCCACTCGCGGTCGCCAATGTGCATGGATTGGGCGATGCATAAATAGTCGCAGATTGCGCGACCGCTATCGCGCTTAGTGTGAGTACGAATGTAAGCAAAGCGTAAAGAAGAAGCGAACGGCAATTCAGGTATAGCACTATGAAACTCCCAAAAGCAATTAAACGATTAGATCACTCGCGAGACCGCGCGCTCTTTAGTGTCCCGCCCGCAATCTAACTCTTTTCCAGAATCAAAAGCCATCAGAAGTCGGGATGTGACGCGAGTTACTGACAAATTTCGACTTCTCGCCACGCACGCCAAGAGTTACTCGACAGGGTGATAATCCCGACGTATCTACCGGTGGGAGGAAAATTGATGAAGGTGCGATCCAACCATTGGTGGGTTCGCGTTACTTCGCTGAAACTCATTGCCACATTGGTTAGCGCAGATGAAGTGCCAACACATACACCGCGCACCGTTTGGTAAACCATACCGGTTTGTTCCGTAAACAAACTAATCTTGCGATTGGTGCGTACGCTTCCAAGGTGCATTTCGACCCATCGACGTCCGCCTGAATTCGCAAACCAATCGCTACCTCTTTTCCCGTCTGTTAGGTCGCTCGCTGGATTAAGGCTTGCGCTAGCTGCTGCAGTGGCTACCTCGGGCAGAACACTCACTGTGAGGCCGGTGAAACCTTCTTCAAGAAAGCGCCCGCCGAATTTCACATTTGTGTACAGACCAATGCGTGGAGCCGCAGTGAGTGCGATTTCCGTGCTTCCGATCGCCGAACTCTCAACGCCGCCATAGAGAGAATTTCGTATTCCGCTCGGAATATCGAGCACCCGTTTGCCCTTTGCGTACTCGCGCGCGAAGAGGTAGCGATGCCAATGCTCATAGACCATTTCGCCTTGGCATTCGGTCAAAAAGCGCTCGCCGGTGAAGCTAAGAGTCATTGCGGGTCCTGTTGATCGCGGTAGTTGCCGGCGAAGAAATCTGCGAGGCGGCGACGATCCTGTTTCGTTGGACGGCCACGCAGAATCGGCGTACTCGACGCCGCGAAATTCGCTTTGCGAGTCGCCTCTTGTTCCTCGCGTTTTGCTTTGCTTTCGTCGGTTTCGCGATAGAGCAGCGCGGCGTCGCTCGCTGAGCCACGCCGCTCGGAGAGTGCAGTCACGACGATCACTTGCTGCATATCGCCGCGCTGGATCGCGAACGAATCGTTTCGTTTCACGATGAGGGACGGCTTCACTCGATCGCCGATCATGCCACCGCTTGCCGCGCGCCTCACATGACCAGCGTCGATTGCATCGACTGCGAGCCCACGCGTTTTGAAGAATCGCGCAGCCCAGAGCCATTTGTCGATGCGAACTTCGGGATCGGTCGGGTTCATCGCGACTGATTACTGGAGGGTGCGCGTGCTCGGCGCGGCGTTTGCGGTTTGCTCAGCGAATAGAGCGGCAAGCGTGGTTCGATCGACGCTATAGGCTTGACCGCAGAATTCGCAACGCGTGTCAATGGCTCCGTTCTCTTCTGCGAGCGGCATCAGTTCATCGGCACCGACGAGTTTGAGTGCGTTTAGCACGCGATCCATCGAACATGGGCACGCAAATTGGACCGGCTGCGCCGGGTGTACGCGGACGTCTTCGGCGGCAAAGGTGAAGTTGAGCCATTCGCGGTAGGGAAATGGCATGAACGGTTGGGCGAACGTCGTGCCGAGCGAGGCAACGGCGCGCTCCCACGCTTTTGCGTCGTCCTCGGAGTCGCGCTCCGGCATGCGCTCAAGCAGGCAGGCTTCAAGCGCTTCACCGTCTTCGCGCAACCAGACGCGAGTGTTGGTTTGCTGTGAATTGCTCAAATAGCTTTGCAGGTTTTCTGCGACCGTGTCGTATTCAAGCGCGACGATGCCTTGATACATCTGCCCAACGTCCGGATCGATAGTGAGGATAAAGCGTCCGTTGCCGCCACGGTCGAGCATCGCAGGCAAGGTGGCGGAATCGGTGATGCGCGCGCCTTCACGCACATTTGCATAGGCGCGGAAGGTGAGTGCACGCGTTGCCTCGACGCAGAACAGCGGCACGTCGCCATCGCCCTGTGCTTGGAGCACGATCGTCGCCGGTTGCTTCAAATTGCTTGCAAGCAAAATTGCAGCGCCAGCCAATTGTCGTAGCACCGAGCGCACGGCCGACGGATAGTCGTGGTCGCGCAGCGCGCGGATCAGACTTTCGTCAAGACGCGCAACGACGCCGCGCGCAGGGGCGCTCTCAAGCCAGAAGCGTGTGAGTTGGTCAAATCCTGCGCTCGTGCGATCCATGCAACCTAGACTTTCACGATGATCGGAATGGTGACCACCGACATCGGCAGCGCGGAATTCTTATCGAACAAACAACCGCCCTCGATGCCAACCCGCGCGATTGCTTCCGCCGAGTCGAGCTTGTCGTACATCGTGCTCATGGCACCGAGCGCATATTCGCGACCAGAACCCGCAGCCCAGAATTTTTTGAACTCGAAAACTTCGCGCATCGAATAGATACCGTAGATACCGGACGGATTGGCGATTAGCGCGGTGATATGGGTGCTTTCGTAGGCGTCTTCGTCTTCTTCTTTCGGGTTGAGGTAGAGCTGATCTTTGAGCTTTGCGTGGAGTTTGCGAAAGGTCTCGAAAATTTCGGCTTTGCTGTTGAAGTTGAGCTCTTTCTCGGTCGAGAAAAGATTTTCATAAACGAGTTGGTGGGCGGCCGATCCGCACAACGCGATAACGGTCTCGCCGTGGCGCACCATCTTGTCGGAGGCGGCGTCGAAACTGTCGGAGAGGCGAGTGTCGCCAAATGTCGTGAGGGAGTCGGCGGCGATTGCAACCGTATTGCCCTTACGAACCACTGCGAGTGTGGTCATCGTGAACCTGTATTTTTCGTTTAATCTGGCATTATAAGTTTTGGGCAGCGGGGTGGATTTGCAAGGCAGCCAGCCGCTCCGGTTGCCAAATGGCGACAGCCTGCCGCAGAAACTCGCGCGTCGAGGCGGCAGATTCAATCTGCGTTTGTCGCAACAGATGCCATGCGTCGCGAAGCGCTGCGAGTTGCTCGTCATGTCGCTCGGGAAGCGCGTTTGCGCGGGTTTGCTTAGATAGCTTTTCGCCGTTCGAATTGGTGGCGATCGGGGCGTGCAGATAGCGCGGTGTCGCGACGCTGAGTGCGCGCTGCAGCGCGATTTGACGTGGCGTATTGAGCAGCAGATCGGCACCGCGCACGACGTCGGTGACGCCCTGTTGCGCGTCGTCAACCACCACGGCGAGCTGGTAGGCGAAATCGCCGTCGGCGCGACGGAGCACGAAGTCACCGACTGCTTCGCGCAATTGCTGTGCGATCAAACCATAAGCGCGATCATCGAAGCTCGCTGCGGCGTTGACCTCACGATGCGATAGGTTGAAGCGCACCGCTGCGGGCGACACCTCCGCCGAGACCGCTGCGTCGCGGCAAGTGCCCGGATATACGATTTCGCCCTCTGGGTTTCGATGCGCAAGCGCGAGCGTTTTGCGGCTACACACGCAGCGATAGGTGAGCGAGCGCATCGCCAATCGATGAAGCGCGTCTCGATAGTATTCGCCGCGTTCGGACTGGCGAAGAACCTCGCCATCGTGATCGAAACCGTATGCGTCAAGCTGGCGCAGAATGGTGAGTTCGTGTTCGCGTTTGCAGCGTTGGGTGTCGACGTCTTCAATGCGCACCAGCCACTGACCATCGTTCGCGCGCGCGTCCACGTAGCTCGCAAGCGCAGCAACAAGCGATCCGAAATGAAGTGGTCCGGTGGGCGATGGCGCGAAGCGGCCCACGTAGCGCGACTGCGCGAGCTGGGCAGCATCGCACGATTGCGCGAACTCGGTCGCATCGCGCGATTGTGCGAGCCGAGCCGCGTCGCGCGGTGCCGCGAGGGGTTTCACTGTTTCGTCGGCGGCGGGTTAGGCGCGGCGACCGGCGGCGCGGTTGCCGGGTAAACCGGCGCGCTCCACTTCCATTGCCGTTCGAGAAAGCCAAGCACGGTGTTGGGGTACTCAAAACGCCCCAGCGAGCCGTTGTAGCGGGCGAGCGCGCGAACCACATCGCCTTTTTCAATGTCGAGATAGTGGCGCAGAATCACGCAGCCGTAGCGCAAATTCGTGCGCAGATGGAAGAGATTGTGTTCTGCGGAGCCGATCAAGCGCACCCAAAACGGCATTACTTGCATGTAACCGCGCGCTGAAGCTGAGCTGATTGCGTACTTGCGAAACGCGCTCTCGTGCGTGATCACGGCGAGCACGAGTTGCGGATCAAGCCCCGCGCGGCTCGCTTCATATTGCACCGTGATTAAAAACTCGCTGCGCGCTTCCGGATCCGGCATTCGCTTGGCAAGACGCGTTGACATCTCGGCGAGCCACGCGGTTGTTTCGCGAGGATCGCCGATGAGTCGCGGCGCGGCGCGATCGGCAATCGCGGAGGCGAGCGTACTCTGCACCGACGGGACGAGCTTCTCCTCAATTTGTGCACCAGCATGTGCCAACTGCGAGAGCAAAAGCGGAGAGGCTGCGGCGAAAAGCGAAAAGAGCGTTAGGGAGTGTTTGAAAAAACTCATCGGAGGTGATTTTCGACCATCACGCCGCGCAACGACAAATCAATTCAATTGTGCCGAGTAAGAAACAACCATTAAAGTCGAAGCCACATTAAAAATCTATGCTATGGCGAAAAAATAAAATAACAATAGCTAATTAAAATGCAGGATACTTAATATTTAATGGGGCAATGGACAAAAGAGCTACATTGCATCAGCCACCTGTCGATTCAAAGACAGCATGATCGATAGCGCTGCATTCTGAAACAATGAGACTCGATCTTTTCGCCATTGTTCATGCGCTTCTTTCGGGATCTTTCCTTTCCTGCGGTCGTTGCGGGCTTTGTTGTCGTGCTGGTTGGCTACACAAGTACCACCGCTATCGTTTTTCAGGCGGCGCAGCGCTTGGGCGCGACGCAAGCGCAGGTCAATTCGTGGATGTGGGCGCTTGGCATCGGCATGGGGCTCGCCTGCATCATCCCGTCGCTCATGTATCGCAAACCGATCATCGCCGCGTGGTCGACTCCAGGGGCGGCGCTCATTGCCACCACGGTTGGCATTTCGATGCCGGAAGCGATTGGCGCGTTCATTGTTTGTGCCGCGCTGGTCGTTCTCTCCGGCGTCACCGGCTGGTTTGAAAAGTTGATGGGTCGGATTCCGACGGCGCTCGCCTCGGCAATGTTTGCTGGAGTGCTCCTGCGCTTCGGTCTGGAGGCGTTCGCGTCGGCGAAATCCGCGACTTGGCTCGTGCTCGCAATGCTTGCGGCGTATCTATTCGGACGGCGCTATTTCCCGCGCTACGCGGTAGTCGCGGTGCTCTTGGTCGGGGTCGCAGTTGCGTATTTCACAAACACCCTACACCTCGACCTTGTCACTGTGACGCTAACGACGCCCGAATGGACTTCACCCGAGTTCACGCTCGCAGGCATCGTGGGTCTCGCAATTCCCTTGTTCATCGTGACGATGACATCGCAGAATATGCCGGGGGTCGCTGCGATGCGCGCGGCGGGCTACGACACCAAAGTGTCCCCGGTAATGACGACCATCGGCTTAATCAATTTACCGTTAGCGCCGTTTGGCGCGTTCACGCTCAACCTCGCGGCGATCACCGCGGCCATCGCCATGAGCCCGGAGGCGCACGAGGACAAAGACAAGCGCTACACCGCCGGTGTGATGACCGGCGTGTTCTATTTCACAGTCGGTCTTTTTGGAGCCGTGGTCGGTACCTTGTTCGCGGCGTTTCCGAAAGAGCTAATCGTCACGCTTGCGGGGCTTGCGCTCATCATGACCATTGGCAACGGCCTCGTCGGTGCGCTCAAAGAAGAGCGCGATCGGGAAGCGGCAATGATTACCTTCCTCGTGACCGCATCGGGCGTTTCGCTTGCGGGGATCGGAAGTGCGTTTTGGGGATTGGTTGCTGGCGTGATCGCGCTCGGTGTGTTTCGCTTGGGGAAAGGCTAGATTTTTAGACGCAGATTTCGCTGATTACATCTGTTGATGTACGCGGATTTTTCAAGAACACCTCGCCATGTCGAACCCAAAAAAATCCGTGTTCATCTGCGAAAAATCTGTGTAATCTGCGTCAAAAAAGTGCTGGCTGTAGCGTAACTAAATCGACATGAGCCGCCGCACACCATCGCGTTCCATATCTGCGCCTCGCCCCACTTTGATTACTGCACCGCGTTCCATCACGACATATTGATCGGCAAGCTCGGCGGCGAAATCGTAATACTGCTCGACGAGTACGATTGCCATGGTTTTGCGGTCGGCAAGCAATCGCAACACGCGACCGATGTCTTTGATCACGCTTGGCTGAATCCCTTCAGTGGGTTCATCGAGGATCAGGAGTTTCGGGCCTGCAGCGAGTGCGCGCGCAATCGCAAGCTGTTGTTGTTGACCACCTGAGAGATCGCCGCCACGTCTAGCGAGCATTTGTTTGAGAACGGGAAAAAGATCGAACAGTTCGTTTGGAATCTGGGTGTTCGCGGGTTTATACGCCAGACCCATCAGCAGATTGTCTTCAACCGTTAAGCGACCAAAAATCTCGCGACCTTGCGGCACGAAGCCGATGCCACGACGCACGCGATCGAAACTGGTTTGCGCTTGAATTTCAGCACCATCGAGCGCAATGCTTCCGCTTTTGATCGGCACCACACCCATGATGCTCTTGAGCAAGGTCGTTTTGCCGACGCCATTACGACCGAGTACCACCGTGATTTCGCCGACCTTCGCGGAGAGCGACACATCGCGCAGGATGTGCGAGCCACCGTAGTATTGATTGACGTTTTTGAGTTCAAGCACGATCTATCTTCCCAAATACACTTCGATGACGCGCTCGTTGCTCTGCACATCGGCAAGCGATCCTTCGGCGAGAACGCTACCCTCGTGCAACACGGTCACGATCTTTTTCTTCTCGCGCTGACCGCCGTTTACGAGTTCACCGATGAACTTCATGTCGTGCTCGACAACGACAAGCGAGTGCTTGCCTTCGAGCGAAAGAAAGAGTTCCGCCGTGCGCTCGGTCTCTTCGTCGGTCATCCCGGCGACCGGCTCGTCGAGAAGCAAAAGCTTCGGGTTTTGCATCAAAAGCATCCCGATTTCGAGCCACTGTTTTTGTCCGTGCGAGAGCGTGCCAGCAACGCGTGCGCCATCGCCTGCCAGGTGAATCAACTTCATCGTCGCATGAAGCTGATCGAGCTCGCTCGGCGTCAGCTTTGCGAATATCGTATGCCGCACGCGTCGATCCGTCTTCGCGGCGAGTTCAAGATTTTCAAACACGCTGAGTTGCTCAAATACGGTCGGTTTCTGAAACTTTCGACCAATGCCGCGCTCGGCGATTTCGCTCTCGCGCAGTCGAAGCAAATCGATGTTCGATCCGAAAAACGCTTTGCCGCTGTCGGGCTTCGTTTTTCCAGTGATCACGTCCATCATTGTTGTTTTGCCCGCACCATTCGGGCCGATGATGCAACGCAGTTCGCCGACGCGCACGTCGAGCGAGAGTTTGTTCAACGCACGGAAGCCATCGAACGACACCGTGATTTCGTCGACATACAAAATGCCGCCTGCGCTCACATCGACGATATTGGGTTGCACGACGCGCGCGAAGCTCGCCGCTTGACCGCCAGATTGCGCGATGTCCTCGGTGACGTTGTGTTTCGCTTTGTATTCGGCGAGGCGCTTTGCGCCATCTTCAAGAAGCTCGGGTGTCATGCCTTCGCTCCGTTCCGCAAACCACGCAACTTGCGCAACAAACCAATGATGCCTTGCGGCAGAAATAGCGTGACTGCGATGAAGAGTGCACCGAGGAAGTACAACCAGTATTCGGGGAACGCAACGGTGAACCAACTCTTCGCGCCGTTGACAAAGAACGCGCCGAGGATCGGACCAATCAAGGTCGCACGACCGCCAACCGCCGCCCAAATCGCAATCTCAATACTTGCAGCAGGCGACATTTCACCGGGATTGATGATTCCGACTTGCGGCACGTAGAGCGCACCCGCAACGCCGCACATCATCGCGGAAATCGTCCAGATCGAGAGCTTGTACCAAAGCGTGTTGTAACCCGTGAAGAGTACGCGTGATTCAGCGTCGCGAATGGCTTGCAGCACACGACCGTATTTGCTTTGCACGATGTAGCGAGCAATCAGATAGAACGCAATCAACACGAGACCGGTGATGACGCAGAGTGAAATCCGCATCGAAGGCGTAGCAATCGGAATATCGAGGATGCGTTTGAAATCGGTGAAGCCGTTGTTGCCACCGAAGCCCGTTTCATTGCGGAAGAAGAGCAGCATCGCAGCAAACGTGAGCGCTTGCGTGATGATCGAAAAGTACACACCTTTGATGCGCGATCGAAATGCGAAGTAGCCGAACACGAAAGCCAGAACCCCCGGCAATGCAACGACGAGAATCATCGTCCACAGGAAATATTCACTGCCCGTCCAATGCCACGGCAATTGTTTCCAATCGAGAAACACCATGAAATCCGGTAGGTCGCTTTTGTAAACCCCATCGCGACCGATTTGGCGCATCAGGTACATGCCCATCGCATATCCGCCGAGCGCGAAGAAGAGGCCGTGCCCAAGCGAGAGAATCCCCGTGTAGCCCCAGATCAAATCCATCGCGAGCGCGCAGATCGCGAAGCACATGATCTTGCCGAGCAGTGTGACGTAGAAATCGGGCAGGAACGGAACGACCGCGAACACAATCGCGAGCGCGACGGCGAGGCCGATGCGAACGCGGTTGTCGAATAGCGCGCTTGGTGTCGCGGTGGTTGTGAGTGTTGCTGTCGTGCTCATGCCTCGGCACTCCGACCTTTGAGCGCGAAGATGCCTTGCGGACGACGCTGAATGAAGATCACGATGAAGACGAGCACGATAATTTTTGCGAGCACCGCACCCGTCCAGCCTTCGAGGAATTTGTTGAGAACACCTAAGCCGAGCGCCGCGTAAACCGTGCCCGCGAGTTGCCCAACGCCTCCGAGCACGACCACCATGAACGAATCCACGATATAGCTCTGCCCGAGATCGGGGCCGACGTTGCCAACCTGCGAGAGCGCGCAACCGGCGAGTCCCGCGATGCCTGCGCCGAGTGCGAACGCGTAGGTGTCGATGCGCGCCGTGTTCACGCCCATGCACGAGGCCATCGTACGGTTCTGCGTGACGCCACGAACGAAGAGGCCGAGCCGCGTTTTGTTGATGAGCAGGTAAACAAGCAGCAACACGAAGAATGCGAAGCCGATGATGGCGATACGGTTGTAAGGCAAGATCAAATTGCTCATGATCGGGAAACCGCCGGAAAGCCAGGATGGATTTTCAACCGGCACGTTTTGCGCGCCGAAGGTCGAGCGCATCAGTTGAATCAACATCAGCGAGATGCCCCAGGTTGCAAGGAGCGTTTCGAGCGGTCGCCCGTAGAGCCAACGAATCACAGTGCGCTCAAGCGCCGCGCCGACGAGCGCGGACACGGCAAACGCAATCGGAATCGAAGCGATGATGTAGAAATCAAACGCGCTTGGTAGGTGTTGCCGAAAAAGGTTCTGCACGACGTAGGTCGTGTAAGCGCCGATCATCATGAGCTCGCCATGCGCCATGTTGATGACGCCCATGAGACCGTAGGTGATCGCAAGGCCGAGCGCGACCAAGAGCAGAATCGAACCGAGCGACGCGCCGCTGAAAATCACGCCAAGTCGTTCGCCCCACACCAATTTGCCGTCGATCGCTTTGATCGCACTTGCGAGCGCAGCGCGCACTTCGGGATCGCTCTCTGCGCTTGGTTGCAGTCGCTCTTGCAGCAGCGATTTCACGCCAGGTTCGCCGCTACCTGCAAGGGCAGCAATGGCTTCAAGGCGTTTCGCTTTGTCGCTGCTCGCGACCAGCATCGCCGCGCGCAGTTGTTGCAGCTTCGCTTTGAGTTCGGCGTTCGTTTCTTTCGCGAGCGCTTTATCGATTAACGGCAGCTTCGTTTCATCCGCATTGTCTTTGAGTGCCTTGATCGCCGCTTCGCGCGCGGATTCGTTGGGCGAGAGGAGCGATAGCGCAGCCTTCGCGTTATCGAGCTCGCTGCGCACGCGGTTGTTGTTCACGATGTCTTCTGCATTCGACGGCAGCGCGACCTCCACGCCAGTCACCGCATCGATTGCTTTTCCGTTGCGCACAATGAATGCGCGACCGTCGGCGATCTTCACCGCGTCGTCGATCATCGCGTCGATCAATCGCGCGAGTGCATCGTCGGGTGTTCCGACTGCCTTCGTAAGTGCATTGATGCGATCATCGTTCTCACCTGTCGTGATTGCCTTAACAACATCAGCGGTAATCGCCCAATTAAATTGAGGCATAGAAGCAAAAAACGAAATCAACAATAAATGCTTAAAACGTTTCATAGCCCCAATAATATCGGGCGTTAGTAGCATGAGTTGGTAGTGAAATTCGCGGACAAAAAAAGTGGGAACCACAGACTTGCAATTCCCACATTAGGAGGACACTTACAAACTTTGCGAGCCGCTACACGCGCAGCTGCTCGCGCTGACAGTTACGATCAGGTGGACTTACCGTCCGGTACGTCCTTCTTCTTGTCGTTACCCGGAATGAACGGACTCCAAGGGTTGGCGCGCACGGGCCCCGGCGTTTTCCAAACGATGTTGAACTGACCATCAGCTTTGATTTCGCCGATGAACACTGGCTTGTGCAGGTGGTGATTTTTCTCGTCCATCTTTGCGGTGAAGCCCGACGGCGCGACGAAGGTTTGGCCGGCCATCGCAGCGATCACCTTATCGGTGTCGGTCGATTTCGCTTTTTCAACGGCCTGTTTCCACATGTAGATGCCGATGTAGGTCGCTTCCATCGGATCGTTGGTCAGCGGCTTGT
>JAAFJI010000047.1 GCA_013298045.1 Betaproteobacteria bacterium
TCCATCCTTTTCTCGGCCTACGTTTGTATTGGTGCCGTACTTCGCAAAAGTGGAAGTCGCGAAATCAACCTCTGGGCGTTTGTGATCACACCGTTTTGGCTACCGCTACTCTTCTATAACTGGGTGCCACTTTCGGGACCAATCTATGCCTTCCCGACTGCCTTTCCCTCGCTTCCGGATCCGTCGCTGTTTGCCAGCATGGTCCCCACTGCCATTGCGCCGTCGCCGCGCAACGGTATGCCCTCAATGCATTTGTCCGCGTCGATTTTCTTACTCGTGGTTTCGTGCATCGTACGGCTCCGATGGCTACAACTTGCCGCGACCTTTATGGTTCTGGCCACGGCCTGGGCAACGCTTGCACTGGGCGAACACTACTTGCTCGACCTGGTCGTCGCGATACCGGGCTGCGCGATGATTGCGTTCATTTGCCTGCGTATGAATCGAGCGACATCGCAAACCGAGCGTGTGGCCGCCGCAATTGCCACGATAGCGTTCGTTGTGTGGATGGGCTTGCTGCGGTGGTCGCCAAGCGTGCTGCAACTGCACTGGCTGAGCGGCGCGCTCACGCTCTTCGGCTCGCTCGCAGCCGTGGTTTCAATGCGGTTGACGGTGCGTGCCGAGCGTTTTTGATTCGCACGAGCACGTCGCGAAGTGGCGCGACCGAAAAGAAAAAGCCGCCCTTCGGCGGCCTTTTGCATCAGCGGCGAGCGCTTACTTATCGCCCGGCACCTTGCCTTCCACACCCTTCACATAGAACTTCACGCCACCCAAGAACTTGTCATCGGCGACCACGCCCTTGGCAAGCACTTCTTTACCGTCTTGCCCAACGATCGGGCCGGTCCACGGATGGAAGTTGCCGGACTTGAGACCCGCTTTGATTTCATCGATCTTTGCTTTGATATCGGCAGGCACGTCGGCGGCGACGTTGACCATGTCGATCGCGCCTTCTTTCACGCCCCACCAGGCTTGACCCGTCGCCCACTTGCCATCGAGCGCGTCGCGTGTGGCTTTGATGTAGTACGGACCCCAGTTAATGACTGCGGAGCCTAAGTGCGCTTTCGGGCCGTAGGCCGTCATGTCGCTATCCCAGCCGAAGGCGCGCTTGCCCATTTTTTCAGCCGTTTGCAACACAGCGGATGAATCCGTGTTTTGCATCAGCACGTCGGCACCGCCATTGATAAGCGCGGTCGCAGCTTCGGTTTCTTTCGGCGGATTGAACCATTCGCCGACCCACACGACTTTGGTTTTGATTTTCGGATTGACCGACTGCGCGCCCATCGTGAAGCTATTGATGTTGCGGATCACTTCGGGAATCGGAATCGAGCCGACGACGCCGAGCGTATTGCTCTTGGTCATCTTGCCTGCGATCACGCCGGCCATGTATGCGCCTTCGTAGGTGCGGCTGTCGTAAGTGCGCATGTTGTCAGCGGTTTTGTAACCCGTCGCGTGTTCGAACTTCACCCCTTTGTTGTCGGCGGCAACCTTAAGCATCGGCTCCATGTAGCCGAACGTCGTGCCGAAGATGAGCTTGTTGCCTTGGCCGGCCATATCGCGGATCACGCGCTCTGCGTCGGCGCTCTCGGGGACTTTCTCGACGAAGCTTGTAACGACCTTATCGCCGAATTCTTTTTCGATTGCCTTGCGACCGTTATCGTGCGCAAAAGTCCAACCACCGTCGCCGACTGGGCCGACGTAGGCGAACGCGATCTTGAGTGGCTCAGGCTTGGCGGCGGCGGGTGCCGGAGCAGGCGCGGCGGCTTCTTTTTTGGGCTCTTCTTTTTTGCCGCAACCGACGAGCGCGGCAAACATCGCCGCGCCGAGACCTGCGGCGAGCAGGGCACGTTTCGAATTCATGGTGATCCTCGATTAGAAGGGTTGGAAATGGCTATGCACAGATTTTAATCACTCATTACCTCTGTTTGCCTTCGGCAAATCTTTCGCTTCGCTCAAGACCGCGACTTCGTCACGTCCTGCGCCCTTCGGGCTGGTCCGCCTGGGAGAGGTATTTCTAAGGCGAAAACGGTCGCCCCAGCGACGCCGGCATGTTCACGCGAATCCAGGTCGGATTACGCGAGATCAACGCGAGCACCACAATCGTTGCGACATACGGCAACATCGAAAGCAATTGCTCCGACACCGCCACCCCCCGACTTTGCAGCGCGAACTGCAACATCGTGACGCCGCCGAATAGATAGGCTCCGAGCAATACGCGTGCCGGACGCCAGGTCGCGAAGGTCGTAAGCGCGAGCGCGATCCAGCCTTTGCCCGCGACCATGCCTTCGACCCAAAGCGGCGTGTAAACAATGGACAGGTACGCGCCTGCGAGCCCGCACATCGCGCCGCCGACAGCGACCGCGAGCAAACGAATCCGGCGCACGGGATAACCCAAAGCGTGCGCCGATTCGGGGCTTTCGCCGACCGAGCGCAGCACTAAACCCGCGCGCGTTCGATACAGAAACCAAATGATGCCGATCGTGAGCGCGATGCCGAAATAAACCAGCGGATGCTGTTTGAAAAGCGCAGCGCCTATAAGCGGAATGTCGGAGAGCAACGGAATAGAAAAATTCGACCGCTCGGGCAGTTTTTCCTGCACGTATTTCACGCCTGCGAATGCAGAAAAGCCGACGCCGAAAAGCGAGAGCGCGAGCCCGGTTGCGTATTGATTCGTATTGAGCCAAATCACAAGCACGCCGAAGATCGCGGCGAGCAACGCGCCCGCACCCGCGCCAGCGAGGAAACCAATCCAATCATTCCCTGTGTGAACCACTGTTGCGAAACCCGCAATCGCCGCGCAGAGCATCAAACCTTCCGCGCCCAAATTCACGATGCCGGCTTTTTCATTGATGAGCAAACCAAGCGCGGCGATGGCGAGCACGGTGCCCGCATTGAGTGTGGCGGCGAGGAGTAAGGCGAGCTCGTTCATTTCTTGACCCTCACGCGATACGCGATCAAGGTGTCGCACGCGAGCAACGCGAACAACAACAAGCCTTGGAACACACCGGTCAAAGATTTCGGCATGCCAAGTCGCGATTGTGCAAGCTCACCGCCGATGTAGAACATGCTCATCAAAATCGCGGCGAACACGATACCGACGGGATGCAGTCGCCCGACGAAGGCGACGATGATTGCCGCGAAGCCATAACCTGCGGGCACGTACGGTGTGAGCTGACCAATCGGGCCCGCCACTTCGAGCGCGCCCGCGAGACCTGCTGCGCCACCTGAAATCAGAAGCGCCGTCCACAAAGCGCCGCGCGATGAAAAGCCCGCGTAGCGCGCAGCGGCGGGCGCGATGCCACCGACTTGCAATTGATAACCGCGAAACGTTCGAAACAAAAACACCCAGAGCAGCGCCGCGCTCGCAAGCGCGATGATGAGCCCGATGTTCATGCGAAGCCCATCGATGATTCGTGGGATTTGTGTGGCCTTCTCGAAGGTTTTAGTTTGCGGAAAGTTAAATCCCATTGGGTCTTTCCACGGACCATACACCATATAGGTCAATAGAAATGTCGCGACATACACGAGCATCAGGCTCACGAGAATTTCATTCGCATTGAAGCGATCGCGAAGCAAGGCAACGATTGCAGCCCAGCACATACCGCCGACAACGCCTGCCAACAAAATCGCGAGCACGATCCAGCGTCCGGTGTCTGCGCTCGCGGTCAGCGCAACGCCACCGCCGAACAGTGCGCCGAGCAAGTATTGCCCTTCAGCGCCAATGTTCCACACGTTTGAGCGAAAACATACCGCGAGCCCAAGCGCGATCAAGATCAACGGCGTCGCTTTCACCGCGAGTTCGGAGAGCGCGTAGGTCGATTTGATCGGCTCCCAAAAGAACACGCCGAGACCACGCACCGGGTCTTTGCCCATCGCAGCGAAGATCAACGCACCAACCGCAACCGTGACCACAATCGCAAGCAAAGGTGAAGCGATGCCCCAAAACTTCGACGCGATCGGGCGAGCTTCGAGGGAGATCATGGCGTGACCCATAGGATGGGTGGAGCAGAGCGATACCGATCCTCCGCCACACGAAAAATTGGCGTGAATTTGAACGCCGTTGATGGGTATCGCTGCGCTCCACCCATCCTACGCATTCTGCTTCTCCCACAAACCACTCATCCACTCTCCAATCAACTCCACGCTTGCATCGCGCGTCGCAATCGATGGCGACAACCGCCCCTTGGCAACTACATGCATACGATCACAAAGCTCGAACAACTCATCGAGCTCTTCGCTCACGACCAACACTGCGCAACCCTCATCGCGCAGCTTCAACAACTCGCCACGAATCTGCGCCGCAGCACCCACGTCCACACCCCAGGTCGGTTGCGAGACGATCAACACTTTCGGCTTCGCGCTGATCTCGCGACCGACGATGTACTTTTGCAGATTCCCTCCCGAGAGCGATTTCGCGACGGCATCATGACCGCCCGCTTTCACGTTGAACCGCGAAATCACTTCGCCCGCAAGCGACGCGTTTTGTTTGGGCGTTATCCACTTGAGCCACGACGAGCCGACGAGATCGCTCGCGCGCGTGAGCAACCCATTCATGGCGAGCGAATGCACAGGTACCGCACCGCGGCCGAGTCGCTCCTCGGGCACGAAATACAAACCACCGGCGCGACGCGCTTGCGGATTTTTCGCCGCGATGTCGTTACCGAACAGCAAAACGCTCCCGCGCGGCGCGCGCGTGCTCTCGCCCGATAGCGCTGCGAGCAATTCCTGCTGACCGTTTCCCGACACACCCGCGATGCCAACGATTTCTCCGGCGCGTACATCGAACGAGATGTCGAGCAAATCGGTGCAGAACATTGCTTCACTTTTGAGCGAGAGTTTTTTTACGCTCAGCGCAATCTCACCCAAGCTCGCTTCGCGATGCTGCAATTGCGGCGGCTCAGCGCCGATCATCAAACGCGAAAGCGAAGCATTACTTTCCTTGCGTGGATCGACCATGCCCGTCACTTTGCCGCCGCGCAGCACGGTGCAATTCGTACACAGTGCGCGAATCTCATCGAGCTTGTGTGAGATGTAGAGGATGCTGCAGCCACTTGCGGCGAGCTGCTTCAAGGTGTCGAACAATTTTTCTACGGCTTGTGGCGTTAGCACTGAGGTCGGCTCGTCCAGAATCAAAAGCTTCGGCTGCGTGAGCAGTGAGCGCATGATTTCCACGCGTTGCCGCTCGCCGACCGAGAGCGTATGCACCGGGCGGTCCGCTTCGAGCGGCAAACCGTATTTCTGCGCGGTTGACGCAATCGACTCTCGAACTTGATTGAGGCTGATCGATTTATCGAGCCCGAGCCAAATGTTCTCGGCGACTGAGAGCGTCTCGAACAATGAGAAATGCTGAAACACCATGGCAATGCCATGCGCTCGCGCATCACGCGGATTCTTCGCGAGAAACGGCACGCCATCGAAGAGCATTTCGCCCGCGTCGGGCTTCACCGCGCCGTAGATGACTTTCATGAGTGTTGATTTGCCAGCGCCGTTCTCGCCGAGAACGGCATGAATCTCGCCGGGCGCGACACACAAACTCACGTCGTCATTTGCAACGACGCTCGGATAGCGCTTCGTAACGTGGCGCAGCTCTAGGCGCCGTGTGGAGGCGGTTTCATCCATTTGCGCGAGACAAGTTTTCGGAACTCAAGTTACACCCACCGTCGAGCGAAGCAAATCTATGCAAAGTTTAGAAGATCGTTCGGCCCGGCTCATATCCCGACGAGACAATTGCCTCCGATTCATTGTCGCGAGACCTGCGACCCGAGATCATTTCAACGCAAATCCCGCGAGTTCAATCGTTACCCGCTTTGTTTTCAGCTCCAGTGTTTACAACAATTAAATTCAAAGCCGCATTCATTATGACTTTTAGGCACTTTTGTTTTAATTTCCTCATCTCAGTTAAAGCAGATTTTTTCTTTGTTTAATTGGGCATAAGCGAAAAGCGCTGTATTCGTCTGCCGGGGCAGTGCGCTGTGGCTTTATCCACGCCTCGCCGCGCCATCTTCTCCGGCCACCAAGTACGCCGAGATCGCCTCGGTCAATTTGCTCGCTTGCTTCACGTTGTCTGGGTTCGAGATCATCAGCGATGCGACCAGTGCTTCTATAACCAAAAGCGCAGCCGTAAGTCCACTCGATAAGACTGGATGGTTGGCCGGCGCCAACAGCAAATGGTCAGCAAGTTGCGCCAGGGGCGAGGCCGGAGAGTCGCTAATTGCTACGATTTTTGCGCCTCGGGTTCGAGCATAGCTCGTCAATCGAATGGCATCGGTGGCGTAGCGCGGAAACGAAAGCACAATCAGGACGTCTCGCTTTCCGATATTGAGCAAACGGCCGGCCGCGACCTCGGTGCCGCCGAATTCGACAACATTGGTGAGCCGCGCACAGAAGGGCTGCAAATCGAGCGCTAGGATCGAGGCGAGATGCGAGGACAGCCCGAAGCCCAAGGTGTAGACCTCGTTGGCTTTTGCGATCAAGGCAACGATTGTGTTCAAGGCTTTTTGATCGAGGCTTTCCGCCGCACTGCGCACATTGGCAACACTCACCTCGAGTCCCGAGAGCAGCACCGAAGCGCCGCCGGATTTCCCAGCGCTCGATTGAATCGAAGAGCGCAGTTTTTCCACTGGCTGCAACATGCCTTGCAAAGAATCCGCAGCGGCTGAGCGCAACCCAGGATAGCCATCGTAGCCCGCCGCACGCGCGAAACGGGAGAGTGTCGCCGCTGACACGCCGTTGCGCGACGCCAGCTCTTCGATACCGATCGCTGGGATGCGCAGCGGATTGCGCAGCAAGTATTCGGCAATTGCTCGATTGGATTTCGAACCGGCGTTTTGCAATTCGAGCAGACGCCGACCCAGTGGCGAGCGCGCGAAGGTCAATTCCGGCGTACCAACCGCGACGAGGTCGGCGGCGTTCTTGTTCGAGGCTGTCATGGGTTAAACAGATTCTTTCTCACGAAATTCATGGTCGCCGTGTGAAGCGTTGAGGCGAAACAACATCGACTGTTCACTATTCGTGCGCGGCTCGGTGTAATTCGTTGCATTTTCAGCACATTGCATCGAAATCATTTTGCAAGTTTTTTTTCATTTTGTCTATTTCTGCAAATTCCGCTATATTGCGGTCTACAGTTTCGCAACAGTCCGCAACACATCTTTATAGTTTCGTAGATTGCAGGAGTTATACATGGTTAACACTCGTAAGGTTCTCACAGCGCTCGCGCTTAGCGCGGCAGCAATCGTTGCCGCCGTCTGTCATGCGCAGGCGCCCGATTGGAAAAAAATCCGCATCGGCGTGGAAGGCAACTATCCGCCGTTCTCGCAAATCGCGCCGAATGGCGATCTCTCCGGTTTCGATATCGATATTGCGAACGCGATCTGCGCGCAACTCAAAGCTGAATGCACGCTCGTAAAGCAAGAGTGGGACGGCATGATTCCTGCACTCAATGTGAAGAAGTTTGATGCGATTGTCGCCTCGATGACAATCAGCGAAGAGCGTAAGAAAGCAGTTGATTTCACCGATCCTTATTACGACGTTCGTTCGCGTTGGGTCGCGAAAGCTGGCGCATTCAAAGACGCATCGCCCGAGTCCCTCAAAGGCAAAAAGATCGCCGTGATTCGCAACAGCCCGCGCGCGAAGTTCGTCGCCGATAACTACAAAGGTAGCGACGTGTTGGCGGTGAACAAAGAGACCGACGTCTACATGGAGCTCGCCGCCGGTCGCGCTGACGTTGGGTTCGGATCAAGCGTTGTATCGAACGAAGCTTTCTTGAAGAAGCCCGAGGGCAAAGGGTACGCGCAAGTGGGCCCTTTGGTCGAAGTGGGCGGTGGCTTAGGTGTGGGTATCGCAATTCGCAAGGGCGACGATGCGCTACGCGAAAAGTTCAACGGCGCGCTCAAAGCGATCATGGCGAACGGCACGTACAAGAAACTCGCCGACAAGTACTTCGATTTCGACGTGACGCCTGCCGGCGCGAAGTAATCGCGCTGACTAATGCCTCTGTGCGGTAGGTCGTATTACCGCCGCACTGTACCTACTCCTTTCTGATCGATTTTTCGAACCTCTCCATAAACGAGAGACGCTTTTCTGCACCCCATGCTTCACGGTTACCTGCCCGCCATCCTCGGAGGTCTGATGACTTCCCTGCAAGTCGCAGCGATTTCGCTTGCGATTGCGAGCGTGTTCGGGCTCGCGGGCGCAGCGGCGAAGCTCTCGAGCTCCCGAGTGGCACGTGGCGTTGTTGACGTCTATACGACCGTAATTCGTGGCGTACCCGAACTCGCGTTGATGTTGATGGTGTTCTACGGCGGGCAAACGCTTGTGAACTACCTCGTTCAACGCGCGGGTGGCGAATACATCGAAGTACCTGCGTTCGCGGCAGGCGTGCTCACGATCGGGTTCGTGTTCGGCGCTTACATGACGGAGACGTTTCGCGGCGCGATTCTCGCCATTCCGAAGGGACAGATGGAAGCGGCTGCCTCGATCGGCATGACGCGTTCGCAAGTGCTCCTTCGCATCACGCTCCCTCAGATGATTCGCCATGCCATCCCAGGATTCACGAATAACTGGCTCATCATGATCAAAGCGACTGCGCTCGTCTCGATCATCGGGCTTGACGACATGATGCAACGAGCGGGGCTTGCTGCGGCGGCCACCCGCCAACCGCTCGACTTCTATCTCGCAGCAGCGGCGATTTATCTTGCGATCACGACGATTTCGATTTTGCTCTTGAGTCGTGTCGAAAAGCGCTTCTCGCTTGGTGTGAGAAAGGTCGAATTCAAATGATCGACTTTTCCATCATTGCGAGTTCGATGCCAAATTTTTTTGCGGGGCTCAAGGTTACGCTAGTTTTGCTCGTGATCTCACTTGCGACTGGGCTTGTGCTCTCCATTCCACTTGGCGTTGCTCGCGTGTCGTCGAATCCGTGGATTGCGAAGCCGGTGTGGCTCTACACCTATGTCATTCGCGGCACACCGCTGCTCGTGCAGCTCTTCATCATCTATTACGGCTTCGCGCAAATCGAATTCATACGAAACTCTGCGGCGTGGTCGTTGTTTCGCGAAGCCTGGTTCTGCGTCTGGCTTGCCTTTGCGATCAACACCACTGCGTACACCACAGAAATCATCGCAGGTGCATTGCGCGCAACGCCCTCCGGCGAAGTCGAGGCCGCGCGTAGTATCGGCATGTCCACCTTTGACATGTATCGACGAATCTTGCTGCCGAGCGCGCTGCGTCGCGCCTTGCCGCAGTACAGCAACGAGGCGGTCGGCATGATGCACGCGACCGCGATTGCCAGCACCGTGACCTTGGTCGATCTCACGCGTGTCGCGCGAGACGTGTACGCAAATCACTTGGTGACCGTCGAATCGTTTGGCACGGTAGCCGTTTTCTATTTCGTGCTTACCTTTAGCTTGATCGGACTCTTTCGGTTGGCCGAGCGTCGCTGGCTCAAACATCTTCGCCCACAAGAGCTCTCTCACGTCAACGAACCAATGGTGCACGCAAAATAGCTATGCAAATTGACACCGTTTCTCTTTCACACACAACGACAGGCACTGCACGCAGTCTCACCGTCTATCGCTTCGGCGACACGAACAAACGCCCCCAGCTTTATGTGCAAAGCTCGCTTCATGCAGACGAAGTTCCGGGCATGCTGGTCGCTGTGCATCTGTGCAATCGCCTCGAAGCGCTCGAGCGCGATGGCAAGGTGCGCGGTCACGTCGTTGTCGTGCCGTGTGCAAATCCGATTGGCCTCTCGCAATCGATTCAGGGTGCAGCCTTTGGCCGCTTCGCGCTCGCCGATGGAACTAACTTCAATCGTCACTTTGCCGATCTGACACAGGGTGCCGCCGCGCGCGTACTAGGTCGCTTGACGAAAGACGCGGAACAAAATATTGCACTCGTGCGCGAAGCGCTTGGGCAAGAGCTTATGGCGACTCGATCGACGACGGAGCTTGCGTCGCTAAAGCGCGCGTTGCTTGAACTCTCGTTTGATTCCGACTACGTGCTTGACTTGCATTGCGACGGCGAATCGGTGTCGCACGTTTACACCGCGACCTCGCTCGCAGCACAATGCAAGCCGCTTGCCGCGTTGTTGGGCGCGGAGGCTCTGCTAACAGCGGAGGTTTCCGGCGATAATCCGTTTGACGAAGCGATCAGTCGACCCTGGGCTGAGCTCGCTCGAATGTTCCCCGACCATCCGATCCCGCAAGCGTCGTTTTCAGCAACGATCGAATTGCGTGGCGAGACCGATGTGTCGGATGCACTCGCCGCAAGGGACGCGCGGGCGATCATCGACTTCGCAGTTCTGAACGGCGTTATCGATGGCGCGCCACCCGAGATTCCCGAAGCAAAGTGCGCCGCAACGCCCCTCGCGGGCGTGCTTCCGATTGTCACGCCGCGCGCAGGGGTCGTGGTTTTCGCGAAGACACCTGGCGATCGCGTTAACGTCGGTGACGAAGTGGCACGCATCGTTGATCCGCTCACGCGAGAGTCGATTTCGCTCAAAAGCGACATTGCTGGGGTCATGTACGCGCGCCTGCGTTTGCGCTATGTGACTGCCGGTCAGCGTATCGCGAAAATCGCCGGGGCGAACGCAGTTCGCTCCGGAAAGCTCCTCAGTCCATAACTTGAATCCGAATTGATCGCATCATGATTGCGCCTCACGTACTCCTCGCCGAGGACATCACGAAACGCTTTGGGCAAACGGAGGTGCTCCGTGGTGTGAGTGTTTCTGCGAAGCCAGGCGATGTCATCGCACTAATCGGCTCTTCCGGCTCGGGTAAGAGCACATTCTTGCGGTGTCTCAACCTGCTCGAACGCCCGAATGGCGGTCGCATTGCACTCAAAGGCGAAGCGCTCGAATTAGCGCCCGACCGCGATGGCGCGATGAACGCGAGCGATCCGCGGCAGTTGCGCCGGTTTCGCAGTCGCATCGCGATGGTGTTTCAGCACTTCAATTTGTGGGCGCACATGACGGCCGAGCGCAACGTGACTGAGGGTCTCACCGTCGTGCTCGGGCTCAATCCAGGCGAAGCAATAGAGCGCGCGCAACATTACTTGCAAAAAGTCGGCGTGTTTCATCGTAAGGACGCGTACCCGGCGCATCTGTCCGGTGGCGAGCAGCAGCGCGTTGCGATCGCTCGTGCGCTCGCGATGGAGCCCGACGTGATGCTTTTCGATGAGCCGACCTCGGCGCTAGACCCGGAATTGGTCGGCGAGGTTCTACGCGTTATGCGTGCCGTCGCCGAAGAGGGGCGCACGATGATTGTCGTGACGCATGAAATGAGTTTTGCTCGTGAAGTAAGTAGCGAAGTCGTGTTTCTTTCGAAAGGTGTGGTCGCTGAGCGCGGTCGCCCGGATGAGGTGTTACTCAAGCCGCAGACGGAACGTTTACAGGCGTTTCTCGCCAACAGCCTGAAGTAGTCCTCACTCGACATTTTAAGCACCCCGATCTCGCGCAGTGGCGACGATTGGCACGTACCGTTTTGCGGCGATTTTGCGCACATTGTGCCGTCGGTGTGCGTGCACGAAAAACGCGTTTTCGGAAACGTTGCAAACGGACAACATGCCTCTTTATTTGCAAACCCACAAACGCTGCAAAAATGTTTGCAAACGGCGTAGAATGAAAAGCGAATTGCACAAACACTAGTTTTGCAAATTTATGTGCAAAATCGGAGCGAATTTCTCGCTTCCTCTCAAATCAAACACTTCAAGGGTGTGACCGATGCTGACGCCAAATCAACACAAAACTAGGGACTTATTTGTTGAAACATTGACTTCGCGCGCGGTGCGCAGCGCACTGGCGGCACTTACCGCCAGCTGCAGTGTGCTGGCATTGGCGCAAACGGAACCAAACAAGGACAGCCAAAAACTCGAGCGTGTCGAAGTGACGGGTTCGTCGATCAAGCGCCTGGACGCAGAAACCGCGCTCCCGGTGCAAGTGATCAAAAAGGAAGACATTGAAAAGATGGGCGTAAGCACCGCCGCAGAGCTGCTCAAGAACATCAGTGCCAATACCGCGCCGCTCTCCGACGGCGCGAGCATTACCGACGGTACGTCGGGGCAACGCGGCTTCAACGGCGCGAACCTGCGCGGCATCGGCGTGTCGAGCACGCTGGTGCTACTCAATGGTCGTCGTCTCGCAAACTTTGCCTCGCCCGGCGACAACGCTGGTGTCGATCTGAACAATGTACCTGCGGGTGCTATTCAACGCGTCGAAGTATTAAAAGACGGCGCCTCTGCGATTTACGGAACTGACGCCATCGGCGGCGTCATCAATTTCATCACGCGCAAGGACTATCAAGGCATTGACTTGAGTGCATCGATTGGTGCCACGCAAGAAGGCGGCGCGGGTAAGAAGACGTTGACGATCGGGGGTGGCTTCGGCGATCTCAACAAAGATCGCTTCAACGTATTTGGTGTGGTCGATATTCAGCAGCTCGACGCCCTTCGCTCGACGCAGCGCAAATTTCTGCGCGATCGCCCGCTTGCGACGACACTGCCCGCGCTGATGTCGAGTAATACCTATCCAGCGAATATCGACATCAATTCAGCGCAACGCAATGCGCTGATTGCAGCAGGTGCGTTGCCTGCGGGTTCAACGCGCAATCGCATCAACCCTAGTTCGCCCACCTGCAACCCACCAGCGACCGTGTACGCAGCCGAAGGTCCTGGCGGACCACTCGCTTGTAGTTACGATTACATGCAAGACACGGAAATCTATCCTGAGTCGCAAAAGATCAGCGCGATTGGCCGCGCAACCTTCCAGATCAACAGCGATCATTCGGTGTTCGCAGAACTTCTACAAGCCAATGCGGAAACGACGTATCGCTTGAGTCCGAACCCACAGCGCATTCGCAACTTGCCGGTGAGTTTATTGCCGGAAAGATATCGCACCGTACTTTCTGCGTCCGGCTTACCGACTACGTTTAGCGGTATTCGCTATCGGATGACCGAAGCGGGCAATCGCACCAATGAAGTCACGAGCGAAGGCCAGCGGATCGTGCTCGGTGCCTCCGGCACGGTGTCGGGCTGGGAGTATGACATGGCGCTAGCGCGATCGGAAAACCGCGCGGTCGACAAATACGTTGATGGCTACGTCCTCTTCGACAAATTCGATGCGGGGGTTCGCAATGGCACGATCAATCCGTTTGGTCCTTCGTCGCAAGCCGGTCGCGATTTGATCAACTCGATCAAGGTCAACGACGAAGCGCGCAAATCGAAAGGTGTCACCGAGAGTTTTGATTTCAAAGCGTCAAAACCGATCATGAAACTTGCGGGCGGCGACTTAAGTCTCGCCGTCGGTGGTGAGGCACGGCGTGAAATCACAAGTTTCACGCCCTCTGCTTTGCTGGTGAGCAATAACATCGCTGGTGATCGCGATGGCTCAGGTTTGTCGACCGACTTGGTCGCGACGCGAGATACTCGTAACGTTGCTTCGCTCTTTGCTGAAGTTAATGCACCGTTCACGAAATCACTCGAAGCACAGTTCGCGATTCGATACGACCGCTACAGCGATGCGGGCAGCACGACGAATCCGAAAGTCGGTTTGCGTTGGCAGGCGAGCCCCGCGCTCGTGTTCCGCGGTTCGGCAGGCACTGGCTTCCGTGCGCCATCGCTTTCCGATCTGAAACGTCCGACGACATTTGGTAGCGCATCGAGCTTCTTGACTGACCCACAATGCGTGGTCGCGGAAGGCAGCATCGATCTGTGTACAGATCAATGGGCGGTCGAGCGGCGCAGCAATCCGAATTTGAAACCTGAGAAGTCGCAGCAGTTCTCGTTCGGCACCGTGTTCGAGCCGAATCGCCAATGGAGTTTCGCCGTTGACTACTGGAACATCACGAAAAAAGATGTCATCAGCACGCTCGGCGAGCAGATCATCGTCGAGAGCCCGGAGAAGTACAACGGTCGCTACATCGAGCGTGATGAGGACGGCTTCATCAGCAACATCATCCTGCAGAAAGAAAACCAAGGACGTCTCAAAACATCCGGCGTAGATCTGTCGCTCGATTGGCGAGGCGCGCCGACGTCGCTTGGCAAGTTCAGCGTTGGTTTGAGCGGCACCGTGGTGTTCAACTACGACCGCCAGTTCGGCCCGCTTGAGCCGTACCGGAGCAATCTCGGCGTATTCTTGAACGATCAGGTGATTCAGCGTTGGCGTCATCGCCTGTCGTTCGGCTGGGATTACGGTCCCGTGGGTTTAACACTCGCAAACCAGTATTCGTCGGCCTATACCGATCAGAACACAACCTACGATCCAGTGTCGGACAAACTACTGCCGTCGCGCAGAGTTAAGGCGTATTCGATTTGGGATTTAACGGGATCGTGGAACGTTTCGAAGAAGTTGAAAGTAAGTGGTGGTGTTCTCAACATTGCCAACACGCCGCCGCCGTTCTCGAACCAGGCGTATTACTTCCTGGCGACGTATGATCCGACACATACCGATCCACGTGGGCGCTACTACTATGCTCGAATTAGCTACTCCTTCTAACGTTGCGTAGATTCGGGCTGCATTGAGCAGCCCTTTTTCATTGACAGGCAAGACGATGATCGCATCGATGAGCAAACTGCTGACAAGCATTGCGGCGGCCACGATGGCGTTTGCATGCATTGACACGGTTGCACAGGAAAGAAAAGAAGTGAAAGGTTCACTCGTCATCATGGGTGGTGCGATCCACCCCGACACTGAAGACATTTGGCAGCGGATTGTCGCGCTCGCCGGAGGCAAGGGCGCGTCAATCGCCGTGATCGCGGCAGCGGCTGGCAACCCCGAAGCATCGGCAAAGCGCACGATCGAGATCCTCAGTCGATACGGCGCCGAGTCTTTCTTTGTGCCAGCCGCCCCGCGACTCGCCGGCCGCGATGTGCGCAAGGATGCCGAAGACCCGGACATCGCCACACGTGTGGCGAAAGCCGGTGGCGTATTTTTCAACGGTGGCGATCAGAGTCGCATCACGCAAACGCTCGTGCGCGCGGATGGGTCGGCGACTGCGCTCTTGAAAGCCATTCACGAGGTTCATGCAAAGGGCGGTGTGCTCGCGGGCACGAGCGCCGGTGCTGCGATCATGAGCCGCACGATGTTCTACGAGCCGCCGGATGTGTTGCGGGTGCTGCAAGACGGCGTGAGGCGCGGCACTGACATCGCGCCTGGTCTCGGCTTCATTGGCAGCGATGTGTTCGTCGATCAGCACGTGCTTGCGCGCGGACGCTTCGCGCGCATGTTGCCTGCGATGGTTGCCGCGAAAGTAACGCTCGGCGTTGGCGTCGATGAAAACACGGCGGTGCTCGTCGATGCAAAAAGGGAATTGGAAGTACTCGGTGCGAGTGGCGTGATCTTGATCGATACGGCAAAGGCAACCACCGACGCCACGACGAGGGACTTCAGCATGAAGGGCGCACGCATCACCTACTTAGAGCGTGGCGACAAGTTCGATCTGACTAACAAAACGCTCACGGTGTCGCCGTTCAAAGCGGCGGGCAGCATCCTCAATCATCGCGACGCGGACTTCAAACCGGAATTCGACGAGTCACGCTGGTATGCCGATGTGCTCGCCAAGAATCTATTGATCGAAGTGCTGACGAATTTGGTCGACAACACGCAGAAGCAAGTCGTCGGTCTTTCGCTGCCCTCGCCGAATCACAGCAATCGCAAACTCGGTTTTGAGTTTACGTTTCGAAAGGGCGACGACACGCGCGGATTCCTACGTATCGAAAAGGGTCGCGCGCATTACAGCGTTCGCGACGTGGAGCTCGATGTGCGACCGATTACCGTGAATGAGCCGCTATATAAATAGCTTTCAAGCGTGATGCCCTATTAAATATAGATTCTCTAAGAATTTACACTAATAACAATAGCTCATAAAAATGAGACGTATGAAAGCTTTAATGGGGCGAAAACTCACGAAGCCGATCAAATCGGTGAAAAATGCGCGTTGATTAGCGCGGAATCGATGCCATTCCAATCGGCAGGCGACCACTGCGGATTTTTGTCTTTATCGATCAAGAGCGCGCGAACGCCTTCGCTGAAATCGTGATGACGTTGAAATTGTTTGGCGAGAATCAAATCGAGCGCGAGCACTTGATCGATGTCCACCATCTGACGTGTTCGCTTTAGATATTCGAACGTGACGTGCGCAGCGGTCGGTGAGCCTTGCGAAAGACTCCTCGCGGCAGTTGCGAAGTAGGGTTCGCGGCTCGCGAGATCGTTGAGCGCATCGCGAAACTCGACGACGGTCTCGTACCGATCGAGTTTCGCTGTTTCTTCGGCAAATTCGCTCAACGGACTGACGAGATCGACCGTGCGATCGTCCAGCGCCAAAATGCACTCGGTGATGAGTTCATCATTGTCTTCACGCGAATGCGTCCATTCGAGAGCCGCAATCGCCGAAACAAGGTCGGTCTGACCGGTCTTTGGAATTACGAGATGCCCCACGCCGCCGTCAATGGCGTCGCCTTCATTGATCACGCAGCCCGTCAAAGCGATCAACTTGCCGCGACCGTCGAAAAAATCTTGCAGGAAATAACCGCCACCGACATCGGGGAAAAGGCCGATGTGAATTTCGGGCATTGCGATTTTCGAACCTGCGACGAGTACGCCGTGGCTCGCGCCCGCGAGCAAACCGACGCCGCCGCCCATACACAGGCCATGCGAGAGCACCACGAGCGGCTTCGAATACGTATGCATCATCAGATTGAGCGCGTACTCGGTAGCAAAAAAAGCGTCGCCGTATTCGTAGCGTTGGTCGCCACCGGCGCGCACGTGGCGAATCACTTCGGCCACGTCGCCGCCAGCGCAGAATCCTTTTTCGCCGTTCGCGTTTAAGAGAACGCACTTGATCGAATCGTCGTTCGCCCATTCGCCGAATTGACGTCCCATCAGCTCGCACATTTCAAGCGTGAGTGCGTTCAATTGTTTCGGGCGATTGAGCGTGGCGATGCCAACCGCACCGTCGTCACTGCGTTGAAAAAGAATAGGGGATTCGGTGGTCATGGCGCTGGGTTCGTGTAAGTTCAAGTTGTAGACGCGGGCTTGACCGCGCTTTCGGTTTCGCACGCCGCGCGGTCAAGCCCGCGCCTACAACTTGTCTCGTAGCGCTTTCGACACGCGACCCATGAAGAGCGCATCGACGTAGCCGCCTTCACGAAATGAATAGTCGCGATAGCGACCCTCGACGGTAAAACCGAGTGACTCGTAGAGCTTGATCGCGCGCGTATTGTCGGCGTGTACCGAGAGCTCAACGCGCGCGTAGTTAGCCCAATTGTCGGCGTAATCGAGGCAGGCTTCCATCAGCGCGCGACCGACGCCGCGACTTTGATACGCATCGATCACGCCAAGTCCAATACCGCACACGTGCTGCTGTCGCGGATTGTCCGATGCGGGATGAATGCCCGCGTTGCCTACCTGTCTCCCGTTCACGAGCGCGACCAGAAAGCATTGCCGTGTTGTACCTGGCGCCGAAAGCCGGGCTCGCCAAATATCGGGCGACGTATACGGGTGTTGCAAGGTGCCTGCGGCCGTACCGCGCGCGGAAAACACCGCCGCCGTTTGCGCCGCGTCGTCCTCGCCGCCCGCCCGGATGACGATCTTGAGTGGCGCGAGTTTGCGTCGTTTCGCGGTCACCGGCGCGGGCGATGCGGGCGCAGGCAACGCGTGTTCATTTACTCGCGCGAGCACGCGCGCTCCCACGTAGCGTCCCGCCCGCAACAGATCGAACGACTTCACGCCCTCTTCGACGAAGCCAAAACTTTCGTAATAGCGCTTCAATGGCGCGCTATCGTCGTCGATCGCGACATCGATACGCCGCACGTTTAGCCATTGGTCGCACGCGCGGATCGCGGCGTTCACAAGGGCACGACCAACACCGCCTCGGCGATATTTTTTTGCGACGGCGAGCAAGGCGATCGTCGCGCAGTGTTTGCGACGAATGTGATTTGACCAACCTTGCAACAGGAGTATGCCAACGATTGCGTCGCCAACCGTTGCGATCAGCGGCAAATGCGCGCTATCTGAGAGGGCACCAAGCCGTTTCTCCCAATAGGCGGTGCTCGTGTGCGGCGGCACATCGGTAAAGGCAAGCATCGACTCATCGGTGAAGAGGTGCGCGAGCGCCTGCGCGTCTTTTATTTCCGCGCGTCGAATCGAGAAATTAGTTGCCTTCGATTTCACTTCTTCGCGGTGGATTTAGTCGATTCGGATCTTGCCGGTTTCTTGGCCCCCGCTTCTTTCGGCGCTTTCGGCTCGCGCGGCGGAAATTCGAAGCCGACTTTTACGTCGTCCTTCTTGCGCTCCAACACGAGGAAGGCTTTAAATGGCCGCTTCGTGCGCGTCGAAACGAATTGTTCGAGCAAATCCGTTTTGCCGTCTTCGAGCAATTTTTTCATCTGCGAAGGTTCGATCGATTGCTGCAGGATCGTGCGCCCCGAGCGGAAATCGCATTTGCGTGGTTTATCGCGTTTCGCGGCAACTTCGCAGATGTAAGCGGTATCGGTTTCGAATACGCCTGCGCCACACTTCGGACATTTGCCGATCGCGGTCATCGTCGAGAAATCGATCGGGTCGGCACCTTCGCCGACTTTGTCGCTGTCGTCCCAATAAAACTCGATTTCGAATGCGTCATTCAATTTCAAATTCGCATTGAACGTGCGGCCGAGTTTCGAGCGAAAGCCTTCGAGGTTTTCAACTTTTTTGTCGCGAATCAAAGTCTCGGCCTCTTCGACCGCGAGTTGACGACTCGCGAGAATTTTCCAGAAACCAAAATCGCATTTCGTGCACGCGAACTTTTTGTAGTTCTCTTTGATTTGCGAGCCGCACTTCGGACATGGCGTTTGCAAGTCGGCGAAATCGCCGGGCACCGTATCGCTCTCAAAGCCCTTGGCTTGCGCCACGATGTGCTTGGCCATATCGACGATCTCAGCCATGAATTTCTCACGGCTAGTTTCGCCTTTCTCCATGCGGGCAAGCTCAGTTTCCCAATTCGCCGTCATCTCGGGCTGAGTTAATTCAGGAACCTTAAGCCCATTCAATAAGGTGATGAGCGAAAAGGCTTGTGGCGTAGGCTTGAGCGCCTTGTCTTCGCGAATGATGTAGTTCTGGAGAATCAAACCTTCGATGATCGAGGCGCGCGTCGCGGGCGTACCGAGACCCTTCTCTTGCATCGCGGCGCGTAGCTCTTCGTCGTCGATGAGCTTTCCTGCACCTTCCATGGCCGAGAGCAAGGTCGCTTCGCTGTAGCGCGCGGGCGGTTTGGTTTGCAATTCTTTTGCGTTGACTTCGGAGGCTTTCGGCTTTTCGTCTTTGCCGACCGGCATCAAATTGCCCGTCTCTTCGGAATCGACTTCTTTGCCGTACACCGCGAGCCAACCCGCGTTGACAAGCACCTTGCCTTCGCTCTTGAACGCTTCGCCTTCAACGCGGGT
>JAAFJI010000048.1 GCA_013298045.1 Betaproteobacteria bacterium
CGGGCCGAATGAGGGTTGGGACTGGGGCAACAGCGGCGGCGCGAGTCCGATGAATCAACATCTGCGCTCGTTCGATCTTGACTATCGCCCGAGCTTCATCGGCAACGATCCGGAAGGCTATAGCCGGAACATCGCTTGGGACAGAGCTAATCGAATCGCCGGCATCACGGTTCCAACCACCACGACCATTCCCGGCATCACGAATGCCAATTCGCTCAATCAAGCGTTTGCCTACGATCAGCTCGATCGGCTTACTCAATTCAATGCAGGCACAGCCGGAGCAACCACGCTGGCCACCGGCATGGCCTTGCTGCCGAACGAACAGTTCACGTATGACGCAATTGGCAATCGACTCAGTCGAAGCACCACCGCACCCGGAACAACAACGAACCAAACGGCGAGTTACGCGTATCCGAATCTCAGCACCACGACGGGGACGAAGCGACACATCCTGAACGCAATCTCGGGCGCGCAGACCAACGCGTACACGTACGACGCATCGGGCAACACGCTCACGCAATCCAATGCACTTGCCACGATGAATCCTGCGACCGGACAATTGAACGCAACCACCGGCACCCCCGTCACACAAGCGCTCGCCTACACGTACGACGCGAAAAATCGACTCGCCAGAGCGCAGATCGGCAGCAACACTGCCGACACCGTGACGTACAAGATCAACGCACTCGGTCAGCGCGTGCAAAAGACCGGAGCAGGGCTCTACGCTCTCAGCACCACAGCGACGATCGACACCGCAACGGGTAACTCGCCACAAGCGCGCTCACTGAATTTCAACGCGAGATACGTTTACGATGAACAAGGCCGCTTGATCGGCGAATACGCCCCAGACGGAAAGCTCATCAGTGAAACCGTGTGGTTCAACGATCTGCCGATTGCGACGCTGAGACCGAAGGGGGCGAATGCTGGAACACCGCTCGGAATCAGCGGAACGACCACCGGAAACCCGAGCAATGGCGCAACGGCTGCCAACGCGAACAATGCAGGGAACAACACGACCACGAATCGCGTGAATGTGGAAATTTTCTACGTGCATCCTGATCATTTAGGCACGCCCAGAGTCGTCACTCGATCCACGGTCGCTACGGGTGCGAATGCGCCAAGCTCAGCGAACTCAACATCGCCGGGATCAATTAACAAGGCCGTATGGCGGCATGACTCCGATCCGTTTGGAACATCGCTCGGCAACTCACAACCGACTGAGAATCCGCAGCTCATCACGGGAACGGCCACTGTGGTTCAAGCCGCGACGTTCAAACAGAACATGCGCTTCCCGGGGCAATTACTCGATGGTGAATCAGGCAAGTCGTACAACTACTTCCGAGATTACGATCCAGCGCTCGGGCGATACACCACTAGTGATCCGATTGGGTTGATAGCTGGTTTCAACACCTTTAGCTACGTGGGAAACGACTCACTGAGGTTTACGGATACAAAGGGCACTATCGGGCAGATTCTTGGTGCAATGCTTACGGGGTGCTTGACAGGGTGTTTGTCCGGCGTCACGGTTGATACATTGCGGTGCGGACTGAAGAACTATCGTGACGGCAAGAAATTGAAGGACTGTGGTGAAAAGTGCTTTGACCCATGTCCGATGCTTGACGCGTGCGCGTTGGGTTGTATGGCTGGCGCGCTCACAGGCGGGATCGCCGGCGCTTTTGGAAAGCCGAGCGGCCTTCCCGGGCTGGGCGCGGGCGGTGGTGCTTCGTTCATTTTCAAGAACATGTTTGGATTTAGCGTTTGCGAATACTTTGCGAGAATGGGTATGCCATTTGGCGGCGGACCGGAGGCAATGTGAAGAATGACTCAGCAATGTTTTCTTCATTGACGCTCGCGTTGCTCTTTACAGCCTGTTGGCTCGGGGCGGGATTCCAGTATCCTGCGCAAAAGTTACTGCCAAACAGCGCGTTGTTCGTTGTCGTCATTCTCTCGTTTGTTGCGTATGCGATTTGTTTAGGTAAGGTTGGCGCAATTCACTCAAGAGTTCTCTCGCCGCAACAACGGCACATTTCAGTCTTTCTTAGGATTCTTTTGGAATTCGCGATGATTGGATCAGTGATTTGGATTTTCGAATTCACCAACCACGATCAGCGATGGATTGGGGTAGTTGCCTTGATCCTAGTCGCATCGGTAGAGGTGCTGCGCCTCGCGTGGCTACGACGCGTCTTGAGGCGTCAACCAGTGTAGGCAGTGGGTGACCTGCTCCCCTCATAGCGTACCAATAGATTTTCCGAAGAGTCCGTCAAATCAGGAGAATGACGGAGATGAGAAAGAGCAAATACAGCGAAGAGCAGATTATTGGCTTCATCAAGCAGGTCGAGGCGGGCATGTCGTTGAAGGAGCTGAGAAAACGGGGTCAGATACCGTCTTGGAAGCGCGGTAGGTCGGATCGCTTGCGGATCCGACAAGACGATCACAACACAGTGAAGCGGATTTCGGAGAAGCAGCCGAGACACAACTCCGTAGGCTGGCTCGGTAATATCGGCATCTTCACACAATGCCCGATTGAATATGGCGAACCAGCAAAAATCATATTTCTTGATAAGCCATAAAACTCTTACTATCGTTCTATTCAATAGGGCAATGCCGCTTTGTGCTGTTTTGACGTATTGCGTTTTGTTGTGATGCGTTTCAAGTGATCGCACTCGCGTGCTCACGATCGCTTGCGCATACGCAACGCGCATTTGCGCGGATGCACATACGGGAGCACGTAGTTTTGTTGTGCGCACAAAATACATACAATTGACAAATGGAATACGACCGCGATCCGATAAAGTCTGCGGCAAACGAGCGAAAGCATCGCGGTGTTACGTTCGATGAGGCCGTCACCTGTTTGCTTGATCCAATGGCACTGGTGCGCGAGGATGACGATGCGGTAGGGGAGCATCGCTACGTATTGGTTGGAATGAGCAATCATGGACGAGTGCTTACAGTTTGCTACACAATGCGTGGCGATTTGCCACGTTTGATCTCAGCTCGCAAAGCCACGAAAAACGAGGAATACCACTATGCGCAAAGCGTATGACTTTAGTCCCAACAGCGGTGCAAAACGCGCAAAGGACGTCTCGCATCTCGCGAAGCTGCAAGCACGCGCTCAGCCCAACAAGACACGGGTGACGATGTGGATCGATGAAGATGTGGTTGCGACATTTCGAGAACGTGCAGCGAAGGGCGGTGTCGGCTATCAGACGGAGATGAATCGGGCGCTGCGTGAAGCAGCTACCGGTACGCCACTCACCGCAGATAACCTAAGTGTCGTCGTGACGAAAGCGTTGATGAAAGCTTCTCGCGCTGCGACAGCACGTTGATTGTTCGAGTTTCATCGTTCGCGCCTACGCGCTCACGATCTCAAGTGATCGCTTCGCTCGCGGACATCACGTTGCAATGAACGCAGTTGAGATGAACACGCGCCGCGCGTCCGCTACGCGCAGGAGGATGCCACCGCGCTGTTCGCGCATAACTTATTCCAGACCAAATCGCTCCTTATGGTCGCGATTTGTCCCCCGGACTGTTTTTGATTAATTCGTTTATAAACGAAAACAGTTTATAATCCGGTATGTTTGAAATTCGCCACTATGTTTCTGCCGACGGTAAGGACATCTTTCTGGAGTGGTTGAAGCAAGTGCGCGATCCGGTGGCGAAGCTGCAAGTGGCGAAGCGCGTTAATCGCTTGGAACAAGGTAATTTCGGCGACTACAAGTTTTGTCGGGATGGCGTTTGGGAATTGCGTGTCGATGTCGGTGCGGGTTATCGTGTTTACTACGCACAATCGGGTTTGCAATTGATTCTGTTGCTCTGCGGTGGTGACAAACGGACGCAGGATTCCGATATTGATCGCGCGGTGAGGTATTGGCAAGATTGGCAAAGGAAATCGCAATGAAAGATCGCTCACACAACGAAGCAATGGCGGAACTCTTCCGCGACGATCCCGCGTTTGCCGTGGACTATCTCAACAGCGTTATCGAGGAAGGCGATCAAGCCGATTTGTTGATGGCGCTCCGTCAACTGGCCGTAGCATCCGGTGGAATCTCGTCGGTTGCGGAGCGTGCGCATCTGAATCCGACACAACTTTATCGAACACTTTCGCCCGATGGCAATCCGGAGCTACGCAGTCTTTCAGCCGTGTTGAAGGCTATGGGGATGCGGCTTTCCGTGCAGTCAATTTAATGGCGACGTTCATTGTGTTGTTCGCGCCATGACCTCCGAACCCTATCTGCTCATGCAATTCGTCGGCGCGTCGGTCATTGCTGCGTCGTCTCACTGCTCCCGCCTTCGGCGTCGCTGGGTTGCTTCGCAACCCGATCGTTCGCTCCTTGCGCGCTCACGATCTCAAGCAGCGTAGGGTGGATACGCGAAGCGTCATCCACCGTTGATTGTGCAGGAGGATGGTGCATTGCGCTTCGCGCATCCGGCAAGACCGTTAAGACTTGAATTTGTTGATCCGCTGTATGAATGCACCGGTTAATGGAACGGGACAGCTGGCGGACGTTGATCAAGTGATCGCGAATCAGCGGTCACGTGTCGCGCTACGCGATTTCGTGCCTGCGCCTAACGCGTCGCAGTGACTGTATCGCCCGCAAAACCCAGCAACGCGCGAAGCAGCAAGAGCCTGTCGGTTGCGGCTCAATTCTGAGCGTCCCCCGGTTTCGCTAGAGCGGTTTCGAGCTTACCGAGACAGAAACAAAAAAGCGCGGATACGCCGCGCTTTTTCGATCTCGCGAGTTCTCGCTCGGGTGAGATTCAATTCAATTCGCTGCGCTTTCTCTCAAAGCCTTCGTTGCGATGCACTTGCAGTTTCTCTTTGTGGCGCACGACCTGGCGATCGAGCCGATCCGCGAGCTGATCGATTGCGGCGTAGAGGTTTTCGTCTTCGCAGGTCGCGTGGATGTCTCGACCACTCACGTGCACATTCGCTTCCACTTTTTGTCGCAATTTTTCGACCGACATGACAACGTTGACGTCGATCACATGATCGAAGTGTCGATTGACCCGATCAAGCTTCGATACCACGTAGGTGCGAAGCGCGTCGGTGACTGCGACATGGTGTCCGGTGATGTGCAAATTCATGAAACTACCTCAATTGAAAATGTCGGTCTGAAAAACGTCGTACGTCGTGCGGGTTGCGGCTTGCGAGAAAAAAGCGCCCTCGATGCTCAGTGCTTGCGCAAGTTGACCGGGTCGATACCTTGTTGTTCCCGATACTTCGCGACCGTGCGGCGTGCGACGATGATGCCTTGTTCGCCGAGCAATTCGGCGATGCGGCTGTCGGAGAGTGGGTTGGCGTTTTCCTCCTGTGAGATTAGGGTTTTGATCATTGAGCGGATGGCGGTCGAAGACGCGGCACCGCCCGCATCGGTCGATACGTGACTGCCGAAGAAATATTTGAACTCAAAGGTGCCCCGCGTCGAGGTGAGGAATTTTTGTGTCGTCACGCGCGAGACAGTCGATTCATGCAAGCCGAGTGCGTCGGCGACTTCACGTAGCACCAGCGGCCGCATGGCCACCGGACCGTGATCGAAAAATGCTTGTTGTCGCTCCACAATTTCGATGGCTACTCTTAGTATTGTGTCGAACCGCTGAGCCACATTCTTAACCAACCAGCGGGCTTCTTGCAACTGATTTGAGAGCGGGGTTGCCCGCCCTTCTTTCTGGCGCTGCAACATATTGGCATAAACATCGTTGACCATGAGCTTCGGAACGACCGCCTGGTTGAGTTCTGCGACCCATCGGGTTTTCGTGCGCCGCACAATCACGTCGGGCACCATCTGTACCGCAGCGATGTCGGCGAATGCCGCACCAGGGCGGGGATTCATCAATTTGATGACATCGAGCGCTTCGCGAAGCAACGGGTCGCTGACGCCGAAAACTTTCCGCATGCGGACATGATCTCGCTGCGAAAGCGCTTCAAAACCTTCGCGCGCGATGCGAAGTGCCAGGCGCGAGGCGTCGCTCGGCTCGTATTGCACATGCTCGGCGAGTTGCAAGCAGAGACATTCGCGCAGGTTTCGTGCGCCAACACCGATCGGATCAAGCGTATGCAACAGCGAAATCGCATGATCCCAATCGTCGAGCAGTTCGGTGGGCTCCATGCCGGCAAGCTTCGCCGTCTCGTAGATGTCGATAGTCAAAAAGCCATCGTCGTCAAGCGACTCGATCATGACCTGCAGCAGCAAGACGACTTGTTCACCCTCGCGCAGCAGCGGGACCTGCTGAAGCAAATGTTCGCGCAGCGACAAGTCTCGACCGCGCTGCCAATCGATGCTGTCGTCGCCGTCGTGGGCGGCGGCGCTGCCGCTGCCCCAGTCGTCCAAATCAAGCGATTCGCGCTCGGCAACATCTTCAAATTCGTCGCCATCGGCGTTTGCGGTGAGCTCGGGGCTTGTCTCGTCGCTAGCAGAAACGCTCACTTCGGCAATCCGCTCGCCGGGTGGGTCTAGCGCGCCGGTGGAGGCGACGAGATCCGCTGCCTCGCCGTTGAGCTCGCGCGCGGCGACGGCGACATCTGCGACGCGCAGGTCACTGTCGAGATAGGCCTCGCTGTCGGTGTCGCGATCAGCGCTTGCCAGAGATTCGAGGCTGAGCTCCGGCGCGTCGTCGCTTTCTTCGAGTTCAAGTAGCGGATTTTCGGCAAGCGCGGTCGAGATTTCCTGTTGTAGCTCAAGCGTCGACAACTGCAAAAGCCGAATCGACTGTTGCAGCTGCGGCGTCAGCGTGAGGTGCTGCGCAAGCTTGAGCTGGAGACCGGTTTTCATGTGAGGAATCAGATGTCAGGGATCAAGAATCAGATTCACAACCTGAAATGCTCTCCCAGATAGACCTTTCTTACGGATTCGTTACCGATAATCGATTCGGGCGAACCGTCGGCAAGCACGCGGCCTTCGCTGATGATGTACGCGCGATCGCAAATGCCAAGCGTCTCGCGCACGTTGTGGTCGGTGATGAGCACGCCGATGCCGCGCTCACGCAGAAAGCGCACGATGCGCTGAATCTCGATCACGGCGATCGGATCGACGCCCGCGAACGGCTCGTCGAGCAAAATGAAGCGCGGACGCGAAGCAAGCGCGCGCGCGATTTCCAACCGTCGCCGCTCGCCGCCCGAGAGCGCAACCGAGGGTGTGTCTTTCAGGTGCGAAATTGCGAGATCTTCCAGCAGCGCTTGCAATTCGTCGTCGATCACCGATTCGTCTTTTTCGCGCAACTCAAGAATGGCGCGCACGTTTTCACCAGCGGTGAGCTTGCGAAAAATCGAAGCCTCCTGCGGCAGGTACGAAAGACCCCGACGGGCGCGGTCGTGAATGGGCAGATGGGTGAGATCGGTGTCGTCCAGCTTGATGGCTCCGCCGTCGGCCGCGACCAGCCCCACGATCATGTAGAAACAAGTCGTCTTGCCGGCACCGTTCGGGCCGAGCAGACCGACCACTTCGCCACTTTTCACGTTCACCGAAACGTCGTGAACGACGGTGCGGGCTTTGTAGCGCTTTTTAAGCGCAGCGGCTGAAAGCTGGCTCATTGCGCTTTGGTGGGTTGGTTTGAACGACAATCGGCTTGGCCGGTTTGGGCAGGGCTTTTGGCGCGGCTGCTTTGCCTGGGTCTTCGCCGACCGCTGCGGCGGCTGCGCCCGAGGCGGCGGGCGCTGTCGCGGCGGCGGTTCCCGGCGCTGCGGCGGCTGGTTTTTCTTCTTTCTCGCGTGGCTGCAAGACAAAAGTCACGCCTTTGCCTTGTGTTTTACGGTCCTTCGAGTCGCGCGCTTCGTAGGTGCCGAGCTGCGTGTTGTAGACGATGTAGTTGGCGCGCGTCTCGTCGTCGCCAACGAACAGGTTGGCGCTGCCAAACAATTCCACGATACCGCGTTGACTGTCGTATTCGACGCGCTCGGCCACGCCCTGAGCCCAGCTGCCGTTGTCCGTGCGCTGCCGGAAACACACCGGTTTCGCGGTCAGGACTGCGAAATACTGCTCGTCTTCGGTCGTTCGAACGTCGGCGCGGTCTGCGGTGATGCGAAGCGTGCCCTGTGTAATGCGAACATCGCGACTTAATCGAAATGTGCCCTGACCTTGATTGGCGTCACCCTCAATACCGAAGATCTCGGCTTTTATTTTTCTATCAGCTTTTTCGCCAAAAACCGGGGCAATCGCTAGAAAAGCAGCCAGTGTCCCCGCAATTGCCTGACGAAGCTGGGATCGGTGGGTTCGTATCACGGTTTTTGCTCCTTCGGCGTAAGCTCCAGCTTGAAGCCGGCCGATGTTTTTGCAGTTTGATTTTCGGCATCGATCTCAATGCCTTCGGTGGTCATTACCCGAGCGGCGCTGATGGTGCGGGTCGTGTCCTTGGTCTGTGCGCGCTGGGTTTGCGGGAATACGATGAGTGTTTCGCTTTCGTAGCGAATCGGGTCACGCCCGGCAAATGCGCCTTGTGTGGCCACTACGCGTCCGGAAAAGTTCGCCTGCTCAACGCCTTTATTTGTAGGGTCGCTGAAGAAAACGCCCTGCGCCGCATTCACCGCGAGCGGTGCTTTGCCCTCCACGGTGCTGTTGTAGCGCGGGGTGGTCACCACGGTCGTATTGGTGGCCGGAAAGTGCGTCGCACGCTCGCCGACGATGACTTGCTCGACCCGTCCGGCTTTCGAGGTGCGCTCGATTTTGAACGCTTCCATGAAATGATCGGGAGCCGCTTTGGTCGACTTGTGTCTCGCGTTGGCTGTATCGGTCACCCGCGCGTCAAGCCAATAGGTCAGCGCCGCAAACAGCCCGACCGCGACCAGCGGAAATAGTGCGGTGAAGCGATCCTGCCGACGGCGCGACGAGAGAGAACTCATGGACCTTCGCCTTTCAAGTACGCCGCGAGCAGACCGTCGAGTTTGCCTTGAATGCGAAGCGCGGCTTCGACGAATTCGCGCACCGCGCCTTCGCCGCCGTCGAGGCTCGCAAGCCAGTGCGCGCGCTGACGCACCGCTGGCATCGCGTTGGGCACCGAGGCGGCGAGTCCGGCCAGCTGCATCGCCGGCAGGTCGAGCCAGTCGTCGCCGATGTACGCGACCTGTTCGGGGGCGAGTTGAAACTGTGTACAGATTGCTAAAAACGCGTCGCCTTTTTTGCGCTGCCCGGTCTGCAGGTGCACGCCCAGCTCGCGCGCGCGTCGCTCGACGGCGGTGCCGCCGCGTGCGGTCAGAAACGCGACTTGCCACCCGGCTTGTTTTGCGAGATTCACGCCAAACCCGTCATGCACCGAAAACGATTTGATTTCCTCGTCGCCGAAGTAGTTCAGCCGTCCGTCGGTCAACACACCGTCCACGTCGCAGACCAACGCGCGCAGATTCATCATGCGCTCGGCAACCGTAATCACGCGCGCCATGGCTAGACCACCTTCGCACGCAGCAAGTCGTGCATATGAATCGCGCCGAGCACCCGCCGCGCGTCGTCAACCACGAGAAGCTGGGTTTTGCGCGTTGTTTCGAGCAGCGAGACGGCTTCAACCGCCAGTTCGTTGGGCCCGATGGTCACCGGCAGCTTAGTCATGTAATCGGCAACCTTGGCGGCGGCAAAATCGCGCACTTTCGGAAGGCAGCGACGCAAATCGCCGTCGGTGAAAATCCCAGCGAGTGTGTCGTCGCCATTGGCAACGACCGTCATGCCCATGCCTTTGCCTGTGATTTCGAAGAGCGCTTGTTCGACCGTCGCATCGCTCGCGACTTTCGGTATCGCCGCACCAGTGCGCATCACGTCACGCACATGGGTAATGAGCCTGCGTCCGAGCGAGCCGCCTGGATGCGAGCGCGCGAAATCCTCGGCGGTGAAGCCGCGCGCCTCCAGCAGCGCCATCGCGAGCGCATCGCCCAGCGCCATCGCCGCCGCAGTGCTTGCCGTTGGTGCAAGACCGAGCGGGCATGCCTCTTCACTGACCTTTGCGTCGAGCGCGATGTCTGCCTCTTTCGCAAGGGTCGAATTTTCGTTACCCGTGATCGCGATTAACTTCGCGCCCACCCGCTTGATTGGCGTGAGCAAAAAATTGACTTCCGAGACTTCCCCTGAATTCGACAGCGCGATCACCACGTCATCTGCCGAAATCATCCCCAGATCGCCGTGGCTCGCCTCGGCCGGGTGCACAAAAAACGCTGGGGTTCCTGTGGAAGCTAGCGTCGCTGCGAGCTTGCGTCCGACGTGTCCGGATTTGCCGATGCCGGTCACCACAACACGACCTTTCGCCGCCATCATGACGCGCACGGCGGCGACGAACGCATCGCCCACGCGCGCTTCGAGTGCGGCGACGGCGGCCGCCTCGGTCGCGAGCACTGCGCGTGCGCGTCGCACAATGGCGACGGAATCAACTGCAAAATTCATGCAAGGCAGTATAGCGATTGGAATTGCGTTTTGCGTGCAGGGCGTCTCCACTTTCGACTCTTAACTACAAAAACATTTGTCCAATAAAACATGTTATTCACTGACTTTCCGTTGCGCATCAATAATTTATTGAAATGCCGCGCAGAACATATTTAATTGGGCAAATAGCGAGATAGCCGTTAGTCCAAGAATACCGCGAGCGCCTGATTCAAAAACCGGCGTCCGTGCTCGGTCGGCGTCACGCGTTGATGATCGCGTTTCAGAAATCCTTTGCGTTCGCATTCGTCGAGCGCCTTGCTCACAAGCGAAATCGCGAATCCCGTGCGCTCTTCGAATTCGCGAATTGCGAAACCGTCGGTCAATCGGAGCGCGTTTAGCATGAACTCGAAACCGACGTCGTTGCGAGTGACGACACGACGCTCGAAGACTGCGTCGCCATTGGCCGCGCGTTGCATGTACTCACGCGGCTGCTTCACTCGCTCGGTACGGACGATACGCGGCGGCTCTGCCTCGCTGTTGCCAAGTCCGCCGGGCATCGAAAGTTTTGCGTGCGCGCCCGCGCCGATGCCCACGTAATCGCCGAATTTCCAGTAGTTCAGGTTGTGTTGACACTCGCGACCGGGTTTCGCATAGCCCGAGGTTTCATAGTGAACGTAACCCGCCGCTTCGATCATTTCTTCGACGCGAGTTTGCATATCGGAGGCAAGATCATGGTCGGGTAGCGGCGGCGGTTTTTTCGCAAACACCGTGTTCGGCTCCATCGTCAATTGATAGAACGATAGATGCGGCGTGTTGAACGAGAGCGCCGTTTCAACGTCGCGAGCACATTCGTCCATCGACTGAGGTGCGCCACCCGTGTGCGATGCTGGTAGCGCGAACATCACATCAAGGTTCACATTGCCAATCGTCGAAAGCCCAATCTCAATCGCTCGCCGCGCTTCACTCGAATCGTGAACGCGACCCAGCGCTTTCAAATGCGCATCGTTGAAACTTTGAATCCCGATTGAGAGACGATTGATGCCAACCGATTTGTAATCGGCGAATTTCTGTGCCTCGAACGTTCCCGGATTTGCTTCGAGCGTAATCTCCGCTTGCGGCGAAAGCCTAGTGCGCGCGCGCACACCCGCGACGATTTCACCGATCGCCTCGGCAGAAAACAAGCTCGGCGTACCGCCCCCGAAAAACACCGTGTGAATCGTGCGCCCCCAAAAATTCGGCAACTCCGATTCGAGATCGCTCATGAGCGCATTGATGTACTCGCGCTCTTGAACGGAGCCTTCGTGCGAATTGAAATCGCAATACGGGCATTTGCGAATACACCACGGGATGTGGATGTAGAGCGAGAGCGGCGGAAGCGACGTGAATTGAGGGGGGAGCAATTTCTTGAAACACCGTTTTAGCAATTGGTAGGAGCGAGCTTGCTCGCGATTGTTTGCGTCTATCCATCGCCGATAAACGCGCGAGGCTTATCGCGAGCAAGCTCGCTCCTACCATCGGAAAGAAAATCTGTTATCCGCCCAACTGCGTTCGCAAAGCCGCAAGCGTTTCCTCTAGCTCAATTACCTTCGCTTCGAGCGAAGCAACACGTTCCTCAAGCGCATTATCACGCGCTTGCTTGGACGGCGGCAACGCCATTGCCGACGCCTCGGGAAGCTCGCCACCGAACAGCATGTGTTGCCACTTCGCAGCACGCGCACCCACCTCGCGCGGCAATTGCACGACGAGCGGTGGCGTCAATTCGCTCATCGCTTGCAGCGCTGCTTCAAGCGCGTCTAAGCTCGAAAACGCATGCATGCGCTCCGCTCGTGCGCGAAGCTCGCCCGCCGTTTGCGCACCACGCAACATGAGCTCGCATAGGATCGCCGAGTCTTCTTTCGAAAGCCCGAGCTTCTCGCAGAACGTTTCGGAATACTTCGGCACACGCGTTGCAGCACCCGTGTAGAGACTCGTAAAGCCGCGTTCGCGCAATCGCTCCACCGCGCTCGTCACTTCGCTCTCCGTGACCGACGTCACGGGCGCACGATTGTTCGACTGATTACACCCATTCACCAGCGAATTGATCGTCATCGGATACACGTCGGGCACGGTGATCCGCTTTTCGATCAAGGTGCCGATTACGCGGGCTTCAATGGGGTCGAGAACTGCTTGCATATCAATCACGTTGTAGGCGCGGGCTTGACCGCGCTCTGGAGAGCCAACGCCTGCCGGAACCAAGCGCGGTCAAGCCCGCGCCTACATCCTATGGATAACGCTCTTTTAGCGCTTCCAACAATTTTGCAAACGCGCGTCCACGATGCGATCGCACGCCTTTTTGATCGATCGGCATCTCAGCGCCGGTGAGTCCGAGTTCGCTGTCGAGGAAATACGGATCGTAGCCAAAGCCGCCTTCACCGCGCGGCGTATCGATCACTTCGCAGTACCAACGACCTTCGGCGATGATCGGCTCGGGATCGTCTTCGCGGGTAACGAGCGCGAGCACCGCCGTGTAATGTGCGCGGCGGTTGGCGACGCCGCGCAGATTCGCGATGAGTTTCGCGTTGTTGTCGTCGTCGCTTTTGTGTGGCCCCGCGTAATACGCTGAATTCACGCCCGGATCGCCGTTCAACGCATCCACGCAAATGCCAGAATCGTCGGCGAGCGCGGGAAGCCCGGTGTGTTTCGCGGCGTTGCGCGCCTTCGCGAGCGCATTTTCGAGAAACGTGCAATGCGGCTCCGGCGCTTCCGGGACGTTGAACGCGCTTTGCGCGAGCACGTCGATGCCAAGCGGCGCGAGCAGGCGCTCGAACTCTTTGAGTTTTTTTGCGTTACCGGTGGCGATGACGAGTTTCGTGAGCATGTTGGAGCGGCCCGGGCCGCGATCATTATCTGAACGTTTCGCGGCCAAGGCCGCTCCTACCCGATTTACCCAGCCGCGATCGCCGCCTTCTGTGCGGCATTCAATTGCTTCAACCCCGCATCCGCGAGCGCGAGCAGCGCATCCATCTCGGCGCGCGAAAACGGTTTGCCTTCAGCTGTGCCTTGTACTTCAACGAAGCCGCCCGCGCCGGTCATCACGACGTTCATGTCGGTCTCGCAATTCGAATCTTCGTCGTAATCGAGATCGAGCACGGGCGAACCTTCGTACACACCCACTGACACGGCGGCGACAAAATCGGTGAGTGGCGTCGCGGCGATCGTGCCCGCGGCGACGAGTTTGTTGCAGGCAATCGCAAGCGCGACATACGCGCCGGTGATCGATGCGCAGCGCGTGCCGCCATCGGCTTGCAACACATCGCAATCGAGCGTGATTTGTCGTTCGCCCAATTTTTTAAGATCGACAACGGCGCGAAGCGAGCGGCCGATTAAGCGTTGAATCTCCTGCGTGCGTCCGCTTTGTTTGCCGCTCGCGGCCTCACGTCGCATGCGCGTGTGGGTCGAGCGCGGGAGCATGCCGTATTCGGCTGTGACCCAGCCTTCGCCCGAACCCTTCTTGTGATTTGGCACGCCAGTTTCGACGCTTGCGTTGCAGAGCACGCGTGTATTGCCGCATTCAATCAACACCGAGCCTTCGGCGTGCACAGTGAAATGAGGCGTGATCTTGATCGCGCGAAGTTCGTTCGCGGCGCGTTGTGAGGGGCGCATGGGATGTCCTTTTTTGTATGTTTCGATTGTAGGTTGGGACGAAATCCCCGCATGCTCAGTCGCACAATCCACGCGCTCGGATTTCATTGCCTCCTACAGCGAACTTCCCAGTCGTTGCAATTCGATTTCGCTATCCATCGCGCTGTCAAAACCGGCGGCAGTAAGCGCGCTCGAATCAAGCTCCCAACTGTCAAGCAGCTGTTTGGCCATGCGCCGCTGCCCGACTGCGACCATCGCTGCGCGCAAAAGCGATGGCGGCACCCTGAGATTTCTGGCAGGTCGTTTCAGACCGCGCGAAATCGCGTTCACCATTTGCGTTGTCGATATGGAGTGTCGATCAGTCGGATGCCAGACACTCAGATTCGCACCACCGAGTGGTCGTCTGACACACCAAAAAATCGAATTCACCAAACCTCGAACCGAGACGATGGAGCGGCGATTGTGTACCGCACCGAGCGGCAGCGGCATGCCCCGCGCGACCATTCGCGCCAATCTCGAAAGGTTGCCAGGCGCGTTATGTCCATAGACAATGGGCGGGCGTAAGATATTGACATCTACGTCCCATTGAATATGGCGATTCGATAAATAATCTTCCGCTGCGATTTTAGACTTTGCATAAGCGCTCGTGCCATTTAATGGGGAATTGGCGGTATGTGCTGGCAGGTTCGTCGAATCGCCAAATACCGCCGCAGAGCTCAGGTAGATAAACCGCTTCACGCCCGCAGCACCGGCCGCGTCGAACACCGTTTGCGTGAGCTCGACGTTATCCCGGTGCATTTGCCGTGCAGCGTCGGCATCGGTCTGATGAACGCGTGCGGCGCAATGAATCACCGTCGCGACACCCGCGAATCGCTTCGTCCATTCGAGCCCGTCCAGGGCACTGTAGCGCTGTCCGACGTACTGCCAATTAAGCCGATCGTCATGACTGCGCAGCGCTTTGTTCGCGGGCTGCGTAGACAGCGCGATTACATGTTGATCGCGACGCAAAAGCTCGCCCACGCAGTGCGCCCCAACATAGCCAGATGCGCCGGTCACAGCGATCAAAACAGTTTCTCCACGATGCGCGGATCGCGCCAGCGCCAGCCGTGTTTGTTGAAAAGTTTCACCAGCGAAACGATGGTGACCCAGGTCAGGTATTTCGAGCGATGCGAACCGCGCGCCCAGTCGTGCGTGACCCGAGATTGCGGCACATACACCGCGCGGCCGATTTCCTTCACGCGCAGCGTGATGTCGCAATCTTCGAAGTACAAGAAGAAACGCTCGTCAAAGCCTTTGAGCCGCACGAACGCCTCGCGCCTGAAAAACATCAGCGCGCCCGACATGAATTCCGGCTCCATCGGCTTCTCGTAGTCGCAATCGCGCATTTCGAAATAGTCCGCGTCAATCGTGAACCCGAGCCAATCGGCCAGCGAGCGAGACAGAAACCGCCGGGCGATCAGCGCGCGAATCGTCGGATAGCGTTTGCAAAGCAATTGACGCTCGCCGTTGGCATGGAAGAGCGCTGGGGCGACCAGCATCACATCGCGATGTTTCTGCATCGCCTGGATGAGCGGTTGAATCGCATCGGCGTCGAAACGAACATCGGGGTTGAGCACGGCGTGGAACTGCGCCTCAGGCAGTGTCGCAAAAGCGAGATTCTGGCCATGGCCGAATCCGGCGTTCCCGCTCGGATTGAGCTCGTAGCGGAATTTCGGAAATCGCGCGACGAGCGCCTTTGCTTCACCCGAATTACCGTTGTCGACGACGATGCCCTGGCGGAAATCGCTCGCCCGCTCGCAGGACGCAAGCGCTGCCTCCAGCGCATCGAGTCGCGGCTCGTAGATGACGATGGCGGCGGTCCACATGACGTCGGATTGTAGGGGGCGTTTTCAACGCACCTTGTTAGAACACACACGAACCGCCATCCGGGCAGTCTTGGATATTCGCGAACTACTCGTCATGCGCTAGAAGAGAAAAAGCCGCTACGAGAGCGGCCTTTCCGGATTGCGTCAGGTAAATGCCTTACTTGAGTCCAGCCGCCGCGCGCAAGGCCGCCGCACGATCCGTACGCTCCCAAGAGAATTCCGGCTCGTCGCGACCGAAGTGACCGTACGCCGCCGTTTTCTGATAAATCGGGCGCAGTAGATCGAGCATTTGAATGATGCCCTTCGGACGCAGGTCGAAGTGCTCGTTCACAAGCGCGGCGATTTTCTCGTCGCTGATGACGCCAGTGCCTTCGGTGTAGACCGTGACGTTCATCGGTTTCGCGACACCAATTGCATAAGCAACTTGAATTTGGCATTGCTTGGCGAGCCCAGCCGCGACGATGTTTTTCGCGACGTAGCGCGCAGCGTACGCCGCCGAGCGATCAACCTTCGAAGGGTCCTTCCCGGAGAACGCGCCGCCACCGTGTGGGCAGGCACCGCCGTAGGTGTCCACAATGATTTTGCGACCAGTTAAGCCGCAATCGCCTTGCGGGCCGCCAACTACGAAGCGACCGGTGGGGTTCACCAGGTAGCGGGTGTTGACGAGCATCTCTTTCGGCAACACCGGCTTGATGATGTTTTCAACCACCGCTTCGACGAATTCTTTTTTCATTGTTTTGCCGTCGCTCCACTCAGGCGCGTGTTGGCTCGACAGCACGACGGTATCGATTGACACCGGTTTGCCATCGACATAGCGCATCGTGACTTGCGATTTCGCATCGGGGCGCAAATACGGCATACGACCGTCGCGACGCAATGCGGCTTGACGCTCGACGAGGCGATGCGCGTAGTAAATCGGTGCGGGCATGAGCTCCGGCGTTTCGTCGCAGGCGTAACCGAACATGAGGCCCTGATCGCCCGCGCCGGTGTTCAAGTGATCGTCGCTTGCGTGATCGACGCCTTGAGCGATGTCGTTGGATTGCTTGTCGTAGCAAACCATGACGGCGCAGCCTTTGTAGTCGATGCCGTATTCGGTGTTGTCGTAGCCGATACGTTTGATCGTGTCGCGCGCGACTTGGATGTAATCGACGTGGGCGTTGGTTGTGATCTCACCGGCGAGCACGACGAGGCCGGTGTTGCACAGGGTCTCGGCGGCCACGCGCGAGCGCGGGTCTTGCTCGAAAATCGCGTCGAGAATCGCGTCGGAAATTTGATCCGCGACCTTATCGGGATGGCCTTCGGAGACGGATTCGGAAGTAAAAAGATAGTCGCTCATAAGAAGAAATCACTCAAAAATAGTTTTTCATCTCGACCATCGCGAGCCGAGGAACAACTGAGTGTTACGAGCGGCGACGCTTTAGCGATTGTGCTGATTTTCAGCAAGGCAGCGCGATGCCTCGCAGTGCCATCACCCGCCCGCAAGTAGTCGAATAACTCAGCAGATGACTTCGTAATTTTAGCAAGCTCGCCGCTTACGGCGCCTGGACAGACATAATTTGCACTTCATGTCGTCGATTCTTGCAAACCTCGCCAACCGACTCGCCAACTGGCTTGCACGGCAGCCGCTTTCGCGGCAGGCAAGGATTGGTGCCTGGCTAGGACGCAAAATGCTCTGGTCGCGCGGCATGCGAAACCGCTTGACCGACAACTTGACGACCGCCCGCTTAACCGGGCGTGTGTCGCTGCGCGAAGTGGCAGAATCGGTCGGGCAGCTCGCGGTCGAAACCGCCGCGCTATGGAAAACGCCGGACGAGCTCGCGCTTTCGCGAGTGCGTCGGGTTGAAGGCTGGGACGAGGTGCTCGCGCTGCGCGCGGGCGGGCGCGGGTTGATTTTTCTAACCCCGCACTTGGCGACATTTGAGATTGCGTCGCTCTTTATTGGGGCTGAGATGCCAATGACCGTGATGTTCCGTGCGCCGCGGGTGGCCTGGGCGGAGCCGATGATGCGCGCCGGGCGCGATCGCTTACAAATCAAATCGGTACCCGCCGACATTAGCGGTATCCGCGCGATGTTGCGGGCGCTGCGGCGTGGAGAGCCGATTGGGCTGTTGCCAGATCAGGTACCGACTCGGGGCGACGGGTTGTGGGCGCCGTTTTTTGGGCGACCGGCCTACACCATGTCGTTGGTGAAAAAATTTTCCAAAACAACCGGCGGTGCGCCAGTGATGGTTGCCTGCAAACGGCTGCCGGAGGGGCAGGGCTACGCGCTTAAATTCGACGTGCTCGCGCCGTTCAGCGACGCCTCCGAAATTGCCGGGGCGGAGCTCAACGCGGCGGTTGAGCGTGCCATTGAGTTTGCCCCGGCGCAGTATTTGTGGACGTACAACCGATACAAAGTGCCGGCTGACGTGGCTGATCCATCTCCATCGACAATCGTCCTATAAAATGTCGTTTACAGGGCGATTCGTACATTTATCTAGTAAAGCACTTTACTGCTTGCCCGCCATATTTATTGGGGCATTAAGTGATGTTGTTGCTATTATTGGTTGGCATCTCGCGAAATCGCGGCGCAGGATCGCGCTTCGCAACCTCGCGCTCTGCTTCCCGCAAAAAACCGAGCACGAGCGCGTGACGATCGCGCGCGAGCACTTCCGCGCCTATGTGCGGGCGGCGCTCGAACACGGCTTTCTGTGGAATGCGTCGGCGCAGGCAATTCGCGATTACGTGGTGTTGCACGATGAACACGAATGGCGCAAGTTTCGCGAGGGAGAAAACAGGCGCGCCGTGATTTGGTTGTGCCCGCATTTCATCGGCCTCGACGCGTCGGCGATTCGCATCTCGGTCGATACGGCGGGCTGCTCGATGTACAGCACGCAGAGCAACCCCGATCTCGATCGGCTGATGTACGAGGGTCGAACACGCTTCAATCAATCGGAAATTTTTTCACGCACTGAAGGCATTAAGCCCGTGATTCGTGCAATGAAAAAAGGACTGCCGTTTTATTACTTGCCCGACATGGATTTCGGCGCGCGGGAATCGGTGTTCGTGCCTTTTTTTGGGGTGAGTGCGGCAACGCTTACGGCGGTGTCGCGACTTGCAAAACTCACCAATGCGGCGGTCGTTCCGGTGATTGCAACACAGCGGCGGCTAACGCGCGGTTATCTGCACGGCTACGATGTGCGCTTTCATCCCGCGCTCGAAAATTTCCCTTCGGGCGACGACGTTGCCGATGCGAAACGTATCAATGCGCTTGTCGAATCGCATGTGCTCGAAAATCTGCCTCAGTATTTGTGGACACACAAGCGATTCAAAACAAGACCGGAAGGCGAAAAAAGCGTGTACGGTTGAGATCGATTTGTAGGCGCGCACCTG
>JAAFJI010000049.1 GCA_013298045.1 Betaproteobacteria bacterium
AGCGACCTTGCCTGGGAGCTTGCGACCTTTGTGATCGACCACTTCGACTTCGTCGGCTTCGAGCACCAGATAACCGATGGTGAGCACGAGCCGTGGGGTGAGCAAGATCCCACTGCCCTCGCGCTCACTGCCAAGGGTCGCGTTGCTGCGTGCTTTCGGCGAAGCGATCGATTTGATTTTCACCAAACCGGTAAGCGCTTTCTCAATCACCTCCGCGCCCATCGTGTCGGAGAATTTTTCGATGGGGGGTTTGACCGCTTGCGCGAACGCAAGCGCACTTAGGGACAAGCCGACGATAAGAGCCCAAACGCTGCGCATCACAATACTCCTTCGTGCGCCGCACGCTGCATTTGGCCGCGCGCCGACAACTAAAATAGTCGCATGAATCAGGTGAGCCTCGCAAGCGCAGAAACCGTCGAAAACGAAATCGGCGTGGGGAAGGTGCCGACTCGGCAGCCGCGCCGCTTACCGTTTTCACTCTCGCGCGAAGGCAAACGCCTTCGCAACGTGGTTGGCGCGGCGGTCACCGATTTCGGCATGATCGAGGAGGGCGACCGCATCATGGTCTGCCTTTCGGGCGGCAAGGACAGCTACACCTTGCTCGACATGCTGCAAGCGTTACAAGTGGTCGCGCCGGTGAATTTCGAACTGATCGCGGTCAATCTCGACCAGAAACAGCCGGATTTTCCGGAGCGCGTGTTGCCCGAATATCTCGCGAAGACTGGTGTGCCGTTCAAGATCGTCGAACAAGACACCTATTCGATCGTGAAGCGCGTGCTCGAAGAAGGCAAGACGATGTGTTCGCTCTGTTCGCGATTGCGTCGCGGGATTTTGTATCGCACTGCGAAAGAACTCGGTTGCACGAAGATCGCGCTCGGCCATCATCGCGACGACATCCTCGAAACGTTTTTCTTGAATATGTTCTACGGCGGCAAACTGAAAGCGATGCCGCCGAAGTTGGTCTCCGACAATGGCGAGCATGTGGTGATTCGCCCGCTCGCCTACGTGCGCGAGAAAGACATCGTGAAATACGCCACCGAGCGCGCGTTTCCCATCATTCCGTGCAACCTGTGCGGGTCGCAACCGAACCTTCAGCGCGCGGTTGTTGGTCGCATGCTCGAAGACTGGGACAAAAAGCATCCTGGACGGATCGAGACCATGTTTCGCAGTCTGCAAAACATTGTGCCCTCACACCTTGCGGATACGAAGCTCTTCGATTTCGTGGGCATTGATGCGGCTCGCGACAGCGCAGACGAGGCATCACAGCTTTCAATGTTTGACGGCGGCGACACGGCTTTTGACGTCGATCCGGATATCGAGGCGAAGATGCGCGCCGATGTTGGCGATGCGTCTCGCGGTTCTGGGGCGCAGGTGGTCAACTTTTCGATTTCGAGATAGGAGCGTATAACGTATCGTACGCTTGCCCAATGTTTCTTCGTATGAGTTCCGTTTTATATATCGATCCACACAATGACTAGATTTCCTTCTAGCCTTATTTAATGGGGCATTAAGCCGTAAAGTTGTAGTGGGCAAATGGCAACGTGCGCTGAACGGCAAAATTAACGACGTGAACATCACCACCAACACTGCTCCATCTTTGGAAACTCACGTCGTGAAAGGCGCGTGCCCACACGATTGCCCCGACACCTGTGCGCTGGAATACCACGTCACGAACGGCAAATTGATCGAAGTGAAAGGCTCGGCGTCGCACAGCGTGACGGCAGGCGTGCTCTGCACCAAGGTTGCGAAGTATCCGCTGCGCACCTATCACCCAACGCGCGTCAAAACGCCGTTGAAGCGCGTTGGAAACAAAGGCGAAGCCAAGTTCGCGCCGATCTCGTGGGACGAAGCGCTTGCGATGGTCGCCACAAAGTTCAAATCGATCATCGCCGAGCACGGTGCAGAGGCGATCCTGCCGTACAGCTACGCGGGCAATATGGGCATCCTGCAATACAGCTCGATGGATCGCCGTTTCTTTCATGCGCTTGGCGCATCGCAGCTCGAACGCACGATTTGCTCAAGCGCAGGTGCCGCAGGCTTGCAAGTGACGCTCGGCTCACGACTCGGAACAGACGTTGAAGCCTTTGCGCATTCGGAACTCATCATTCTTTGGGGCACCAATCCGATCACATCGAACTTGCATTTGTGGAGCCGGTGCCAGGAAGCGAAACGTCGCGGCGCGAAGTTGATCGCGATCGACCCGTACAAGTCGCTCTCAGCGGAAAAATGTCATAAGTGGCTTGCGATCAAGCCTGGGACCGACGCAGCACTCGCGCTTGCGATGATGCACGTGCTGGTTCGCGATGATCTCTTGGATCACGGCTACATCGCAAATCACACGCTCGGTTTTTCCGAATTGAAAGAACGCGTTCGCGATTGGACGCCCGAGCGTGCGGCGCAAGTTTGCGGCATTGCTGCGAATGAGATCGAAACGCTCGCAAACGCCTACGGCAGCACGAAGAAAGCCGTGATTCGCTTGAACTACGGCATGCAGCGTCACGGCGGCGGCGGCATGGCGGTGCGAACCGTCGCGTGCTTGCCTGCGCTTACGGGCGCGTGGACGGAGGCGAGCGGCGGCCTGCTGCTTTCCACGTCAGGCGCGTTTCCGATCAACACCGCGTATCTCGAACGACCGGATTTGATGTCGTGCAACGCGAACGGCGAATTGCCGCGCATGGTAAACATGAGTGCGTTGGGTGATGCGCTCACTGCATTAAACGCCCCACCGATCAAAGCGATGTTCGTCTACAACTCGAACCCGGCGGCGGTTGCACCCGACGGCAACAAAGTGCTCGCGGGTCTTGCACGCGAAGATCTCTTCACCGTTGTGCACGACATCTTCGTCACCGACACCGCACGCTTCGCCGACATTGTCCTTCCTGCAACGACGCAGCCCGAGCACGACGACATTCACCGCGCTTACGGTCACTACGACATCACCCTGAATCGTCGCGCGATCGATCCGATCGGGAAGAGTCTTGCCAACACCGAGGTGTTTCGTCGTCTTGCGAAAGCCATGAATCTGAGCGATCCGTGCTTTGATGAAAGCGACGAATCGATGATTCGTCAGGCTTTCGATTGGTCGCACAAAACACTTTCCGGTCAATCGTTCGAAGCCTTGGAGAGTGACGGCTTCTTGCGATTGAAGTACCCGAAGAAGGACGGTTTCATCACACCGTTCGCGAATGGCGAATTCGGAACACCATCCGGCAAGTGCGAGTTCTATTCGGAAGCGCTTGCGAAGCACGGGTTTGATCCACTGCCTACATACACGCCGCCGCACGAGTACGGCGATGCGAATCTCGCGGCGAAGTTTCCGCTTGCGCTCAACACCCCGCCCGCGCGCAACTTCATGAATTCGACGTTTGCGAACATCGAAGAACTCGCGAAACCGCACGGCGCACCGACGGTTCAATTGCATCCCGCGGACGCGCACGCACGCAACTTGCGCGAAGGCGCGCGTGTTCGCGTGTGGAACGCGCGCGGTGAGATGAAACTCGCGGCGACGATTACCGAAGACACGCGCGAGGGTGTGGCAACGATTCTCTGGGGCCACTGGCGCAATCACCCGGGTGCGGAGGGCTTCGTGAACGATCTCACGAGCCAGGCGCTCACCGATTTAGGCGGCGGCGCGACGTTTTACGATTGTCGGGTGGAAGTGTCCATCGCATAATCTAGCGACCACGAAAAACGCACAGGGAATCGACATGCCGTACATCGCCGCCGGTGGCTTGCACTTTGCCATTGCGATTTTTTTTGCAATCCACGCGATCCGTACTGGGCGACATTTTTATTGGCTCATGATTCTGTTTTCGTTTCCATTGCTTGGAAGCGCTGTGTACTTTTTCATGGAGTACATGCCCGATTTGCGCATGACGCGCGGCGGTCGCAAGGTCATTAAAGCCGTAAGTGATGCAATCGATCCGAATCGTGCGCTGCGCGAAGCGCAAGCGGATTTCGAACGTGCGCCGACGGTTGCCAATCGCGGCGCGCTTGCCGCCGCGTTGTCGGGGCTCGGTCGCTACGACGAGGCGATTACTCATTACAACGAAGCTGCGAGCGGATCGTACGCCAACGATCAACACTTCGTACGCGGACTCGCATCGACCAATTTGCTCGCGGAGCGTTGGAGCGATGCGCGCGCTGCCTACGAACGATTGTTTGCCATTGGTCGCGATGTGCGGCAACCGGACGACGATTTGGGTTATGCGTTCACGCTCGCGCAGCTCGGCGATTCGGGTGCGGATGATGCGTTTAGGCACGCCATCGCCACAAGCAATGGTCCCGTCGCGCGCTGCCGTTACGCGCAATATCTCGAAGGCGTGAGTCGTATGCGCGAAGCGCGCGAGATCTACGAGGCCGTCGTGAAAGAAGGGCGACTCGCACCGCGTCACACTCAGGATTTGCACAAGGCTTGGTATCGACTCGCGGCGGACGCGCTGGCGCGAAATAGTCAATGAACCATTGATTCGGCGCGATGAGTTTTAAGTACGTCGATGGTTCGACTGGCTCACCACAAACGGGTGCAATTGATGCGAATTAGCGCAGATTCAATAAGCAGCCGCTGTCTAGATCGGGCAAGCGGTGTAACCTCGCGCTTTCTATTTCGAATTCTCGATCATGGAAAAGATTGAAAAAACCGATGCTGAGTGGCGCGCACAATTGACGCCCGAGCAATACAAAGTCACACGCGAACACGGCACCGAGCGCGCGTTCTCTGGTGAGCTCTGGGACAACCACGAAAAAGGCACCTATGTTTGCGTTGCCTGCGGGCTGCCCGCATATTCGTCGGAGCACAAGTTTGAGTCTGGCACTGGCTGGCCGTCGTTTTGGCAGCCGGTGGATGCGGTCAATGTTGAAACCAAAGAAGATCGCAGCTGGTTCATGCGCCGCACAGAGGTGCACTGCGCGCGCTGTGACGCGCACCAGGGACACGTGTTTCCGGACGGACCGAAACCGACTGGAATGCGCTACTGCATCAATTCGGCATCGCTTTCGTTCAAGAAAGAGAGCGGTTGAACTTCGGTTTGCACGAAAGTGAGTCGACACTTACGCGCGGCGTTTTGCAATCACCTGAGCCGCTGCGTGGCGGTCGGATAGGGTGTGTCGAACGCCTTAGCGAGAAGATTCGTGGTTCGGGTATGAGGATCGCTGAACCGCAACAACTCTGCGCAGCATCGCCATATCGAGATTGTCGGAAATCTAAATTTTCGCGGACGTTGTAGTCATTATTTTGGCACCAAAAGCCATAATTCGTTGGGCGATGAGCGGCAAAGCTGTTGCGCCGGATTCGCGAGCGGTCTGCGCGTGGCTTGCTTCGTCGCGCTTCATTTGCTCGACAATGGCACGGCTTTCGTAATCGGTCGGCGGGAGTCTCGCCAGGTGGGACGCGAGGTGCGCCTCGACCTGCTCTTCGGTCGCTTGTAGAAATCCGAGGGAAACGCGATCACCAACCGCGCCGGCGGCGGCACCGATGGCGAACGCGCCCGCGTACCAAAGCGGATCGAGGACACTGGTTCGCCCCCCGAGCGCTTGAACCCGCTCGCGGGTCCAGACGAGATGATCGAGCTCCTCGTTGGCTGCGAGCGCGAGCTTTTCTTTGACGCTTGCGTCCCGGGAAAACAGCGCTTGCCCCTGATAGAGCGCCTGCGCGGCGACTTCGCCGGCGTGGTTCACACGCATCAGTGCGATCGACTGTTCGCGCTCTGCTTCGGTCAACTGGGTCGGATCGCTGGGCGAGTCTGCGCCATTGGTCGAGCGCTTGCTGCGCGCAGCGGTTGGGGTTGGGCGTTGCGCGTGTGCGGCACCCGAGAGCGTGCGCGCAGCTCGATCTAGCGCGAGAATGAACTGATCCATTTGCGAATTTTGGCATGATGCTGCGCTGGGTGTGCTGCTCAAACGACGCTGCCGCCCAGCCGACGGGCCACCGAAACGTTGGTGCTGACGCAACGCGCCAGCGTTGTGAAATCGAATCGCGGCAGTGGAGAAATGAAAAAAGGACGCCGAAGCGTCCTTTTTTACGTACGAATCGACGAGTCGATTAGAACGAATGCCAGAGACCGACCGACGTTGCGCGTACCTTCTGTCCCGTCTCGTTCTTGAGATCCGAGAAGTACGAGCGCACCAGCGTGCGCTTGGAGAGCGCGTAATCGTAGGTCACGCTCAGGTGCTTACCGCCGCCATTGCTCCAGTTCGCCAAGCAAGCAGCGGTAACCGTGAGCGCCTGTGTCGCGGCTGAGTAACACGCCGCCAGGCCATTGTCGCGCTGACCGTACTGAACGCCGAGCGTATTCGCTCCGAACGGAGCAAGCGCGCCAATATCCCAGTACTTGTACTTGAGAGAACCGCCAGCGTCCGGCTTGTAGCGAGCTGTTTCGTACGATGCGTCGAACCTTGCGAAGCCAGCGTCAAAACTCACGTAACCGCGCAACGCATCTGCGTCATGCGGAAGCGCGAGCGCGCCAAGTGCGGTAAAGTTGTTGTGCATCGCATAGGCAAGACCCACGCGCACCGGACCACTAGCGTAGCGAACCGCAGTATCGAAGCCAGAACACGAGTTGCTAGCTGCTTCGCCGAGGAACGCGTACTGCGTACGCACTTGGAAACCGGACACGTTTGGCGTTGCGTAGCTAATCGAGTTCGCATAGCGCGCATCGAATGCCGACGACGTGCAGTTAGCGCCCGCGACGTAGTTGGTGAACAGGTCGCGCTTTGCGAAGCCTGCGCCGCCGCCCACGCCGTTGTTACGGTTTTCCCAGCTATTTGCGCCTTGATGGTGTGCCCAGCCGAGCACGTCATCAAACGGTGTCAAACCATAGCCGAACTTGATCTCACCGAAGCCACCGTTCAAACCGACCCACGATTCGCGACCGAACAGCTGCGGGCTACCGTTGGCGGATCCACCATTACCGGTATCACTGGCGAAGCCTGCCTCAACTTGGAAAATGGCATTTAAGCCACCGCCAAGCGACTCCGAGCCGCGGAAGCCAAAGCGTGAGGACACGTTTTCAAGCGTGACGAGATTGGTCGATTTGGTCACGCCGTTACTGTAGCGTGCCGACTCTACGTTGAGTCGGATGCTGCCGTACAACGTCACGTTGGCGGTTTGCGCCGAGGCGGCAACTGAGCCCACCACTGCTGCGACCGCGATCGCTAGTTTTGTGAATTTCATAGATACTCCTGAACCGATTGTTGTGTAGTTTTAAGCAAACTATTCATGCGGGCAGCGAACCGCCCGCTGCTGAACAATCTGTTAGAAGCGATGACGCATACCGACGGTGATGATGCGCTTGTCCGAACCAGGACCGGTCACTGCTGGCTTGCCAGTGAACGCGCCAAGGTTCGATGCTGCGTTGTTGTCCGCGTTCGCGTAGCGAGCGTAAACCGTGGTGCGCTTCGACAGAGAGTGATCAACGCCCAGGTTGATAAGCGTTTGCTTGACTGCGTCGGCTTTGCCTTGACCTGCATTCAGAATCAGGGTCGTTGCACCGAACGGAACCGCTGCGCCGAGCTGCCAGCCCTTGAACTTCGCTGTGCCGAAGGTGTACTTGTTCTCGAGGTAGCTAGCGGTCAACTTTGCAACGCCCGCGTCGAAACCACCGGCTGCGATCACGGTGCGCCCCGCGTTGCCGCCAGTTGCGTTCTTGACGTCTGCATAGCCCAAGCCTGCATACAGAGGACCGGCCTTGTACTGGAGGTTTGCGCTAACCGTGCGGTTGAACGAAGTTTTCGCGCCTTCGCCGGCACCGTACATGACGGACACCGTTGCGCCACCCATATTAGGCGACGAGTAGACGAGCGAGTTGTCGATGCGCAGCGCGCCTGGCAGACCGATGTAGTGGTTGCCAACAACCGAGAACGTGGAGCAGCCGTCGATGTCAACTTCGCAAAGCACGTTGAACAATGGCGAGTATTGGCGACCCATCGTGAACGAGCCGAAGCCACCGTTCAGACCGACAAACACTTGACGACCGAACAGGCGACCGCCTTGAACGGACAGACCGGTGTCAGCCGCGAAACCGCTTTCGGCAACGAACACTGCGTTCATGCCACCACCAAGCGACTCGGTGCCACGCAGCCCCCAACGCGAACCGGACAAACCGCCGGATTCGAGAACAGTTGCGCTCGCCGATGCCTTGCCGGGCGACGACGAAGCGCGCTCGTTTGCCAGGAACACGTCCAACACACCGTAGAGCGTTACGTTTGCCGATTGCGCGGACGCCAATCCAGCCATCAAGCCACCAACGGCCAGAGCCAATAATTTCTGTTTCATTCAGTCTCTCCTCAGTAATTCAAGAGTCGGCGTGAAGGATGTTTCTAAACTTTTGGCCGACCGGATTTCTTCCAACCAAAGTATCTCGGAAGTTGCCCCTATTGTGCCAAAAGCCGTTTTCGCTGCCAACGCGCGTGGTGTAATGAGACCGAAACAGTGTCGCGGCTCGTTGTCAAATTGCAACATTGAGCATTTGTGGTTTTGCGGCGAAAATACCCGGGCTCGAAGCGCGAAGTCGGCGTCGGTCGGCTCTCTTTTTTGTTCGCTAAGCGCTTGATTTCAAAAATAAATGACTGAATTTCTAGTCCCTGCGGTAAGCGCGGCGCTCGTGGCCTTCATGATTGCCCTGGCGATGCTGCGCGGCTTGATTCCCAGTCCGTTCAGTTCGCCTAGTGAGCGTTCACTTCACGAATCGCCAGTGCGCCGCGGCGGCGGGCTCGGTATTGCGATATCTTTCTTCGTTGTAGCCTCGTATTTAGGCGTTTCCTCAACTGTATTGATTCCTGTCGGGATGCTATGGATTATCTCGGCGGCGGACGATTGGATGGGGGTTCGTGCGGCGTGGCGATTGTCTGTCCACGCCTTGTCGTCGGTTCTGTTGATCGCGTTCTGGCTGCCCGGCTTCGATCTACTCGCGCTGCCGCTGCTCATGCTGCTCTTGGTATGGGCGCTAAACCTCTTTAATTTCATGGATGGTGCGGACGGCGTCGCCGCGACCATGGCGCTTTTTGGCGGGGCCACGCTAGCGGCGCTCGCCTACGCCGGAGCCTCAGGCGCTGCGGGAATCGCAGGCGGCGGCGAGCTCGCGCGGTTGGCGGCAATCATTGCAGGTGCTGCGTTCGGTTTTCTTCTTCTCAACGTGCCGCCAGCGCGCATTTTCATGGGCGACGGCGGCTCAACCCTGCTGGGTCTGGTGCTGGCTGCGGTGAGCGTCAAGGGTTGGCTGATCGGATTATGGGCGGCGGCTGTACCGATCGTGCTGTTCACCCCGTTTTGGGTGGACGCGAGCTACACGCTTGTTCGCCGCATGCTCTCGGGTCACAACCCGACCGTGCCGCATCGCGATCATCTCTATCAGCGACTGGTGCTGGCGGGGCTTGGCCATCGCGGGCTTTTGGTGTGGATGATCGCGTGGTGTGGACTGTCGGCAGCAATCGCGGTGGGACTGCATCAATCCGACATGATCGGTGCGGGCACGAAACTCGGGTTGGCCGCGTTGTACGCCATCGCCTACCTTGCGGTCGCCCAGGTAGCAGCAAGGCGCCCGCCGATCAACCTGTTGCTCAATCCGCGCGCGCCAACCGCACTGCTCTATGACTTGGCAGCGGCAGCCTTTGCCTGGGCGGCGCTGTTCTGGATTCGCTTTAACCCAAATTTCGCAACCGCTGACTACAGCGCCGACGATGTGATGCGCGGTCTGGCCTATGTGATCCCGATCCACGCGATTGTGTTCGTGTCGATGGGGTTGTACCGAGGCATTTGGCGCTTTGCGAGCTTGCCGGACATGTGGCTCATTCTTCGCGCGGCGTTTGTGGCCGCGGCAGCGACGGGCCTCGTATTTCTGCTGCTGAGGCCAGAATCGTTCATCTGGCCGCGCTCGGTGCTTGCGATGCAGCCGTTCTTCCTCATCATTTTGATGGGTGGCGCGCGCATGGCGGTGCGCAGCTGGAAAGAGCACCGACTCTACGGCCTCTCGGCGATTCGCGGCGAACCGGTGGTGGTGATGGGTGCCGGCAACGCGGCGGCAAACTTGATCCGTCAGTTGCAGCGCTCTGACGTCTGGCGTCCGGTCGCGCTGCTAGATGATGACCGTGCCAAACAGGGCGCGAGACTGCACGAGGTATTGGTAATGGGCGGACTCGAAAGCGTCGGTCGTGTCGCGCGCCAATTCGGTGCGCAGCACGCGATCATCGCGATGCCCAACGCAAGCCACCGCGAACGCCGCCGCGCCGTGCAATTTGCAAACGATGCGCAAATGGTCACGCTCACCGTGCCCGCCTACGATGAGTTGCTCAACGACAACGACAGCCATGAGCGACTGCGTGCGGTCGAACTCGAGGATTTGCTCGGTCGCGATCCGGTAGCGCTCGACAGCGCCGGTCTCGCGCACTGGTTCACCGGTAAAACGGTGCTGGTTACCGGCGCTGGCGGATCAATCGGACGCGAGCTTTGCACCCAGGTGCTGCGCTTCCGGCCCAATCGCCTGATTCTGCTCGACATTTCGGAATTCGCCGCACACGACATCTACGAACATTTGCAGCAGTTCGTAGATGTCAGACGCCTTGAGGTCTACGTCGCCGATGTGCGCAACAAAACGCGCATCAAAGACATTCTCGCCGTCGAAAAACCAAGCATTATTTTTCACGCCGCCGCGTACAAACATGTGCCAATGACCGAAACGGTAAACGCCTGGGAGGCTGTGGGCAACAACACCTACGGCACGATCACCATGGCCGAGTGCGCCCGCGAAGCCGGGTGCGAGAAATTCGTCCTGGTTTCAACCGACAAAGCAGTGCGCCCGTCGAGCATCATGGGCGCAAGCAAGCGCCTCGCGGAACTTGCCTGCATGAGCTTTCCGACCGCCCCGACCCAGTTTGTCGGCGTTCGCTTCGGCAACGTCCTTGGCAGCAACGGCAGTGTGATTCCGAAGTTCCGCAAACAGATCGAAATGGGCGGCCCGGTCACCGTCACCCACGCCGATATGACACGCTTTTTTATGTCGATTCCGGAAGCTGCGCAGCTCGTACTCCAGGCGGGGCTGCTTGCGCAACCCGGTTCGCTCTACGTACTCGATATGGGCGAGCCGGTGCGCATCGTCGATTTGGCGAAAGAGCTGATCCGCCTCGCCAAGGGTCGCGAAAATGCGATACCGATTGTCTACACCGGTCTGCGGCGCGGCGAAAAAATGCACGAAGAGTTACTCGGCGACCATGAGCGCTTCGAGGCGACGCGGCATGAAAAAGTGCGGCGCGTGGTAAGCGATCAAACCGAGGCGATCGATGTGGAAGCTTTGATCGCGTGGCTCACCGGCCCCCCGCCGCGCGACGTGCATGCCGCACTGAAGCGCTGGGTCGTGGATTTCAAGCCGCCTGCTGCCTGACGAGTGCTGCGTAGGCGCCGCCCGCCGCGAGCAATTGCTCATGCGAGCCGCGCTCGACGATTTGCCCTTGCTCGAACACGATGATGGTGTCGGCGCGGCGCACACTGCTTAGGCGGTGTGCGATTTGAATCACCGTGCGACCGCCGGCGAGTGCGGCGAGGCTTTCCTGCACCACGCGCTCGCTCGCAGAATCGAGCGCGGAGGTCGCCTCGTCGAAGAGCACGATCGGCGCGTTTTTATAGAACGCGCGCGCCAAGGCAATGCGTTGTCGCTGCCCACCGGAGAGCAACGCCCCGCCTTCGCCAACGCTTGTTTCAAAACCGCGCGGCAGCGCATCAATGAAACCCTCCGCGCCGGCGGCAGCGGCAGCCGCGCGAGCGCGCGGCAGATCGAGTTCGCCGCCAAAGGCGATATTTGCGGCAACCGTGTCGTTAACCAGCAGCACGTCCTGCGAGACCACCGAGAGCCGGGCGCGCAGCTGGTCGAGCGGTGTATCGGCAATCGAGCGGCCGTCAATTTCGACGTGCCCGGCCGACGGATCGTAAAAGCCGCCGATCAGCGCCATCACGGTTGATTTGCCGCTGCCGGAGCCGCCGACCAGCGCGACGTGTTCGCCCGGCTTCACATTGAACGAAATGTCGCGAAGCGCATCGTTTTCACGACTGTCGTAGCGAAAACTGACCTGCTTAAACTCGATTTGCCCCATTGAATATGAATTTTCGGGGACATTTTTTTGTATGTCTTTATTCGCATTTTGCCGCTCACTTGCCTCATTTTGCAGGGCAAAAAGCCCGGAAGCTGCAGCGAGTCCGCGTTGAATGACTGCGTTTACCGATGACAGGCTTTTGAGCGGCGGCAACAGACTCAAGAGTGCGATGTAGAACACGGTGAATTCGCCTGCCGTCATCTCGCCGCGCTGACCCTGCGCGATCGCAAGCGAGACGATGGCAGCGATCGCCACCGACACGGTGATGTGGGTCAATGGCGCGCTCGCCGCATTCGCCGTCTCCTGCTTCATGTAGGCCTGGCGAAAGGCGTTGGCGCGGGCGGCAAAGGCGCTGCCGATCATTGCAAACGCGTTAAACGATTTGACCGTTTTTTGATTGGTGAGCGCCTCGTCGCCGAAGCGTGCGAGCTCCCCCATCGTGGTTTGCATTGCCTGGCTCGCGCGGCGCAGTCGTTTGGTCACAAAACGGATGACAAGCGCCACCAGCGGCGCAATCGCGAGCACGCCGAGCGTTAATTTCCAGCTGATCACAAGCAACCAGGCGAGGCTTCCGAGCAATTTGAACGAATCCTGCACCAGCGCGGTGAGCGCCTGAGAACAGGACGCGCCGATCTGCTGGGCGTCAAACGTGATCTTCGAGGTGAGCTCGGCGGCGGAATTGCGATCGAAAAAACGCATCGGCAGGCGCAGCATTTTGCGAAACGTATCTAGCCGAACGTCGTAGACGACGCGGCTTGACACCCAATGCAGCGCCACATCGCCCAAGAAATTACAGATGCTGCGAAATACAAACATCGCCACGATAAACACGGGCATCCATGCGACCGGGAAACGGTCGAGCCAGGCCACGAGCGGCGCAAGTACGCCCTGCGCGAGCTGCCCCTGCGGCGAAGCCGGGCTCACCGTCGAAGCGCCCGCGCCGACGACAAACGCGCGATCAAGGATGCGGCTAAAAACGAGCAGGATCAGCGGCTCAATGAGCGACACCAGCGCCAAGAGCGACGCCGCGCCCACCAGTTTTCCACGATAGGGCTTCACGTAGCCGAGCAGCCGCGCGATGAGTGCGCCGTCCGTGGCGGCGACCGAGGCGGTCGCGACCGGGGCTACGGCGGGGGCAGCGGCATTGGCGGGGACTGGCGGCGGGGTCATCGCGGAATTGTTGCATGCGCTATGATCGATTCCGCCATTTGGTGTCCGCGCGCGGGGTATTGCGCGCGGGTGAAACGGGAAAGCGGTGCCAGTGTGTCATTTCTGACGCGCTCAGTCCGCTACTGCCCCCGCAACGGTAATTTGCATCGCGGTTTGCTCTGTATGCCACTGAACGATTTCGTTTGGGAAGGCGCAAACCGACGGCAAAGAGTCCGGAGACCGGCCAGGCGGCGCGCGCATGTTCCTCAATGCGCGCCGATGACGAACGCGCGGGGAGGCGCGGCACCGTTGAACTCTGCACCGCTGGCTCGGCCATCCGGTTGCGCGGTTTTTCTGCCAGCTTTCCAACGCTTCGCCCCCATTTATCGAACGGAGGGTTCGGTTTTTATTTGGAAAGATAATGTTTAATAATTTAACTAAAAACCCGGTTCAAAAGGGCATAGCGCGACACAGTTGCTATCTCGGTGTTGCGGTCGCGAGCGCGCTCGTCTCGTTGCCTGCCGCCGCACAAACCAGAGTCGAGCCGGTGGTCGTCACCGCCTGGCGAACCAGCGAAGCGCTTGCCGAGACGCTGCGCGATGTCTCGATTTTGCGCGGCGAAGATTTGCTGGCCGCTGGTGTCAACGATGTTGTCAGCGCACTGCAATCGGTGCCAGGACTTGAAGTGCAGGCGCTTGGCGCGGGCGCGACGCCTTCGATCTTCGCGCGCGGCGGCAACAGCAACCAGGTGCTGGTGCTGATCGACGGTCAGCGCATCGGCTCGTCGTTCAGCGGCTTATCCGCGCTGCAACACCTTGCAATCGATCAGATTGAGCGCATCGAAATCGTGCGCGGACCGGCAGCGAGCCTCTACGGCGCAGATGCGGTCAGCGCGGTCATTCAAGTGTTCACCAAAAAGCGTGCCGGGCTCTCGGCAAACGTCATGCTTGGCGAGCAACGCTCAAGTGATGTGGGTGTTCGCGCAGGCTACGCGCAGGACGGTCGCAGCGCATCGCTCGCGTTCAATCATCGCGAAAGCGCTGGCTACAACGCGATCGTCAACCCCCAGAACTTCAGCTTCAACCCAGATCGCGACGGCTACCGTTTTACGAGCGCGCAGGCGAGTGCCGGACTCGCCCTCTCGACCGCGTGGCAACTTGACGCGAACCTCTACGCCGCGCGCGGCAACGTGCAATACGACGGCGGCGCCGGTTTCGACGACCGCATCAAATCGCAATTGCACAGCGGCGCGGTGAAGTTGGGGTACGCTGCGACCGAGCGCTGGCGCTCGACCGTCACGCTCGGGCAAAGCGTCGATCAAGCAACATTCGTTTCAGCGTTTGGCGGCGAGTACAAAACGACGCAGACCCAAGCGAGCTGGCAAAACAATCTGCGCTTGCAGCGCGATCTCGCGCTCTGGAACGCGGTTGAATGGCGACGCGAAGCGATTGCCACGACCGACAGCTTCGACACCACATCGCGGCGCACGACAAGTTTTGCGTTCGGCGCGGAGGCGGCGCTCTCGGCGCTCAAGCTCGCCGGATCGCTGCGGATCGACGACAGCAGCCAATACGGCACGCGCAGCACCGGTAATCTGGCGCTTGGCTGGCGTGTCTCGCCACAGTGGCGTGTGCTTGCCAACGCAGGCACCAGCTTCAAGGCGCCAACCTTCAACGATCTGTACTACCCAGGCTATGCGAACCCCGCGCTCGCCCCAGAGAAGGCAAAAAATTTCGACCTTGGGTTGCAGTGGACGGGTGGCGGCAGCAACGCCACACTCGTGCTCTACGAAAACCGGGTGCGCGACTTGATCGAATTTCAATGCGACGCGAATTTCAACTGCGCGCCGCAAAACGTGGCGACGGCAACGCTGCGTGGCGCGACACTCTCGGCGGGCACGCGTATCGCCGACTGGCGGGTTGAGGCGAGCCTCGACCTGAGCGACCCAGAAAACACGACCACCGGCAAGCGGCTCGCGCGGCGAGCCAATGTGCACGGCGCACTTAAGGCGAACACACAACTGTTCGGTGCGAATTTGGGCTTGGAATGGGTAGCGTCGGGCAATCGTTTCGACAACCCGGCGAACACTCGGCGACTCGCGGGCTACGGCGTCTTGAACGCCTTCGTGCGCCACGAGCTCTGGCGCGGGGTCAACGTCGGCGCGCGATTAGACAATGCGCTTGATCGCGACTATCAACACGCCTTTGGCTACGCCACCGGCGGAAGAAAAGCTTGGTTAACACTTTCTGTTAATTAGCGCTAGGCACACATGCCCTATTTAAATTGAAAAATATAATTTTTTTATATTAAATCAATAACGACCGTGAACGCTTTAGTTTCTTTTTTTTATAGGGCAAATGCTGCAATAGCTGCTGCATCGATTGCGGTTTATGCAGCTGGCGCGCTCGCTGCAGGCGACGCGAGCGCGCAAACGCGCTCGAGCGAACAAACCGCGCCACCGAAGCGCATCGTGAGCCTCGCCCCGCATGCCACAGAGCTGCTCTTTGCAGCTGGGTTGGGCGCGGCGGTGGTTGCGGTCAGCGAGTCCTGCGATTTTCCGGACGCCGCAAAAGCACTGCCAAAAGTGTCTAGCTATCGCGGCACCAATGTGGAGGCAGTGCTCGCGCTCAAACCCGATCTCGTCGTTGCGTGGCCGAGCGGCAACAAAACCGACGATATCGCGGCCATCGAGCGCTTAGGCATTCGCGTCTATCGCAGCGAAGTCGATTCGCTCGCGGGTATCGCAAACACCGTGCGCGAATTTTCGAAATGGTCGAGCGACAAGACGGCGGCTTCCGCAGCGCTCGCGCGCGCCGAGAAAGCCGACAGCGACATCCAGTCGATCCGCGCAAAATACGCATCGAAATCGACGATGCGCGTCTTCTATCAGCTCGGCGACAGACGGCTGTTCACGCTCTCGAACAAACATCTGATCGGCGAGGCGCTTGCCGCGTGTGGCGCAAAAAACGTGTTTGGCGAACTCGCTATTCCCGCGCCAGAGGTTTCTCGCGAATCGGTGATCACGGCCAAACCCGATGCAATCGTGCTCGCGAGTGCGAGCACACGCGACGCCGTTGCCGCGCAATGGAGCGTCACGCCACTTGCCTCGACGCCGCTCGTCGTTGTCGACGGGTCACGGCTGCATCGACCGAGCGCGCGCACAATCGCTGCGCTGCGCGAAATGTGCGAGTCGATTGATCGGGTGCGCAAGTAACCCGCACTGTAGGCGCGCCTAGGCGCGCTTCGCTCGTTGGAAATGACCGTCGAAGCAGGCGTCCGAACACGGGCCTCCAACACCCCGTACACGCGACTCGACGCAATCTGCGTTAATCTGCGAAATTCGCGCAATCCCCGCCAAAGAAACCCGTGAGCAAAGCTTTCACCAAAGAATCCGACGACGAAACGGACGACGACGAAGTCCAGATTCCGCCGCTGCCAGCCGGGACGAAAAACTACATGACCCCTGGCGGGCATGCGAAGATGAAAGCCGAGCTCGAACATCTCACCAAGGTCGAGCGGCCAGAAGTCACCCGCATCGTTTCCTGGGCCGCGAGCAACGGCGACCGTAGCGAAAACGGCGACTACCTCTACGGCAAGCGACGCCTGCGCGAAATCGATCGCCGCACGCGCTATCTGATCAAACGCCTCGACGAAGCTGAAGTCATCGACCCGGCCTCGCGCAACACGGATCAAGTTTTTTTCGGTGCAACGGTCACCGTCGAAAACCAAAAGGGCGATTCGCGCACAATTTCGATCGTCGGTTTAGACGAAACCGATCCGAACCGCGGCTACGTGAGCTGGATCAGCCCGATCGCGCGAGTACTCACCAAACACCGCGAAGGCGACAGCGTGAGTTTGCCGACGCCCGCAGGCGTTGAACAGCTCGAGATTGTTGCGGTTGAGTACAAAGCGCTAGACACCGGCGCGACCCCGTAGGACGCGCCGCAAACCGACCCTGTCGGGATCGGTGCGAGCACACTTGATATAGTTATAGGGTGAACGAAACTCTCGAAAAGCTCGAAGCGACTCTCGATCAGGCTATTGATCGCATGGAGGCGCTTGCGCTCGAAAATTCGCTTTTGAAAAAGGCGCTTGCCGACGCTGAATCTCGCATGTCGCAAGCGAGCGCCCGCCTGCGAGGACTGGCCGAAAAATTCCCCTCCGCCGCGTCCGATAAAGCCACGCCGCTGCAATGACGACCGACGCGCTTACCGCAACGATCAAGGGTCGTACGTTCAAGCTAAACGCGCCGGAGGCGCAGCGCGGTGCGCTCGCAGACGCCATCGCCGTGGTCGAGGCAAAGTGCGCAAACGTCTCGCAAAAATCGCCCCAATCGGAAATAGAACGCGTGCTTCTGCTTGCCGCGCTTGAACTCGCTGCCGCGGCGAAAGACACCGATGCCCTCGATCCGCGCATCGAAGCGCGTTTGCTTGCGCTGCAATCGAAACTCGATCTCGCGCTCGCGCCAGCTAGCGTTGCCGGTAAGGCGTAGAATCGTTCTCGCTCCTGCAGCGTTCGTGGCGGTTGAAAATTTCTTTGAACCAATGCGCTTGTCGCAAGGATGCTTCGCTACCCGGTTCGTGCGCGCGACTCCTGACCCTTTGGGTCTTGCTTAGACCCTTCGGATCTTGCCAGTTGTACCTAGTAGATCGAGTGGAAGCAACCAATCTTGAACCTCGGTTCAAGATGACAGCCGTTGCGGCGTCGGCGGGAGTCTGAATTTTGAGGCGGAGAGCGGCACGCTCTCCGTTTTTGTTTGCGAGGCGGGTAATGAGTTACTGGCTGATGAAATCCGAACCCGACGAATACTCGATCGACGACTTAAAGCGCGACAAGAAAAGCGCGTGGTTCGGCGTTCGCAACTATCAGGCGCGCAACTTCATGCGCGACGATATGAAGCCGGGCGATTTTGTGCTTTTCTATCATTCGAGCTGCCCCGAGCCCGGCATCGCAGGCGTTGCAAAGATCGCGTCAAAACCGCTGCCGGACAAAACACAATTCGAGCCGGGAAAGTATTTCGATGCGAAAGCCACCCGTGAGAAACCGATATGGATGTGCGTCGAAGTGGCGTTCGTGAAGAAATGCGAATTGATTTCGCTCGCTACGCTGCGCGCGGCAGAGCCGCTTGAATCGATGCGCATCCTGCAGCGCGGCAACCGGCTGTCAATTACCCCCGTCAGTGAGTCGGAATGGAAATTCATCGATTCAAACCTATTGAAGTGAATTGATGGACTACCTAAATTTGTGGCTGCTGAGCTACGTCGCACTTGGTGCGTTTGTCGGCTTTCTTGCGGGCTTGCTCGGCATTGGTGGCGGCATGATTATGGTGCCGTTTTTGCTCATTCTGTTTCAGGCGCAAGGTTTTCCGTTCGAAACAAAGATGCAGGTCATCCTCGCAACGTCGATGGCGACCATCATTTTCACCTCGTTCTCCTCGGTGCGCGCACACCACGCCAAGGGCGCGGTCAACTGGCCGGTGGTGCTCGCGATGTCGCCGGGCATCTTGTTCGGCGCGCTTTTGGGAACCCGCGTCGTGTCGATGCTCTCAACTCAGTTTTTGGCGATTTTCTTCACCTGCTTTCTGTTCTACACCGGCACCCAGATGCTGCTTAACTTCAAGCCAAAAGCGAGTCGGACGCTGCAGGGTCGCGCGGGCCTCTTCGCAGCCGGCATCGTCGTTGGCGTGCTCTCAGCGCTGGTCGGGGCGGGTGGCGGTTTCTTCTCGATTCCGTTTCTCACCTGGAGCAACGTGCCGATTCACGGTGCGGTCGGCACCTCGGCCGCACTCGGCTTCCCGATTGCGGTGTTTACTACCATCGGCAACGTGTTTAACGGCTGGAACGTCGCCAACGTGCCGCAACCGGCGCTCGGCTACGTCTACCT
>JAAFJI010000005.1 GCA_013298045.1 Betaproteobacteria bacterium
AACAAAAATTGATTTAACGTAATGTTTAATGGGGCTATGCGATATGTTGCCGCATTCTATTTTTCACTAGCGTCGCCGTGCACGGTTGGGTCGTTCAGAAGGCCGAGTGCGATCGCGCGGGCGACATCGTTTGCGGTGTCGACGTCCCAAATTGTGGGTAGCGTCGCGACGGCAACACTGCGTTGCTGAGACGCGTGACGAACGCGGCTTAAGCGCTCGCGCGAGGATGCGAAGACGCTAGATGTGCCCCACACAATTTCTTTGAACATCGCGCTGCGCGTACGCGAATTCCATGCACTGCGAGCGACGCCGACTAAACCGTAGCCGCCGTCTTCCGTAGGCGCGTAGACGACGTCGTGCGTGTTGAGCACGCTCGCCGCTCGATCGAAAAGCGTTGCGCAATAGTCGGGGCAATCGACGCCAATCAAAACTGCGCTTGTCGATCGCGGACGCAGCTGAAACGCGTCATCGATTGCGTTGGCCATTCGCTCGCCCAGATCGGCTCCGCGTTGTCCGAAGTAAACCCAGCTCGACGGAATCAGTGACGCGACATCGGAGTTGCTCGGTATGTCGGCAATCGCAGCGACTATGTCGTTTCGCATCTGGCATTCACCCACGGCCACGACAGTACGCGCGAGCAACTGTCGATGAATGTTTGCCGCACCCAATGCTCCATAGCTCGGAATCAGGCGCGTCTTGGTAAGCCCCGGCGTCGGCCAGCGAGTGAAGACGATCAATGTGCAGACCCCCATCGCTCCACTCATGCGCGTTCGATCAAGCGCATGCGCAACCACGCGCTACCGCGATCAAAAAGTGCGACCAGGATCACAATTACGATCAACAACGTGGCCAATCGATCCCATTGAAACAAAGATACCGCTTCGGTGACGAGCAAACCCAGTCCGCCCGCGCCGATGAGACCGAGTACGGTCGAATCGCGGACGTTGAATTCCCAGAGATAAAGATGTGTCGAGAGCCACTGCGGGTAGAAGCCGCGCCGCAGTCCACGCCATAGCGTTTGCCAGCGCGAGAGTCCGATTGACGCACCGGATTCGAGCAAGTGTCTCGGTGCCGCCTCGATGGTTTCTGCGAAGAGTTTGCCGTAACTGCCGAGCGAATGCAGCGCGATGGCGAGGATGCCCGCCGTGGGCCCAAGCCCGACAATGCCAACCAGAATGAGGCCGAACACGAGCGTGTGAATCGCGCGCAGCATCGAGAGCAAACCGCGCGTCGGCACACCAATCCAGCGTGGCAAGCCAACATTTCGCGCTGCAAGAAACGCCATTGGTAGTGCGATCATCGCTGCGAGAAACGAGCCGAGCGTCGCTATTTGCAAGGTGACCAGCGTAGAGCGCGCGATACTCGCAAGAAACGATCGCTCGACCTGTGCTTTATCCTCGACGCGCAACACACGACCGTCGTCGCTCTTGTATTCGACACGAACCTCGTTTGCGAAGGCATCGAAGAAACTCGGCTTCAGCATGTCGTTCACCGCACGAATGAAATTAGCGATAGGTTGTCGCCCGGTCGATAAGTCGTCCGCGCTCGCCAGTTGCCAGGTAAACGCGGCGACGATTGCGATGTAGGCAATCAGCACCCAGCGCAGCAGAGCTGGATTTGCGAGGGTGTGACGCGAGGTGGGCAATGCGACGTCAGCGTACGGCGCTTACTTCGCGCGCAGTTTTCCGGTGGCTAGACCGGCGTCGCGAATTGGCGCGTAGAACGAATTGTCTTTGTTCACGAAACCGGTGTAGCGCGCGGGCAGCAAGTCTGGCTGTTTCGCGAGTTCGCCACCGATATTGGCGAGTGCTGTGCGCAGTTTTGCAACGAAGGCCGTGTCTTTCGCGAGTGCTGCACTCACAGCCACTGCGTCGTTCGGCAACGGTGGCGATGTCCAGAATATTTTGCTCTCGTCAGCCTTGATGAGTCCTTGCGAAATCATTGCGTCGCGATTGCGGTTGTAATCTGCACCCGCGTCGAGTTCGCGTCGCACGACCGAAGTTTCGATCGCTTGATGCTTGGTGTAGAGCGTGCGTGAGAAATACTTTTCGGGATCGATGCCGCGCTTCTGAAATTCGTAGAACGGAATCAAAAATCCAGAGGTCGAGCCTTTGTCGCCGAACGCGAAGCTTTTGCCTTTCAAATCCTCAATTGATTTAATGCCACTTTGTGGATGCGTCACCATAATCGCAAAGTACTCGGGCTTTCCGTCGTAGAGAATCGTTGAAATGGCTTGAGCACCCGCCTCGTGATTCGCAAGCACGTAGCCCCATGGTCCGAGCAGAGCAATATCGGTTTCGCCAGTGGCGAGCGATTTGGCGAGACCTTCCCACGTATCCACAGTGCGCAAAATCACTTTGCGACCGAGCGCTTTTTCGAGATAGGCGGTGAGCGGTTTATATGTCGCATCGTTCTTTTCGCGATCGGGCTGAAACAGACCCACACCGAAACGAAGCGGTTCGCTGCTCGGTTGTGCGAACACGGGCGCGTTGACCGATACGAAGCCCATAAATAGGACTGCAGAGTTAAAGAAACGTCGCGATAAGTTATACAAAGTCACGGTAATATTCCTGAGCTAGAGTTTTGGGGTGTTCGCCCCGCCAAAAACGATAACGCCATCGCCACATGCGCACGATGGTGACAACGATGCCGTCGCGCTGCCATTTGCGCGCAGACGTAACGAGTGGCGGGCGAATGCACGCCGGCGCACCGCCGCCTGGCCAACCGCGCAGCTTGCGACTCAAAGCGATGTCTTCCATAAGCGGAATCGGCGGCACGCCGCCGACCGCTTCGTAGCTCGCGCGCCGAACGAAAATCCCCTGGTCTCCAGTTGCAATGCCGGTTGCGCGAGACCGCCAATTCATAAACGCAGCGACGACGCGAAACGAGATGCCCGGCGCGTCGAGAGCGACGTCGAAGCGTCCCCACGTATGCGTTGCGAGCGCGTCGCACACGAGCTGCGCTGCGTTTGGCGGCAGCCGCGTATCGGCATGCAAAAACCAGAGCAGCTCGCGCGTTGTCGCAGCTGCGCCGCTTGCCATTTGCAAACCGCGACCGCGTTGAACTGCAAGGTAGCGATCGGCGTCGCGTTGTGCGATCGATTCGCTTGATTGCTCGTCGTGCGTGCCAACGACGATGATTTCGGCACCTGCGTCACGCGCGTCTTGTAGCTGCGCGAGCAAATTCGCCAATGCAACGCTATCGCGAAATACCGGAATCACGATGGCGAGCGATGAGAACGCTTGATGGTTTGCAGAAACTGCGAGCAGGCGCATCGTGACCTACACCTACGCCGCGCGCCCGAGCGCTTGCGACACAGTGAAATTCGTGCCGTGCTCGATGCGCGGAAAGTACGATCGATGTGCGGAGCTGCCTTCGGGCCACAAAGCGAGAAATTGCGTGCGCCACGCATCGAAATCGAAGCGTAGCGCGATAGCCTCAACCCACACGTCCGCATGCCGCTCGCCGTAGAGCGACTTGAGGCCGATTGCCGATGCGGGCTCCGTTGCAATGCGAGTGACAATGCCGAAGCGCGTCTGGGCAAAACACGGCATCCCGGCTGCGCCGTTATTGACGACCGTGCGCGCTTGATCGTCAATCGAGATGCGTCGCAGCGCCGGCAAGCAGGTGTGCGAGGAGGCGACGATGTCGGCGTTCGCCTCGCGCATCGATTGTGCGGCCCACTGCGCGTGCTTTGGGTCGTCGAGCGATCCGGGATCGAGACGCCACCCCGCGAGCGACTCAAGATCGCCGTGCACGACAACCACGCGCTGCGCGCCGACGAGAAACGCGCCTGCCATGTCGAGTGCCGCGAGATGCTCGCGTCGCGATGGACTTGCAAAGCTTGCCGCTCGCAGAATCCGAAGAATTTCGTTGGATCGCTCAACCGTGCCGTCGTCAACCGCATCGGGATAACCACAACCGCAGCCTTGATCGTCATCGCTCGCGATTTCAGTTTCGACGTTGCCACGAAGACGAAGATATCGAGAATCGCTCGTTGTGCGCGCCTCGATGTACGCAAACGCGTCAGCGCTTGCGTCGAACCAGTGAAAATCGCCGTTGAATACGACGCGTGTTTCATTGCGTTCTTCTTGCAGAAGATGCTCCAGCGCATCGAGTGCGAACGCATTGCCGTACAGGCCACCCACGCAATAGAGCGTATCAGTGCGTTTGGCGCGAAGCGCCGCGAGGGAGGTCGGTTGGTAGCGATAGCTGAGTGGGCAACTGCGCCCCGCAGAGAAGGTTCCTTCCGAGTCAGGCGATGATGCGCCGTCGCTTGCTTCGAGCATACGCGCGCTCACGCGAGTGCGCCGCCGCAGCTGCTGCCCTGACCCGCCGTACAACCATAACAGTGGTCGGCGATGCGGATCGGCTGGCCTTCAAGACTGGTTGCAAGCAAATCCTGTACATGCAAGCGCGCCTTTTTCCCGGCGAGCGATGCGGGCACTGCGCTTGGAAGTCCGAGCATTTGGTTGAAATCGCAGTCGTAGAGTGCGCCGTTGTAATCGACGGAAACCGTGTCGCGGCACATGACCGCTTCGAGGTTTTCGTCTTTGTGATTGTCGCGCAGTAGATTCATGTACCCCGCGAACGTTCCCTTCGAAATGAGCATGCTGCCGAATCGCTGAATCGGCATGTTGGCGAGCGTGTAGAGATGATCGAAGACGATCCCAAATTGCTCGCCAAGCAGACGTTTGTATTCGGCTTCGAGTTTGGATTGCGCGGGCGGCAGGCTGGGTCCAAGCGGGTTGTAAACCAAACTCAGTTCGAGCGCGCCGCCTTTGCCGTAGCCTAATGCGTTGAGCTGTTGCAAGGCTTTGATGCTTTTCTCGAACGTGCCTTTGCCGCGTTGTTCGTCGACGTTCTTCAAGCTGTAACACGGCAACGACGCAACGATGGTCACGCCTTGTTCGGCTAAGAAATCCGCTAGGGCTTCTTGGCCCGGTTCGAACAAAATCGTTAGGTTGCAACGATCAATGACTTTGACGCCAAGCGCGCGTGCGGCAACGACCAAACGGCGAAAATGCACATTCAATTCCGGTGCGCCGCCCGTCAGGTCAAGCGTTTTGATCTCGCGCGTGCGCAACACTTCGATCACCGTGTCGATCACCTTCGCGCTCATCGTCTCGGTGCGCTGTGGCGACGCGTTCACATGGCAATGCTGGCAGCTTTGATTGCAGATGTAGCCGAGATTGACTTGCAAGGTCTGCAGTGCACGACGACGCAATGGCGGGAACGTGGTTTGCTGAAGGAGGGGAAGCGTTGCGTGCATGCGTAGCGAAGGTTCCGTTTGGGCTTTTCGAGTGTATGCGTTGTTGGCAGGTTTGTGGTCGATGCGCCGTTCGAAACTAAGATTCATCGTCCTCAACCTTACGCGTAACAACGCATTTCAGATTCGTCGAGGCAAAGCGCGAATCCTTACGCGATCTAGAAACGAGAACGGCGAGCCGCAGCTCGCCGTTTATCGATTTGCTTTGAGGTGTTATTTCGCGAACAAGTACGTGAAGCCAACACCTGCCGTCGTTCCGTTCACACCCTCTACGCGCGCACGCGAGACGTAGGCGTCGAGTACGAGCTTCTTGTCGACCGCGTAAGACAGCGAGCCGAGCAGACGCGTTGCATTGATGCCCGATTGCCGCGAACCGGAGACTTCGAGCGCGCCGGAGACCGGGCCGCTCAAAGTGCGGCCGATGCTCGCCGACCAGTTAAAGATGTTGCGCGAATCGCCTTCGCCAAGACGCGTCCAGCCGAGGTTGATGTCGGAGTGGAAACCCGAATAATCGAAGCCCGCGAGACCGGTCAAACTTACGTTTGGATTGTCGCTGCGGAATGCGCGATCGCCGGTTGGCAACGAGGTGACGAGTTGCGCGCCCAGGGCGGTTGAGTCGTTGACTTTGGCCACGTACTTCAGGCCGAGGAACGCGTCGGTCACGCCGCTTACTGAGTCGCCGTCGAGCCTCAGGCGCTGGTACGGGTTGACGCCGACAAGCAAACCGAGTTTGTCGTTAATGCCGTATTTGAGGAGCAAGCCGAACGTATCGGCGCGCAGACCTTCGACTTTGCCGTATTCATAGCCTGCTTCGAGTTCGAAATAGCCAGGTGCGGACAGCACAGCAGGGCTGCCGACGCCCGGGCGGTATGGCGTAACTTCAGGATCGGCGGCGAACGCGAACTGGGTGCCGGCGACGGAGAGGACGGTAACGAGGCGTTTGAAAGAGTTCATATTTTTCTCGGGAAAGTTAGTTGTAGCGACGCTAACGAGCTTGTACCGGCGACCGGTCGATTCTGCAGTTATTCGACGGCGGTTTGCTGCAACGCGTCAAAAACAGAGACATGCCACGCATGTTTGTGGTGCATAAACGACGAATACAGTGTATACATAAATCGCCGCATAGATTAAAGGCTTTTGAGAATTTTAGGACTATATCAATATCAAAAATAAACTCTTAAAATCGTCTATTTAATAGGGCATTAAGCAATACAGCTATTATTAACTACCACGTTAACGGTATTTCGCGGTCGCGCGACCATTCTTTTTCGTTTTCGAGCGTGATGATCGTCAGCGTGCGCAGCAGGTCGCGATAACTGTGTCGCGTGACGATCGCGACGTTGCGCACCAAAGCGTCGAACTGATTTGGCTGAACAGCGCGCGCGAGCGTGATGTGCGGTTCGTAGTCGAATTCGGGTCGCAGAAATTCAGCGAGCGGGCCGCGATACAAGCGATCGTGCATCTCGATCAACGCGTCTTTTCCGACTTGCGCGCCGACGCCTACGAACTCGTTTTGTGCCGTCCACACACCATTCATCACGACCGGAAACGCGGGCCAAGCGCGCACCACCTTTTGCACGTGCGCCGTGAGTTGATCGAGCGTGAGCCGCGAGTGAAACGGAAATACAAGTGTGACGTGCGGCGGCATCACATTACCCAACGGGTCGTGTTGCGAGCGGAAACGATCAATCGAGGCAACGTTTGAAAACGTTGGGAACCACACGACCGCACGGCGCGGCAGCGTCGGACGTAGGATGTAGGTGAGTTTGCGCGACATTACCCGTTGTGCGCCGACGCGCAAGGACGTCGCTTCGCTAGGACGACGCCCTTCGGGCTACGACGTCGCTTCGCTATGACGCAAAGCTCATGCGCAAACGCGCAAGGACGTCGCTTCGCTAGGACGTCGCCCTTCGGGCTAAGACGACGCTTCGCTACGACGCAAAGCTTGGCTGAGGGTGTTTTACTGAACAAGAGGATCGTGATGCGGGCGAACTGCTACGAAAGTGAATTCTGCCCTAGCCTCGCTTCTTTGATGTTGTAGGAGCGACCTTGGTCGCGATTACTTGTTTGTCGGCGCGTGCGTTCAAAGTGATCGCGGCGAGCGCCGCATCTACCTGGCAATCGTCGATTGACCGGGTCTATTTGCAAAGCTTTGCGTCATAGGCCGTTAGGCCGTCGTCCCAGCGCAGCGACGTTATAGCGAAGCTTCGTCCTTGCGCGTAGCGCATCACGCGACGTCCTGCAGAGCTGCAAGCTCTGCGCTCGTGTTTATGTTTGCAAACGCGCCGGCGTCCTCGAACAGCACGTTGGCTAAGCGATGTTGTGCGGTCCACTTGTCGATTTTTCGTTCGCCCGCCTTGAGGAAGGTTTCGAGGCTTGCGAGCAGTGAGAGTTTGTAGAGCGCGAATACGGGCTGCGCGCCTTCGTCAGTGAAGGCAACAGCAATCTCGGCGCTTTCGTTTCGCGCAGCGTCAAATAAGCGTTGAACGAGGTTGAGAGGCAGCATGGGCGAATCGCAGGGGACGGTGACGATCCATTCGTTGTTCGGCGTGTTCGCATCGCACGGTGCGCTCGCGCGCATGCCTGCATGCAAGCCCGCGAGCGGTCCCGCGAACCCCGAGACGTCGTCGCTCACGACCGGATGGCCGAACGACGCATAGGTTTCGACGTTGCGATTCGCATTGACGACCAAAGCGTTCACTTGCGGTGCCAGCCGTTCGATCGCATGCAGGGCCATCGGTTTCCCGCGAAACGGCACGAGCCCTTTGTCGCGCGAATCCATGCGACGACCCATGCCCCCCGCCAGCACGAGGCCAACGATGTTCGCGTCATGCATCATTGCGTGTCGTTCGCGGCGTCGTACACGAATCGCCCTGCGTCGTTAAACAACAAGAAATGCCGATTCACCGCGCGCCCAATCATCGTCATACCCACTCGCTTCGCTATTTCGAAGCCCATCTGCGTGAGCCCGCTACGCGACACCAAAAACGGAATACCCATTTGCGCGGCTTTGATGACCATCTCGCTTGTGAGGCGTCCCGTCGTGTAGAAAATTTTGTCGTGACCCGAAACACCGTCGAGCCACATGAATCCCGCGATCGCATCGACCGCGTTGTGACGCCCCACATCTTCAACGAAATACAACAGCTCGGGCGTGGGCGAGAAGAGAGCACACCCGTGCACCGCGCCCGCTTGTTTGTAAATCGTCTCATGCTTGCGCACGAGATCAGAGAGTGCGTAGAGCGTTGATTGCTTGAGCGTGCCGCCTTCAGGCAACTTCACCTCATCGATCTCTGCCATCAGATCGCCGAACACTGTGCCTTGGCCGCAGCCGGTCGTCTTGGTGCGATGTTCCATCTTTGCGTCGAGATCGACGAGACCGTTTCGGGTGTAAACCGAAGCAGCATTCACGTCCCAATCGACTTGCACGGCGACGATGTCTTCAATGTCGTCTACTAGGCGTTGATTGCGCAGATAACCGAGCACCAGCGCTTCGGGTGCCGCGCCGAGTGTCATGATGGTGAGAATTTCCTTCTTATCGACGTAGACCGTCAAGGGATGCTCGCCTGCGATGTGTGCGACGCCTTCGGCGTCGTGTTCATCGCGCGTGGCTACCTCGAAGGTGGACGGTCGCGCAGCGTTAGTGAGTTGGGGTCGATCGCGGGGCATTGACGAATGTTAGCGAGGCTTCAAGCCCACGACCAATCGCTCGCTCCCGTTCGAAAATGAAGGCTGCCAGACGCGTGTTGCCCGCAAAGCCGCATGCAATCGTGACCCGTGCAAAGCCCTTGACCTTATGTGACAATCGCATTAACTATGAAGTATTTTCAGGTGACGTATGTTGGACAAAGACGGCTTCCGGCCGAACGTCGCCATTGTGATCGCGAATCACAGAAACCAGGTTTTTTGGGGTAAGCGGATACGGGAACATTCTTGGCAATTTCCTCAAGGCGGCATCAATCCGGGTGAAAGCCCGGAGGTCGCCATGTACCGCGAGCTTCGAGAAGAGGTTGGCTTACGGCCGGAACATGTGGCGATCCTCGGGCGCACCAGGGATTGGCTGCGCTATGAGGTGCCGCACACTTGGGTGAAACGCGAGTGGCGTGGCAATTACCGTGGACAAAAGCAGATTTGGTTTTTGTTGCGATTGGTTGGTCGCGATAGCGACCTAAATTTGCGCGCCGACGTGCGCCCGGAGTTTGACGCCTGGCGATGGACGGACTATTGGGTAGACCTCGACGGCGTGATTGAATTCAAGCGTGAGGTCTACAAAAACGCGCTCGTTGAGCTCGAACGCTATCTCTATTTCGGGCGGCAACAGTCGCGTCGGGATCGGCTATATGGTCACACGATGCGCACGCCTCCAACCCACTACCAGGTTTCCGAGCCGCCGCCCGAGGCAATATAGAGCCTCAGATAAAAATAAAAAAGCCGCGTTAGCGGCTTTTTTCGTTGCGCGCCCCATTTAACGGGGCAATACATCGTAGCGTTACTTCATCAGCGCTGCGCCGCCCATCATCGCCCCGCCGAACAGCAGTCCCATGAATATGAACGACAGAATCATGAACAACACGATGTAGCTCACGATGACGAGCGCCGTGTAGCCAATGGATTTGTCTTGCGGATTTTTCATCAGCGGCGAGAGTCCGAGGTAGAACAGGTAGATCCCGTAGATCGCGCCGAGCAGCGCGACGATCCAGCCGAGAAACGGAATTACGTTGAACACGCCTGCAACCCAGCCCGGCGTCATGCTGTAAGCGACGACTTTCAGTGCGTTGACCGGATTCTTGGTGCCGTCGAAGGTCGGTGCCAGCGCGTTGACGATCAGGCTCACGACAAAAATCACAACCAAGCCGATGACGTAGCTTACGACTGCCGCACCGACGCCGAACATCAAGCCCATTCGCCCCATCACGAGCGAGGAGATGATCGTGGCAAGTGCGGGAATCGCCGCCAGAATCATCACGTAGCCGGTGAAAATCGAGCCGGTCGTCGCCTGTTCGTCGGCGATTTTTGGCCATTCAGTCTGCGGTGAGAGACAAATATTCTTTACGCGTTCGATGAGTTTGCCGAAATCCATAGATTGATCCCCTAAAAGTTTGACTGTCGTTCAAAGTATGCACCGCACCGGTCACGCCGTCGCCGACCCGCGCGATATACGCTGCCTTGAGTCGCAACGAACGTCCGCGCGGTTCAACGTGCTCGCGCGCCGCCCCACACGCTAAACGTTGCGAGTGTAAGCGCGAATTGCGCGACTTGCCAACGGTTTCTACGGCGAGCGCGGATCCTCAAATGTGGCGATCGGCGGCGGAAGCGCGCTGCGTTGCACCAAAACGCGGTGCTCACTGGTAGGAAGACGCAAACTCCAGGCGGCTTGCGACAAATCGTGCGCGATCGCCGCGTTGTCGATGGTGCCACGCGCGAGGACGGTGCGCACGCGGGTTTTGAAGTCGATCCATTGCAATTCTTCGGCATCGTCTTTGCCCTCTCGGGTCAACTCATGGGCGACACCAAAACGCCCGTTTGCAGACAACTGCCGCAGACGCAGGCTTCGGCTCGCAGGTATCGTGAAATAAGGCGTGCCGATTGGCCAGCGTGCAATGGTGAGTAGCTCGTCAGCGTATCGCTTTACGTAAAGCGAACCCGGTACAAAAGTGACCTCAGCGCTGCGTAACCAATCGGGCAGAACCACGCTCGCGAGCTGCGGGACACGCCAGGCCTGAAGCCCCGTGTCGCTGAGATCGAAGTTCACCAGTAGCGAGCCGTCAGGCGAGAAACCCATTTCGACGTTGCGACCGATGCTGCTGGTGGCGATGAGCTTACCCTCGGTCGTAAAAAGCTGAAGCGCGATTTGGCGGTCGGCCAAGCGCACGGCGGCTGCGACATAGCGTGCCCGAACGTCGATATCGAGCACGCGCCCATCGATGTCGAAGTCCGCGAGTTGTCGGCAATCGTGGGGGGCGTAGAGGCGGATACGCGAGCGCGTGCCGCGCTCGCGCTCGATGATCACGCGACGATCGAACGAGAAAAAACTCGGCGCAGCGATTTCGCAGAGCTTTCTCGGCTTCGACCGGTTGGCGTCCCAGCGGTAGAGCCCGGGTGCGACCGCACCCGGCGCGCTCACAAGGATCGCAAGCGAGCGGTCGAGCTGGTATTCGACATCGACCAGCTCGCGCGAAACGAACGGCACGCTTTGTATTGCAACCGGTGTGGTGGGTGCGGCAAGTACCTGACTCATCGCGCAGAAGAGGAGACCCACCAGCGCCCACGCGTTGCGAACACGCAGGCGAAGTGCATTGTGGCGGCGAAATAATGAGTACAAGAGCCCAGTCATGCCGACATTTTGACTAACATTGCGTGAACTTATTTTTGAGTCGCCTATGAATCAGAAAGTTCGCTACGACTGTGGCAAGTGCCCGGGGTACTGTTGCAGCTACGACTACATTGAGACCAAGCCGAGCGATGTGGTGAGGCTTGCGAAGCATCACGGCATCTCGCCTGACGCCGCTCAAGAAAAATTCACCAAAGCCGTCGAGCACGAGGGCGAAACGATACGCGTCCTGCGCCATCGCAAGGATCATGTGTACAAGTCGATGTGCATGTTCTTCGATCAGGATGAGCGCCGCTGTACGATCTACGAAGGTCGGCCGCAGGTTTGTCGCGACTATCCCAACGGGAATACCTGCGGCTACTACGACTTCATCAAGTTCGAGCGCAAACATCAAGGCGACCCGAGTTTCATTCCGTCGGCGTAACGTCGTTTTGCAAACGGCGATTGAGAACGAATTGAGTGCCATCGGACTGACTAGCCGCAACATGGGTGAAATAGCATGATCACGACTCCCCTTTTTTTGAGTGCTCGCCAGCACTGCACGCCGCGCTTGGCTCGGGCGAGTCTTCTATTGGTCAGTCTGTTGATCTTCGGTTGCGCGCAGACGCCGCCCGCCCCGCCCCCACCGACGGCCGCACCGGATTCGTCAATTCAGCAAACGGCGTCTGTGCCGGCGCCGTTGCCGCGCGCCGCTGAGGACACGCCGCCGCAGTCGCCGCCGCCGAATGCTGCGTCCGCTGCGGCCGCGGCTTCGGCAGCCGCTACGGCACCGGTAGACGCGAAAACGATTGCCACGGCCGCGGCGCTCACACCTGCTGGCGCGACTCGCTACGAGTGCGCGACTAGCGCCGTGCGCAGCGCCATCGTGCTTCCGCAGGGCACCGATCGCATCTGCTCGCGCTTCCCGGCAATGGGTCCGTGCCAGTACGAGCGCGACGCCTGTCGCGCCAAGGGAGGGCGAGTGATCCGTTTCGATGGCGTCGAGATTACCAAAGAGGTCGAGCGCGAATACGACAAACAGGTGCAGCGCTTCAAGCTCAACGCAGGTTAGCGCTTCGCGCTAACCTGCAGGACGACGCGGCTTCGCCGCTATGACGACGCTACGCTATGACGTCGCGCTACGCGCTATGACGCTAAGCCTTGCGGATGTTCGATCTGCTTTTCAGCTATCCCTTTGAAGTCATTTTTCTTTGTTGCGCCGATCTTTGCAAAGCTTTGCGTCCTAGCGCGAAGCGCGACGTCCTTACCTCGCGCTATGACCCAAAGCTTCGCGGATGTTCGATCTGCTTTTCAGCTATTCTTTCCAAGTCATTTTTCTTTGTCGCGCCGATCTTCGCAAAGCTTTGCGTCCTAGTGCCGAAGGACACGTCGTCTCAGCGCGGAAGGCGCGTCGACCTTGCATGAACGCTCCAATTTCAAGTCCCATCGTCGATCCAAACTACTTGCGCTCATGCATACGTACCGTGCCCGATTGGCCCGTGCCCGGGGTTCAGTTTCGCGACATCACACCGCTGTTGCAAGATGCAAAAACGTTGCGCGTATTAATCGATACCTTTGTTCACCGCTACATGGGGCAGCGGATTGATCGTGTGGCGGGGTTGGACGCGCGCGGGTTCATCTTGGGCGCAATCATCGCCTACGAACTCAATATCGGCTTCATCCCAATTCGAAAGAAGGGAAAGCTGCCGTACAAGACGGTTTCTGAGGAATATGAACTCGAATACGGCAGCGCAACCGTTGAGTTGCACACTGACGCGTGCAAACCTGGCGAACGCATTTTGCTGATCGACGATCTGATCGCGACTGGCGGAACCATGATGGCGGGCATGAAGCTCTTGCAGCGTCTGGGCGCAATCGTCGTCGAGGGGGCGGTGATCGTCGATTTACCCGAGCTCGGCGGCTCAAAACGCTTGCGCGAGGCGGGTTTGCCGCTTTTCACGGTTTGCGCGTTCGACGGTCACTAGCCGAGTGCGACGCACAGCTGATTAGTGTTCGTAGGATTCATACGAAAAGGTCAGGGAAAATACTAAATAGAAATAAATTGAACTTACTAGTATAAATTTAGTCATAGTTTCACTTTGCCATAAACCTTCAACGTAAGGCGCTGGCGAGAAGCTATTTCCTCTTTTTTACTTGGAGTTCCTATGTCTTTGAAATCTCTAAAACTTTTTGCCGCAGTGGGTCTGTCAAGCCTGGCGATAGCGGCGGCCAATGCGGCCAATACGATCGTGGACGTCGCGTCGAGCAACAAAGACTTCTCCACGCTCGTCAAGGCTGTAAAAGCAGCCGGCTTGGTCGATACGCTCAAAGGCAAGGGGCCGTTTACGGTGTTCGCGCCAACCGATGCGGCATTCGCAAAATTGCCCGCCGGCACGCTAGACGCGTTGCTCAAGGATCCCGCAAAACTCAAGGCGGTGCTCACGTACCACGTGGTCGCTGGGCAGGTGAAAGCCGCCGATGTCAAACCGGGCGCGGTGAAAACCGTCAACGGGCAGTCGTTCATGGTCGCAGCCAAGGACGGCAAAGTGATGGTCGACGCAGCAACCGTGACAGCCACCGATGTCGCCGCGTCGAATGGCGTGATCCACGTGATCGACACGGTAATCCTACCGAAGTAATTGATTGATGTCGGGCGGGATCGGCGCAATCGCGGTCGATCCCGTCGCAGTTCCAGCGGCGCGTACGTTTTGAAGCAATTTGTAACGATCAACCCGTAGCGATTTGTTCGCGACGGGTTTCATCACGATACCTACTTGCATAGATCGAGACCACTCCTGCCTTCGGTCGGTGCGCGCTGAAGTTGAGTGAAAGCTTCATCGGTTTTTGCCGCAAGAAATCTATATTTTCGGACTGATTCCTACATCACCGAAACTCAAAGAAACGCTCGCGAACGTCATATTTGCAGGGGCGATCTGGTCTATTGCTTTTTCATTTCTCTGATCATTGCTGCGGCCGCCGTCGCGTGTGTGCTCGGGTCAACCAACACAAACGCGCCACGGGCGACGCTCTTCTCGTAGGATGCGACGGGTAGCGCATTTGCGAATTCGATGGTTGCCTCGACGATGTCGTTGGAACAAACTCGCGGCTCTGTCTGTTCGGCTGTATCGTTCCACCGGGCGGTGTCCAAATTCAACTGACGCTCCACACGTGTGACCCGCGCTGGCGACCACGACGTTCCGTGGCGCACCAGGAAGCGACGTCCGGCGACCAGCGGGGTATTGTCTAACCATGCAAGGGTCGCAACCACACGCCGCGATGCGGCCGCGGCTTCGCTTGAACCGATAAGCCAATCGCCGCGTGCAACGTCGATCTGTCGATCAAGCGCGATGGCAACCGCCTCGCCGACCTGTGCTGTGGTGGTTGCGCCCCGGGGCGTGTTGATCGCCGAGACGAGCGCCTTCGCACCGCTGGGAAACACGCTCACTTCGTCACCGACGCGAAGCGAACGATCCGCGATTTCACCCGCAATCCAGCGCTGGTGATCATCTACTGCGTCGCGAGTAACGTATTGCACGGCAAGATGTGCTGCTTGCCCGGTGTTCTCAGAGGTAACAGGCTCGAGCGTGATCGATTCAAGCGCAGCCAGCAGCGAATTGCCAGCGTACCAAGCGGTATTCTCCGTGTGTAAAACCACGCCGTCGCCTTTAAGCGCGGAGATGGGAATCGGCGTAAACGCAGGCAGCGACAGGTTATGAGCGATGAGTTCGAATGCCGCAACGACCTGCGCAAATTTAGCTTGGTCGTATGCAATTGCATCCATCTTGTTGACCGCGACGATCAGATGACGAATTCCGAGCAAACCCGCAATCGCCGAGTGGCGTTTAGTCTGCGGCAACAGTTCGATTTCGCTTTGTGTGAAATCGAGTTTCGTCACGTCGATCAGAATCACCGCGACATCGCTCTTCGACGCACCGGTGACCATATTCCGCGTGTATTGCTCATGACCCGGTGCGTCGGCAATGATGAATTTGCGATTCGGCGTTGCGAAGTACCGATACGCAACGTCGATCGTGATGCCTTGCTCGCGCTCGGCCTCAAGACCGTCGGTCACGAGCGAGAGATCGAGCTCGCCCGCACGCGTTTGAGCACCGCGCGCGCGACCCAAGGCGTCGAGTTGATCGATCATGAGCGCTTTGCTGTCAAAGAGCAGGCGACCAATCAGCGTGCTTTTGCCGTCATCGACACTGCCGCAGGTGATGAAGCGGAGGGGGCGATTCGTAATCATTAGAAATAACCTTCTTTCTTGCGCCGCTCCATCGCCGCGTCATTCGCACGATCATCCATGCGCGTCGCGCCGCGTTCGCTGTTGGTTGCGCCGATTGTTTCAAGCACGACATCGTGTGCGTTCGATGCGGTGCTAGCCACAGGGCAGGTGCACGAAATATCACCAACCGTGCGGAAGCGAACGTCGCGTGTCACGACCGTTTCGCCATCTTTCGGTGGTGTAATGTCCGTGACCGGAACCAGCAAACCGTTGCGCTCAATCACTTCGCGTCTATGCGTGTAATAAATCGAAGGCAGCGCGATGTTTTCGCGGGCAATGTAGTTCCAAATGTCGAGCTCAGTCCAGTTCGATATCGGGAACACGCGGAAGTGCTCGTTCGGTGCGATCTGTGTGTTGTAGAGATTCCAAAGTTCAGGGCGCTGCGCGCGTGGTTGCCATTGACCGAAACTGTCGCGATGCGAGAACACGCGCTCTTTCGCACGAGCTTTTTCTTCGTCGCGCCGCGCGCCGCCGACGACGGCGTCGAAGCGATTGGCTTCAATTGTTTCAAGCAGCGTAATCGTTTGATGACGATTGCGACTCTCCAACGGATGCGCGAGGCGAATCGTGCCGCGACGGATCGAATCGTCGAGGTGACCGACGATCAGGTTCAATCCGTGACGCGCGACGAGCGCTTCTCGGAACGCAATCACCTCGGGAAAGTTGTGCCCGGTGTCGATATGTACGATCGGAAGCGGTAGTTTTCCCGGGGCCGAGGCTTTGATTGCAAGATGCAATACGACGAGCGAGTCCTTTCCGCACGAGCAGAGAATTGCCGGGCGCTCGAACGCGCCAAACACTTCACGCAGAATGCTCACGGCTTCGTCTTCAAGCCAGTTAAGGTGGGTGTCGCTAGCGCGAGACGTGGGCGTCGTCGGCGTCACGGAGTCTAGAAATGCGTCTCGCGCGGTCATAGCGAAGTCCTATCGTTTAAATCAAGTGAGCCTGCTTGAGCGTTTGCGTTCGCGACATGGATGCCGCACTCGCTCTTAATGGTGTTTGGATCGGTTTGCTCCCACCACCAACGCCCTGCGCGCGGGTGTTCGTTCACACGGATCGGTCGGGTGCATGGGTCGCAGCCAATGCTTGCAAAGCCCTTTGCATAAAGCGTACTGTGAGGAATTTCGTATTTTTCGATAAAGTACCAAATATCTTCATCCGACCAAAGATAAATGGGCGAAAACTTTTGAAGCTGAAACGTCACATCGAAACTATTCTTTTCGATCGTTTCGCGTCCCGCGCTTTGCGCGCGACGCAGCCCCGTGACCCATGCACGCTTCCCGGCGAGCGCGAGACGAAGCGGCTCGGTCTTGCGAATTTGACAGCAGAGCGCGCGTATGTGTTTGCTTTCATAAATCTGCGAATCTGCATCGACATCGCTTAGCGCTGCAAGCCGCGGTCCCGAGGGCGTACGTCGCTCAATACGACGCGAATAGATGGTCTCGACGCGTCTCCAGAGTTCGAGCGTCGCGGTCGGCAACTTGCCAGTATCTAGCGCGATTGACTGAACATCGATGCGATGCGTCGCGATCAAATGGAAGAGCACCATATCTTCCGCAGAGAGCGAATGCGCGAATACACACGGCGTGTAGGTCGCCGCTTCGTTGAGCAGCTCGATGGTTTCGGTCAGACGCGCTGCGAATCCAACAGGCTCGGTCGTCACGCGCGGCGGCGAATACCAGGCGATCGATGAGGTGGTACTGGAAGAGGTAGTCATTGTTTTAGTGTGTAAGTTTCCAACCCGCGAGCGTGAGCATCACGACGAGCAGCGCACGCGTCGCGATTTCGGGAATACGTGTGCAAAGTTTCGCGCCGATCAAAATGCCGGGGATTGAGCCGACGAGAAGTGCTGCAAGCAAAGCAAGATCGACGTTGCCAAACGAAGCGTGTGCAGCGCCTGCGAGAAACGTGAGTGGAACGGCGTACGCGACGTCCGTCCCGACGATTTGCCTAAGCGGCAATAGTGGAAATAGCAACATGAGAGCCGTCACACCAATCGCGCCTGCACCGATGGACGACACTGCCACGAGCGCGCCAATAACGAATCCGAGTATGAGCGTGAGGCCGATGTTCAAGCCGGAGGTTTCGCTCGTGTGCTCATTCGCGTAGCGCATGCGCCACTTGATGAGCCACGGACGAATGACCAGAGCGGCCGCCGTGATGAACACGGCGACGCCGAGCGAGACGCGAATCGTGCGATTCAAGCTTGACACATCGGGTGCCGTGAAATGAAGCCACGCGAAGAAACTCGCCGCGCCGATCAAACTACTCAACACAAGCCGCAAAAAAATCGGTTTCACCACATGACCCGCGCGCCAGTGTGTGAAACCACCAAACGATTTGGTGATCGCAGCGAACAAGAGATCGGTGCCTACGGCAATTGCAGGCGGAACACCAACGACCCCGATCAACATCGGTGTCATCAACGAACCACCGCCAACGCCAGTCAGGCCAACGACGACGCCGGTCAAAAAGCCAATCGCGGGGAGGAGGAAGAGGGAGCTGCCTTCGAACATGCCGCCATGGTAGACAGCGGCGCTGGATCGCTAACTAAGCGAAATGGAATATCAAATAAACGAAAAATGAATATTCTCAGGTACTCTTCTTTCGAAGTGGGCGTCAATTGCGAGTATCGCTGGCGCGCGAAACTGCGGCGGTTAATAGCCCTATCGAAATTGCCGAATTTTTTATTGAGGCTGCGTTCTTTGCGTCCTTCGTCTATCGGCTACGAGATGCGCGCGACCGCCACCTGCGCCGCCCACTTCATGACGTATTGCAAGTTCTCGCTGGACGCCCTGCCGCGCCACGCAATGTCGTAGGCTGTACCGTGGTCGACACTAGCGCGCAGAAACGGCAGACCGAGCGTCACATTCACAGCGCGCTCTATACCTTCTAATTTCACGGGGATTAAGCCTTGGTCGTGCGTCATTGCGACGACGATATCGAATTCACCGCGCTTGGCACGCATGAAGATTGTGTCCGGCGGGTAGGGACCGCTCGCATCGATGCCCCGCAAACGGCACGCAGCAATCGCGGGGGCGATTGTTTTTGCTTCTTCGTCGCCGAACAAGCCCTCCTCACTTGCATGCGGATTGAGTCCCGCGACCGCGATACGTGGCGCACGATCCTGCAACCCCAGTTCATGTCTCGCGTTGTGCGCAAATTCAACCGTGCGTGAAACGCTCTCGATGCTCAAGCCATTGATCGCGTCGCGCAGCGATTGATGAATCGTGACGAGAACCACATTCAAGCGCTCAGTCGCAAACATCATTGCCACGTGTGCAACGTCAACAAGCGATGCAAGCATCTCGGTGTGACCAGGAAACCTCGAGCCGGCGAGTTTGAGTGCAGTTTTGTTGATTGGCGTCGTGATGAGCGCGGAGCAGTCGCCGCGTATGCACGCGCGTGTCGCGGCCTCAATCGCGCTGATGGAGGCCGCGCCGCTGGCAGCACTCGCAACGCCGGGTTCGAATTTCGTATCGTGCGATGTTTCGACAAGCTCGAATTGCAATGAATTCGCTCGCGGATGTGCGATCATAACCCGAGCGCGTTCGAGAATTGATTGCTCCCCGAATACGACAACGCGATCAGCGAACTCAGGCAGTTTGCAGAGTGCATCGATCACGATTTCAGGACCGACGCCCGCAGGGTCGCCCATCGTGAGTGCGAAGCGCTCGTTCATCGCGGCAGGAGCGGCGCGCGACGCGATCCGTTCAAAAAATGATCGCGATCAGCGAGCCACCTGGTTTTGCGCGACATCATTTAACTGCCGCCAAATACCGCTGCACCGCCGCACTCATCCCAAACGTCAACGCATCGGCAATCAACGCATGCCCAATCGATACTTCATCTGGTTGCACGGCGCGTACAAACGGCGGCAAATTCTCTGTATTTAAATCATGACCTGCATTCACACCCAATCCCAGCGAACGTGCATAAGCGGCGGCTTCCGCAAATCGCTTTAACGTCGCTTCAAATGTACCGTTGTGCAAAGACTCCGCAAAAGGTTCGGTGTAGAGCTCAATGCGATCCGCCCCCGCTGTTTTTGCCGCGTCGATCGATGCGAAATCAGCATCAACGAAAATCGATACGCGTTTTGCCGATTTTTTTGCCTCGGCGATGAGCGGCGCAATAGCTTTGGCGTGATCGGGGCTATAGCCGTGATCGGAGGTCTTTTGCGTCGTGCTATCTGGGACGAAAGTCGCTTGTTGCGGGCGATTGGCGGCGATTAGCGCCATCAAATTGTGCTCGGGGTTACCTTCGATGTTGAACTCGGTTTGCGGGAATTCTGCAACCAGTTTCGCGAGCGGTGCGACGTCGCTTTTGCGAATGTGGCGCTCGTCGGGGCGCGGATGAATGGTGATGCCATGCGCGCCCGCTTCTAGAATGATGCGAGACAGCGTGAGCAAATCCGGCGTCCAGCCGTGATCGCGACTGTTGCGCAATAGCGCGATTCGATTAACGTTGACTGAGAGCAAAGTGGGCATGAACGAGGCGCCGGTGGAAGTCGAAACGAATGTGAAATCGCGATTGACTGCGCACATCGGCGCGGAGGTCGCAGCGCGCATTCGCACTGAGGTTGCAGCACGCATTCGCGCGCAGGGCTTTGCGATTGTATCGGCGCAAGAAGTGCAAGCGATCGTCGCAATGCATGATGTTTCGGCATTGCAGCACGCGGAATTTATTGGGAGCTGGAACGCGCTGCCGACTGATGAGTTCCTCGCCGATGGCGGTAAGTATCGTTTTCGTCGTCATGCATCGCTTCGCCTTGCCTATGAGCGCGCGCCACAGTGGATCGATGAGCCTTATCGACCACACTGGCAGCCGAAGACCTACAACAAACTTCATGGTGGCGTGTTTCGCACTTTTGCCGAGGTGAAACCGGCGACGACCGCGAATTTGCTCTATCGAAACATCGTCTCCGAGTTTGGTGCCGTGTTTCGTGCTGCAACCGCTGACGAGGCGCGCACGTGGTTTGTGGAAACGCATCAATTCCGAATTGACGCCCGCAGTGGCGAAGGCCGCCCTACGCCCGAAGGCGCGCATCGCGACGGTGTGGACTACGTGTTGTTGCTAATGCTCGGACGGCGCGACATCGAAGGCGCGGTGACGACGATCTACGACAACGACGGCAAACTGCTCGCCGAATTCATGTTGCACGAACCGTTTACGGCCATGTTGCTAGACGACAATCGCGTTGTGCACGCGACGACGCCGTTTAGGGCTTCTGGTCAGAATCCGGAGCGTGACACATTGGTCGTGACTTATCGTCGAAACGGTTTCTTGCAGCCGTAGTGTCCGTGCGGCGGTTCGAATTCAAACTCCGCTAAAATTGCGGATTCCGCTCGGAGGGTTGGATGAGTGGTTTAAGTCGCACGCCTGGAAAGCGTGTTTAGGTTAATAGCCTAACCGGGGTTCGAATCCCCGACCCTCCGCCACGATTTCTCTCATCGCCGGACCTTCCGATCCGCGACCTCATCGCTCGAATCCATGGTGCAAATCACTTCTTTAAGCGTCGTTGCGACGGTATCTGCGGTCTCGTTTTTTGCGGTAGCGAGCGCCGCTTTCGCGCAGTCCGCGCCGGCGCCTGCCAAACCAAAGCCGGCGCCGCGCGTCGAGAAACCGCAACCGAGTGCGGCGGAGAAAACGCAAGCCCCAGCGCGCAACGACAAGATCATGTCGATTGACGAATTGCGCGCGTGTATGAAAACCCAGAAGGGTAATGAAGAAGAGGCCGCCGCGATCAAACGCGATCAGGCGGAGTTCACGCGCGATCAGGAGGCGCTGCGAACTGAGCAGGCGGCTGTAAACAAAATCAACGATGATCTTCGGATTCGAGCCGGTGGGCTTCGTGCGGAGCGTGACGCGATGAGCAGTCGCGTGGCCGAACTCTATGCGATGGCCGAGGCGGCAAAAACGGAAGAACAAAAGGCTGATTACGAAAAAGAGCGAGCTAAACTCACCGAGAGAAATCGCGCCCACGACGAGGCGACGGCGAAGTTCAATGCAGCCCAGCAAGAACAAGCGGCGCGTGTTTCGGCCCTTAATGCGCGGATCGGTCCGTTTAACGAGCGTGGAAAAACCATCAATGACCGTGTCGAGCCGCTGCAAACGAAGGTAGATTCGTGGCGCGAGAGCTGCGGCAACCGTCGCTATCGCGAGGAAGACGAGGCAGTTGTCAAGAAAGAGCTCGCGTCGATCAAGTGATCGAGGCGATGCGTTGACAGCGACCGCTTTGGGCTGTTTCGGTGAATAATCGTCCCGCGCTTGCGCGGCTTGCCGCGCCGGCTTTTATCCTGACTTGGGCATCCGGCTATATCGTTGCAAAGCTCGCAGCGGCCGACGCCGAAGCGCTTTCGTTTTTGGTCTACCGATATGCAGGCGTGACAGCACTCATGCTTGGGCTTGCGCTTTTCGCGCGGGCCAAATGGCCGAGTGCGCGCGACACGGCGCATCTCGCGGTTGCCGGTATTTTAATTCAGGCGGTCTATCTCGGCGGCGTCTGGGTGGCTATTCGCATGGGGCTGTCCGCCGGTCTTGCGGCGCTCATCGTCAACTTGCAGCCGGTGCTAACCGCTTGTTTGTTTTTTGTCACTGGCGAACGGATCACGCGCATACAGATGCTCGGTATTGCCGTTGGTTTCCTGGGTGTGCTGATCGTGCTTGCGGCGAAGCTTGTAAACGCAGACTTCCGGTTGGTTCCGGTGCTGTTGTGCGGCTTGGCGCTTGTCGCTAACACAATCGGCGTGATCTACCAGAAGCGCCTCGTGCCGGAATTCGACCTGCGCAGTGGGCAGGCGATTCAGTTTGCCGCGTCGCTCGTCGTCACGCTTCCGTTCGCGCTGACGTTCGAGCACTTCGAGGTCAAATGGACGCGCGATGTGGTGGTCGCGATGCTGTGGAGTGTTTTCATTCTCTCCGGTATCGGCATCTCGCTGATGTTCTATCTGCTTCGGAGCGGTTCGGTGACGAAGGTCACGAGCATGATGTACATCGTTCCAGCGCTCACGGCACTGATGGCATGGCTTCTGTTCGACGAGCGATTAACATGGAACGTGATTGCCGGAATGATCGTAACGTTGATCGGAATATATTTGGTTGTCAACAGCGGCAAAAAATAGAGCTTAGGCTTTATTTATTGCGGCAATAACGGTCTTTTCCCATTCTCCGTGCATCATTGAAGGCAAAGCGTTCAAACGGAACCACTGGGAGCCGGCAGTAGCTGGCTGCGCCTCGCCTGCACCGAGGCGGGCACGGTAGTTGAACATGACGTGCCAGCCGCGTCTCCCGCGAAACGACTCAACATGATCCATCGTCGCAGTCGCTGCCGCGACTTGCGCCACGTCCTGCAGTGCACGGTTGGCGGCCTGATCCGGGTGTTCGTACGGCGTCAACGATGCACCGGGAATCCACCACCGCTCGTCGTCGCTGTCGTAGCGGGTGAGCAAAACCTCTCCCGCGTCATTCAGGATGACCACGTTCGAGGTGAGCTGGATTTCGGGGTGTTTGGTCTCGGTCATTTGCTTCTCCTTGTTCGCTGGTAGCGTCATGTTTTCCATTGCTTGAGCCATCCGAGCTCTGCGGTCAAAATAGCAATCGCACGATCAACCATCGCCTCGTCGAGCGCTGCCGCGCGCAGTGCTTCGCATTCGTTCAGTCGCGCTTCGAGCGCTTCTCGTCGGCTCGCCTTGAGCGTTTGGCGTTCGTCGTCGGATAGCTCGGACTTTCCCGCAATTGCCATCGAAAAAGGATCGCTCAAAAGCGGTGTCGCCTCCCAGGTTTTCGCGATCAGTTCGCGCAGATGCGCGCGACCTGCGCGTGTGATGCGGTAGCCCATTCGCTCCGGGCGCGCGCCATCTTGTTCATATCCGGTTTCGATGACGTATTCGAGTTTCACCAGGGTGCGAAGCGCCGAATAAATGGATGTGAACTCGACGGAAAACCAGAAACGGTAGGAATCGTCTTCAAGGATTCGCTTGATCCTGTAGCCGTGTAGTGGCTGCTCCGAGAGGAGCCATAGAATGAGCAGTCGCGTCATGCTGTAACTATATTACTGTAATTGCAGTATTGCAAGTGCGTTTTCGGTCGACTCCGAATCGGGTGAGCGACGCTGAAGAATTAACGCTACGGAAACGTAGGTACCAATGCGCGGCAAAAAGCGATTTTTTCCACGATATCGCGGAGTCCGCGATCGACGGCCGCTTTGCCATCGAATTCATCAAGCCGTCCGCGTTGCGACGCAGCGAGCGAGTACGCCTCGACCGATTGCCGGCACAGTCGCGCCCGGGCAGCCGACGAATTGGTGGGTAGTTGCGCTTCGATCGCAAAGAGCTGCGCGTCCATGCCGTGCAATACCGATACCGAACGCAGCACGTTGATCGAGGTCTTCATGTCATCCGGTAACTGCTCGGCGATCGACTGCGCGAATTGAACCTTCGATCGAATCGCCTCAACCGGTACGGGAGAGATCGAGTCGGCTTCGGCTTGGACGAGCACGCCTGTGGCAAACAGAAGCAGCGTACGGGTCGCGGGGTCGCCCGACAACTCGGCGAGACGCTTGAAATGGGCGAACGATTCGTTGGCGTGCACTGCGGCTTGTGCAGGGCGCTTGAACTTCACGCGATCCACGGCGGCGTTCAGATGCGCCATCGCCAGTTTATTTGCAGTCGTTACGTTGGTCGGATCAGCCGAGTACGCTTTTGTCGCGATCTCTACCGCGCGCGCCGACCATTCGAGCGCCACGCCTTCGTCGATTGTCCCATCGGGGCGCAGGCTCGCGCGTTCCGAGAGCGTGCCCAGCACGTCGGCAAGCGCACTTTCGACGCGGGAGCGCATTTTTTGATCGATGTTTTCGGCGAGCAGTGTTTCGAGAAGCGCGCGAGCGCGGTTGGAGTAGTTCACCTGACGACGGATGTCCTCAGCGCTGCTCCCGCGTACATAAAAAACGTGGAGCGTTAGAGCCAGTGCGGTCTGTCGGCGCGCGTCTTGAGTCCGGGGTGTTGCTTCGCTAAAGACTTCGCCAATGTCGACCGCGCGTTGCAGCCAAAGTTTGCTTTCGTCGAGATCGCCGCCCGTGCCAAGATCAGAGCCGACGATGCGAAGCGCGTGTACTAGCTGAGAGGCAAACGCCGCGTTCGTCGGCTCGGCACGAAGCGCTCTGCCGAGTAACTCAATGCCTTTGAAACTGTACTCGACGGACTTTTTGAGCTGTCCGAGCCCAGCCTCCTCAAGCGCGCCGGTTGCGTGCGCAAGCTCACGCCAGCCCGCACCCGCCTCCGCCAGCAGCGCCGGGCTGACTGATTGTCCGTCGAGTGTCAGTTCGTTTAAATACTGGACCGCGCGATCCAGGGTTTTGCTGCGCACCTCGAGCGTGCCGGGAATCTTTCGCAAGTCCGTGTTAACCGCAAAAATCGTATCTTTCGCGATGCTGCGCACGCTCGCGAAATGGCGCTCTGCACGCAAGCGCTGCGACTCCATGCGCGCGAGCGCGTCGCGCGCGATTGCAGCCTGATGGCTGGTCGCCGCGATCCCCGCGAGCAGACCAACGACTGCGACGCTCGCGAAGGTCGCGCTCCATCGGTTGCGCTGTATAAAGCGCTGCATCCGATAGGCGAGCGTGTTGGGCCGTGCGATGACAGGAGTATGAGCAAGGAAGCGACCGATGTCCTCTGAGAGCTGTTCGGCGGAGGCGTAGCGTCGCGACGGATCTTTGTGCATCGCCTTGAGCACGATATTGTCGAGATCGCCGCGCAACGCACGATTGGATCGCGACGTGCCCACGGTCGAGCGCTGATCGTCCGACGTCCCGGTGCGCGTCACGTCGCTGGGCCGTATGGGATCGGTCTCAACGATTGCTCGCGCGATGTCGAGCGGATGGGTTGTCTTTGCGCGGTACGGGCTCTCGCCAGTGAGCAGTCGATACAGCACTACGCCAAGCGAGTAGACATCGCTCGCCGTAGTAATCGGTTCGTTCTTGATCTGTTCCGGGCTCGCGTACGCCGGCGTGAGTGCAAAGAGCGTCGGCGTCGCCTCGGGTGCTTGCATGTTCAGCGCCGCCGCTGGCGGATGTACGAGGCGGGCGATTCCGAAGTCGAGCAACTTCACCCGTCCGCTTTTGTCGATCAAGATATTGCTTGGTTTTAAATCGCGGTGCACGATCAATCGTTGATGCGCGAAATGAACGGCGCTGCAAATATCGCGAAACACGGCCAGTCGCTCCGCGATTGAGGCTTGATGCGTCTCACAGTATCGATCCAGCGGCTCGCCATCGACATATTCAAGGACGAAGTAGGGTAGCCCGCGCTCGGTGACGCCGCCGTCGATCAGCCGCGCGATGTTCGGGTGGTTCAAACTAGCAAGCATCTGCCGTTCGGCGCGAAACCGCGACTCGACGCCTTCCCGCGCTCGCGCGCTCAAATCGTCGCGAACAATCTTGATTGCCACTTGCGCTTCGTACTGGGTATCCACCCGTTTTGCAGCGAACACCGAGCCCATACCGCCGGTCGCAATCTCCCGTACGATCTCGTAGGCACCAAGCCGATGGCCGATCCACTCGGAATGCTGTACTCGCGTCGTGGGTGCGTCAGCGACCGCCGCGGCGCCGGCTCGCAGTGCTGAGACCATCGCTGCGTCGCTCAGCAGATCTCCGTCGGCCCTGTCGGCAGCGAGCAGCGACACAATTTCTCGATAAGTCGACGTGTCGTCGCCGCACTCCTGGCGGACGAGCGACTCGCGCTTGACCGGATCGGCGATATCGAGCGCGGCCGCGATGATCTCGCCGATCCGCTCCCAGCGTTGCGATACGTCGATGTTGTCGTTGCTCATGGCTGCTCCACACGTGTCGAGTGTTGCGAATCTTGCGACAGTCTTCCTGAATAACTCAGCGCTGCCCTTGTGTCTCGGTCGCCATTGTGAAGAAAAAATCGTCGTTCACAAATCGCCGTCGTGAATCTTGACGGACCAGAAATAAGGCGTAGCGGTCAGGGATTTGGCTCAGCCCGGAGCTCGCGCAACAGAAACAATCGAGCCACCGCCCAGTCGCGCTTGACCGTAGCAATCGAGGTGTTGAGCGTAGTGGCGATTTCCTCGATCGACTGTTGACCGAAGAACTTCAGGTCTACCACTTGCGATTGGCGCACACTCAGCCGCGCGAGCTTTTCGATCGCTTGGTCGAGTGCAATGAAGTCGAGCTCGAGTGCCAGCATGCGGGTCGTTTCGGAGGACTCGCCGGGGATTAGATCGGCGAGGCACTGTGTGCCGTAGTGGGCGATGGTTCGATCCAGGCTCACGATCTCGACGTCGCCGCCGCGTTTTGTCGCCGCTTTTGTGCGGGCGTGATCCACCAAAATGTTGCGCATGACGCGTGAGGCGAGCCGCAGAAAGCTCGGGTGATCAGTGGGCCGCTGGCTCTCGCCCTGCGCGAGTCGCAGGTACGCCTCATTGATCAGCGCCGTCCGCTGCAACGTGTGATCGGAGCGCTCGGCGCTGAAGTGGATTTGGGCGATCCGCCGTAGTTCTTGATAGGTGCTCGCCGCCAGCGCCGCGAGCGACGAGTCTGCTGCGAGCGGTGTGCTCGCGGTTTGCGAAGACGTCATGGTGCGACTCTATCAGCGTGCCCACCGATTGGCTAGCGCAGAATCGGCGGGCGGGTGCTGCGAACGGACAAATAATCGGAACCGCGTGACTGCTAAAAACTTCGAGTCCTATAGCCCATTTAAATAAGGCTTAAACGCAGATAAAGTAATTTAGTGATTGTATAAATTTATTAGAGTAAGCTCAAATAAAATAGGGCATGGTATGATTTTTTTAATCAGATATACGGCAGTTTTAGCGCTTCTTTCGCTACGACGCGTTGTACAGCGCCACGCGCGAGCACGCGATGCATGAACGGCGCGAGATGCGCCCAGGCTTCGGCATTACTCGCTTTTTGTGTCGCAGGTGGTGCGCCCTCGAAGACGCGCGTCCAACGCCCAAGCATGAAGGCGTAGATGTCTACGACGCTGAACTGTCGTCCGAGGAGCCATTCGCCGCCTTGGGCAGCGCTCGTTTCGAGCTGGTCGTCGAGCTGTTTGAGCATTGCGCAGATGCGTTGCTGGGCGGACGCTTTCACTTGCGCCGCGGCCGAGGTTGCGTCTGCGGCATTGCGAGCGTTCACGTAGCGATCTGGGTAGAAATACGTGATCAACGCAGGCTGCAACGTGTTGCTGAGCCAGATGAGCCACTTGTAGAACTGCGCACGCTCAACTGTTCCAACTCGAGGTGCTAGATTCTTTTCGGGAAATTTGTCTGCGAGATAGAGACAAATCGCTGCCGTTTCATAGAGTACAAGCGGGGGAGCGTAGTCATCGTCGATCAACACAGGAATCAAACCGTTCGGATTGAGTTTTAAGTACGCTGCCGATTTGTGCGCGTCCTGCGTGCGGTCGACAAGCTTCAATTCGAATGCAACGCCCATCTCCTCAAGCAGGATGTGCGGCGTGATTGATGCGTTGCTGGGGTAGTAGTGAAGGGTGAGCATAGGGTAGCAGTGTCTCGCGGAATTGGCACATTTGCCAGGGATGGTGAATTTGTATCGTAGCGTCTACGGCGGCGCAATTGCCAAGCGTGTAGTCGTGATGCGCGCCGGAAACGCACCGCGCCGCAGCGCGCTATCTAGCGTTTCGCGTAGTCGGCGCTTTCGCGGTGCTGCCGCGAACGATCAACTCAAACGCGAGCAACAGCTGGTGTTCGAACGGATGCTCGGTCAATGCGCGGACGATATGCCCGGCGGTAACCCGACCCAGCTCGCGCGTGGGTAGGCCGACAGTGGTTAATGCTGGATTGAGCTCTTGCGCCCACTCCTGATCGTCGACGCCGCAGATCGAGAGTTCGCCCGGTACGTTGATGCCAGAGCGTTGCGCCTCAAGAAGCGCACCGGTTGCCAAAAGATCGTTGCCGCAAATGATCGCCGTCGGCAGCACTCGGCTGCCCAAAAGGGCGCGCAGGCCGAGGCGACCCCCAGCTAAGCTAAACGGCTGTTCGGTGATCTGCTGTGGCTTAAGCGTGAGACCGCTGCTCCCCAGTGCGGCGGCGACCCCTTCGATGCGACCACGCGCGCGATCATTGTTCTTCTGAAATCCAGAAATTACCCCAAAACGGCGGTGACCGAGCCCGAGCAGGTGCTCTGCAACGGTGCGACCGACCGCTCGATTGTCAAATCCCACCGACGGCAGACGCGGATCGCACGACCATGTGAGGAACGCTGGCTTCCCCCAGGTGCGAATTGCACGCCAGGTCGCCGCCGCGTGATCGGTGCCGACTAGCACCAATGCGTCGACACCGCGCTGTTGCATGGTGAGCACGGCGCGATGTTCGCGTTGAACGTCATAGTCGTGACTTGCCAAGAGCAGTTGGTAGCCGACGTCGTGTAGCGCCAGTTGCAGGGACTGTGTGCTTTTCGCAAAAATCGCATGGTCAATAGACGGCACGACGCAGCCAATGGTGTGCGTTCGACCCGACGCGAGTGCCCTCGCCGCAGAGTCCGGCACATAGCCGAGTTCCTTGATCGCACGCAGTACGCTTTCTCTCCGGGTCGCCTTGACCAAATGCGGGTGCGATAAGGCTCGTGACACGGTGGCGGTCGATACGCCCGCTGCCAGGGCGACGTCTTCGATGCGTACGCGAGGCTGAATACGTGTTGCGCTGGTGCCCATATCCGTCTGTAGTTTTACGCGTCGCGAACTGAGTGGTTGAGTTGCGGTGCAGCAATCCAATCGCTCGCGCTATATCGATACTGCGCTTGACAAAGCCGACAGCATACCCAAGAATAAATGAAAGCGCTTACATTTTTATTGCATTCGAACCGTAGAACTCAATGAGTGATGTTGCAGGCAATCGACGCATGTTTGTGGGCAGTCGGCTCTCGACGGTGCTGCTCGTGCTCGCGGCGATGATTGTGCTTTGGTACGTCGCCACTACGATCACTGGATTGGTCGGCCCCGCACGTCTGCCGCAGCCGCTTGAAGTGTGGCAGTCGTTCGTCGCAATCGCGACGGATGGTTATGGCAACGGTCGCCTTCACCAACACGTTCTACACAGCTTGAAGTTAGTTGCGATGGGCTTTACGGTTGCCGTGTGCGTCGGGGTACCACTTGGCCTCTGGATGGGACACTCGCGACGTGCAGAAGCGCTCATCAATCCAACTTTTCTATTGCTGCGACCCATTCCGCCGCTTGCGTGGATTCCACTTGCGATCGTTTGGCTCGGGCTCGGTGATGCTGCGAAAATTTTGGTGATCTTTGTCGCGGCTTTCGTCCCTTCAGTTATCAATAGCTACACCGGCGTGCGCAACATCGACAAACCTGTGCTTGAAGCCGCTCGCATGCTGGGTATTCGTCGATTTAGCTTTGTCCGCGAGGTGCTTGTGCCAGGCAGCTTGCCGATGATCTTTACTGGACTTCGCCTATCGCTACAAGCGAGTTGGACCACGCTGGTTGCCGCTGAATTGATCGGGGCACTCTACGGTCTTGGAAGCATTTTGAATCAAGCCGCGCAAGACATTTATCCGGCGATGATTATGGTCGCGATGATTTTTGTCGGGATTTGCGGGGCAACTACGACGTGGTTGCTCGGACAGGTCGAAGCCCGCGCGATGCCGTGGCGGCACGAAAGAGCGCTGCAATGAGTCTCGCACGACCGATGACCGATCGCGAACGTTTCGCGCTCACCTGCGTTGGGACGCTTGGCTTTTTCTGCGTCTGGTATCTGGCCGCGTTTTTTCAGTTTGCCCCTGCAAAGTTTCTGCCCATGCCGCACGAGGTCGCATCGAAGCTCGTGCAGCTTTGTGGGCAGCCGTTTGCTGGGGCCATCTTGCCGGAGCACCTGCTCGCTAGCCTTAAACGCTACGCCATGGGATTCGGGCTCGCGGCGGTTATTGGCGTGCCGCTCGGTTTGCTCATGGGGCGCTTCCGCTGGCTTGATCGCGTTGTCAGTCCCGTTTTCGATTCGCTTCGCTTTATCGCGCCGGTTGCGTGGGTGCCGTTTGCGGCGCTTTGGTTTGGCACGGGTATCGGCGGACCAACGCTGATCATCTTCGCTGGAGCCTTCCCGCCGTGCCTAATCAATTCGTATCGCGGCGCTAAGAGCGTTGAGGTGAAGTATCTTGAGGCAGCAGCCATGCTCGGCATCGGAAGCTATCGAACGATCACCGAAGTGCTCTTTCCAGCAGCGGTTCCCTCGATCATCGCCGGTCTGCGGATCGGAGCAGGACTTGGTTGGATGTCGTTAGTCGGTGCCGAGCTCATTGTTGCCAACAGTGGTATGGGCTACATGATTGTGAAAGGGCAGAGCGCGATTGCCACAGACATCGTGATGGCGGGCATGATTGCGATTGGCGCAGTCGGTGTCGCAATCGACGTCGCGCTCCGGAAGCTTGAAGCACGCCTGCTTCGCCATCGACAAGAGAACTAAAGATATCCATCGATCATGAGCGCTATCGAATTCAAAGACGTTTGCCGCACTTTTCGTCGTGATGGTAAAGACTTGTTGATCTTGGACAGGATCAATCTCACGGTTGCTGATAAAGAGTTCGTTGCCATTGTCGGTCCGTCGGGATGCGGAAAAACGACGTGCATGCGTATGGCAGCAGGGCTTGAATTCCCGAGCACTGGAACCGTGAGCGTGTCGGGTAAGCAGGTTATCGAGCCGGGACCCGATCGCGCAGTTGTGTTTCAACAGTTTGCCTTGTTTCCGTGGAAGAGCGTGCACGAAAACATCGATTTCGGATTGCGCGCGAAAGGGCTTCCGGAAACTGAGCGCCAAAAGATCATCGCGCACTACATCGGGCTCATGAATCTAAAAGGATATGAAAGCGCTTTCCCCCATCAACTCTCGGGCGGCATGCAGCAGCGCGTCGCCATCGCCAGAGCCTACGCGCTCGACCCCGAGGCGCTCCTCATGGACGAGCCGTTTGGCGCGCTGGATGCGCAAACGCGGGTTGTGATGCAAGAAGAACTCGTCAAACTAGCTCGTAAGAACCCTCGAACGGTGCTGTTCATTACCCATGCGGTGGAAGAGGCGGTTTATCTCGCCGATCGAGTGGTGATCATGACGAGCCGACCCGGTAAAGTGAAAGAAATTCTCGACATAAAGTCGGTACGCGAAACAGAAAACTGGGATCAACACCAAAAGATAGAAGATGTTATGGATCTCGCCTCGTTTGTTCATTTGCGCAGCAGGATTTGGAAATCACTGCGCGAAGAGCACGCGGGCGATCATTAATTCACACACCAAAGGAGACCCGTCATATGAGAAAGATTTTGGCTTCCACAATACTTGCCGCCGCCGTTAGTTTCGTGAGCCTGCAACATGCGAATGCGCAGACACTCGCGCCCATCAAAGTGAGTCTGCAGCCGTCTCTCTATTGGGCGCTTCCTTTTCACGTAGCCACTGAAAAAGGCTGGTGGAAAGAAGCGGGGCTTGCGCCTGAGTTCAGTTCGTTTCCGGCCGGTGTTCCACAAATCGCAGCGTCTGCTGCGAAGTCGTGGGACGTCGGCGGAACTGGCTCAGTTCCCGCGGTGTTAGGACACGTTCGCTTCGGTATCAAAACCATTGGTATTACAAACGATGAGTCTGCCGGAAACGCACTGGTTGGAAGTGCTAAGGCCGCTGCGGAGTTCGCAGCGAATCCGGCGAACGCCTTGCGCGGAAAAACCATTACGTTGACCCAGAACTCGACTGCCGACTTCGCCGTTCAATCGTGCCTGAAAAAATATGGCCTGAAGAAGTCCGACGTGGTGATGAAGAACATGGCTCAGGCAGAGATCATCTCGGCTATTTCTTCGAACAACACCGATTGGGCGGGAATGTGGGCACCCAATACGTACACAGTCGAAGAAAAGTCAGGTGCAAAGATTCTTTGTACTGGCAAGGACGGCGGTGCAACCGTACCCGGCGCGCTCATTGCGCGTGGCGACTACGCTAAAGAGAATCCGCAAAACGTCGCCAAGTTTCTCGCGGTTTATCTCCGCGCGTGGAGCTGGATGAATGCGAATCGCGGCGAATCAATCAAGATGATGAAAGACTTCTACGCAAAAGGTGGTGTTTCTCTCAGCGACGCAGCCATGAATAAAGAATTTGAAACTCGCCCCACGTTCAATCTTGCCCAGCAGCTCAAGATGATGGAGCGCAAGGGCGCGGACGGTAATTCGCAGGTTGACGGTTGGTTCAACGAATTGGCGAACTTCATGCGCGAGACCGGTGCCGTACCACAAGCCCCAAAAGTCTCCGATTTCGTCACCGACGAATTCATGAAGCTTGTCAACGCAGACCCGAAACTCCGCGAATTTGCGAATTCAACGAAGTAGAGACGGAAGAGACGCATCCTTTGTATTGGAGATTTAGTAATGTCCGTGACCTATCTCAAGAAAGCCGACAAGACGCCCGAGACCGAGACTGCGACCGCGCAGCGCGTTGTCAGCGAAATGTTGCTGGAAATTCAACAAAACGGGGAGACAGCGGTGCGAAAGTACGCTCGCGACCTCGATAAGTGGAATGGCGAGATCATCGTTAGCGCAAGTGAAATCGCGGAGAACGCGATGCGGGTTCCGGCGCAAGTCAAGGCCGACATCGATTTCGCGATTAAGCAAGTGTCGGATTTCGCGCATGCACAGCGGCAGTCGCTTCGCGAGATGCAAGTCGAGCTGCATCCTGGTGTTGTTGCTGGTCAACGCGTGCTCCCGGTGAATGTTGCTGGTTGTTACGCACCTGCCGGTCGCTACGCGCATATCGCATCTGCGTATATGGGGGTTGCGACTGCCAAAGCGGCGGGTGTCAAAACGATCATCGCCTGTTCTGGACCGTTCCGTGGCGGCCCGATGCACCCCTATTTGATGTACGCGTTCAATAAGGCGGGAGCCGACGTGATCATGACGTTGGGGGGCGTTCAGGCGATCGCTTCAATGGCCTATGGGCTCTTTACCGGGCGCTCGGCAGACGTTATCGTGGGGCCCGGCAACAAGTTCGTCGCCGAAGCAAAACGCAGTCTGTTCGGCACCGTCGGCATCGATGTCTTTGCTGGACCTTCGGAGGTCGCGGTAATTGCAGATGAGACCGCCGATCCCGCCATCGTTGCAAGCGATCTTGTCGGTCAGGCCGAACATGGGCATGAATCGCCTGCGTGGTTGTTTACGACGAGTCGGGCGTTGGCGGAGAGCGTGATGAAACAGGTTCCGGCATTGATCGATGCATTGCCTCCCACTGCGCGCGACGCTGCCGGAAGCGCATGGCGCGATTACGGTGAAGTCATTGTGTGCGACAGCCGTGAAGAGATGGCGGCGGTTTCGGATAAATATGCCTCCGAGCATCTAGAGGTACATGCGAAAGATCTGGACTGGTGGCTTGCAAACTTAACTTGTTACGGCTCGCTTTTCCTCGGTGAAGAAACGACCGTGGCTTACGGCGACAAAGCAAGTGGTCCGAACCATGTTTTACCGACGAAAGGTGCGTCTCGTTATTCGGGCGGCTTGTCGGTACACAAATTCATGAAGACGCTAACCTGGCAGAAGATGGATCGAGCGGCGGCTCGAGACATCGGTTTAGCGACTGCGCGCATTTCTCGGCTAGAGGGAATGGAAGCACATGCGCGCACGGCGGATGACCGACTCGCAAAGTACTTTCCCAACGAGGAATTCGATCTCGGCGAGCCCGTCGCGGTTTAGCGATTGTGTTTAGCGCGAAACTCTTCGATCTCGCGGGACGAACGGCGCTGGTCACCGGCGGGAACTCTGGAATTGGTGAGGCGATGGCTTGGGCGCTCGGGCAGGCGGGCGCATCCATCGTATTGATGGCAAGACGGAAAGAAGCACTTGAAACGGTTGCAATCCGAATGCGTGAGGCTGGCATTCGCGTTGATTTCGAGGTTTGCGATCTCGCCTTGATCGAGGCAAGCCGCGCTGGCGCTAACGCTGTCGTCGCTCGCCACGACATTGACATTCTCATAAATGCGGCCGGTGTAAACCTGCGTGAGTCGTTCTTCGAAATCACACCGGAATCCTGGCAGACGCAGATTAACCTTCATCTCACCGCGCCGTTCTTTCTCACTCAAGCGCTGGCTCCGGGCATGAAAGAGCGCGGTTGGGGAAGGATCATCAACATCGCCTCATTGCAGAGTTTCCGTGCCTTCGACAACAGCGCGCCCTACGGCGCGGGAAAGGGCGGCGTCGTGCAGCTTACCCGCGCGATCGCGCAGGCGTGGTCGCGCTATGGCATCACTTGCAACGCCATCGGTCCCGGATTCTTTCCAACCGCACTGACCGCGCCAGTCTTTTCAGACCCCCACCGTTCGCATGCGAATGCGGCCCAAACCTGTATCGGACGCAATGGCGAGCTCGCCGATCTTGCAGGTGTCACCGTGTTCTTTGCGAGCGACGCAAGTGCCTACATTACAGGGCAGACGCTTATGGTAGATGGCGGATTTACGGCGAGGTAATAGGATGACGACGAACTCTGGCATCGATGCGTTTTGGATGCCATTCACACCGAATCGGCAATTCAAAACAACCCCGCGAATGGTTGCAAGCGCGAGCGGCGTGCGCTATCGCACGCCAAATGGACGCGAAATTCTCGATGGCACGTCGGGGCTTTGGTGTGTCGGGGCTGGGCACGCACATCCAAAGATTTCTGCTGCTATGAAGCAGCAAATTGATACGCTCGACTTTGCGTCTAACTTTCAAGTCGGGCATCCGGGCGCGTTTGAACTCGCCGAACGCATCGGCGCGCTCGCGCCACCTAGATTGGATCGAGTGTTCCTGGTAAACAGCGGTTCCGAGGCGTGTGACAGTGCGATCAAGATCGCGCTCGCGTACTGGCGCTCACGCGGCGAGGGGCAACGTCAACTGTTTGTGGGGCGGGAGCGCGGCTTTCACGGCGTCGGATTCGGCGGCATATCGATAGGCGGCATGCAGGCTAACCGGCGTGCATTTGGCAACGCGATGTTGCGTACCGATCATTTGCGAGCGACGTGGGATCCCGCGACTCAGGCGTTTGTGAAGGGGCAACCTGAATCGGGCGCGGATTTTGCCGACGAACTGGAGCAGCGCATCATCGCGTTACACGATGCAAGCAATATCGCTTCGGTTTTTGTTGAACCGGTCGCGGGGTCAACCGGAGTGTTGGTGCCTCCGAAAGGCTACCTGAAACGCCTTCGCGAGATCTGCGATCATTACGGGCTCTTGCTTGTGTTCGATGAAGTGATCACCGGATTTGGTCGTCTTGGGTCGATGTTTGCCGCACAAGCGTTCGATGTCGTGCCCGACATGATTGTCTTTGCGAAAACGATCAGCAACGGAGCTGCGCCACTCGGTGGCGTGATCGTTCGCCGCGAAATTCACGATGCGATCATGCGCGGTCCCACGCACGTCGCCGAGTTCATGCATGGCTACACTTGTTCCGGGCATCCGCTCTCGTGCGCGGCCGGGCTCGCGATGCTTGACGTGATTGAGGAGGAAAAGCTGTTGGATCGCGTCAACTCGCTAGCGACCTCTTTCCAGGATGCTGTGCATTCGCTCGCGAGCGCGCCGGGCGTAGTGAGCGTGCGAAACATCGGACTCGCTGCGGGTGTAGAGCTTTCACCGTATACCGACGCAGTTGGGCGCAGAGGCGCCGCGGCGCAGGCCGCAGCGTTCGATTGCGGGCTACTCACGAGGGCACCTGGCGATACGTTGATTTTGGCACCACCGTTTGTTTCGACAACCGAAGAGATTCATGAAATGGTTGCGCGCATGCGCGTGGCAATTGAGCATACTGCTGCCAGTGGAGAATTATGAAAGCGCTCGTCTACACCCAACCGAATGAAGTGCAATTGCAGGATCGCCCAACGCCTGCTTTGGAATTGGGTGAGGTTGTACTAAAGATCGACGCTGTTGGCATTTGCGGCTCCGATATGCATGCCTACCACGGTCACGATCCGCGTCGTAAACCGGGACTAGTACTCGGGCATGAGTTTTGCGGAACCATCGTGGCAAGCGGCTCGCCGCGCTATGCAACCGGCGTGCGCGTTACAGGCAATCCGCTCATTACGTGCGGTATTTGCGACTACTGCGTACAAGGTCGCAACAACCTCTGTAGCAACCGAACCATGGTCGGCATGACCCGCCCGGGCGCATTCGCTGAGTTCATGTCGATTCCTGCTGCCTCATTGATCGACATGCCGCAGACGATGTCGCCGATTCACGCGGCGTTGACTGAACCGGCGGCCACTGCGCTGCATGCCATCAATATGAGCATGAAGGCGCTGGCTCGTCCGCTGCCTGAAGCGCGAACGCTTGTCATCGGTGGCGGGGCCATCGGCATGCTCGCTACGTTGCTACTGAAAAACTATGGTTGTCGGGAAATCGTCGTCGCCGAAACCAATCCGCTAAGACGCGAATCAGTTCGAACACATGCGCGAGCGGACACGATCGACCCGCGAACTGATGAGACGGAAGAAAACGGATTCGACTATGTTATCGACGCGGTCGGATCGAAGATTACGCGCGTCAATGCAATCAAAGCGGTTAAGCCTGGCGGAGTGGTCATGCACATCGGTTTGCAGGATTGGGCGAGTGAAATTGACATGCGCAAACTCACGCTCGCCGAGATCACGTTGATGGGAACCTACACCTATTCCACAGCCGATTTGCGAGCTACGGTAAAGCTATTGAACGAGGGCGCTTTTGGCGATCTGTCATGGGTCGCAACGATGCCACTTTCAGATGGTGCCAGGGCGTTCGCTGATCTCGATACCGGGACACAGCCCGCCGCGAAGGTGGTACTGATGCCTTAGCGACGCGTCGCCTCGCTCTGGCATCATCGACGGAAACTGCGTCCATAGAATTGCTTAAAACGCCGCTTCTTCCAGCGCCATCGTGCCTTCCGCCCCGTTCACAATCGTGTCTGCCGCTGCAATCGCCTCCGGAATGATGGTGTCGACGTAGAAGCGCAGCGTTGCAAGTTTCGCTTCGTAGAACGCTTTGTCTGCGTGATTTGCAGCGCTGCGATGAGCGGCTTGCATGCCTACGCGTGCGAGCGCCCACGCGCCGCAGACGATGCCGAAGAGTTTGACCATCGGCACGCTCCCCGCGAAGCAGGCGCGCACGTTGCCGTTGAAGTTGGCGAGATTGAATTCAACCGCACGCGCCATTGCGTCGGTTCCATCACGCAAACGTTTTTGTGCGACTTTGAGATGAACGTGCGATTCGCCATCAAGACTATCGGCAAACACGCGCATCGCATTGATGAGATTCTTCGCGGTGACGCCGCCTTCGCGCGCCATTTTGCGACCGATTAGGTCGTTCGCTTGAATCGCGGTCGTGCCCTCATAGATCGTTGTGATGCGTGCGTCGCGCATGTGTTGCGCGGCTCCTGTTTCTTCGACAAAGCCCATGCCGCCGTGCACTTGTACGCCAAGCGAAGTGACTTCGAGCGACATTTCGGTAGACCAGCCTTTGACGATTGGAATCATCAGATCGACGAAGGCTTGATTGACTTTCTTCACTTCGGTGTCATCGGTCGAATCGACCAAATCCATTGCGTACGCAGTAGCCATCGCGAGCGCGCGCGCGGCTTCCGTTTGCGAACGCATGCGCAGCAGCATGCGGCGAATATCGGGATGACGAATGATCGGTACCGACGGGTTCTTTGGCGCACCAACATCACGCGATTGCACACGCTCACGGGCGAACGCGACCGCGCGCTGGTAGGCACGCTCGGCGATCCCGATACCTTGCAAACCGACGCCGAAACGCGCCAAGTTCATCATGATGAACATGTATTCAAGGCCGCGATTTTCCTCGCCGACCAAGTAACCAATCGCACCGCCTTTGTCGCCATACTGCATCACTGCCGTTGGCGAACCGTGAATGCCAAGCTTGTGTTCAATCGACACGCAATACGCATCGTTGCGCGCGCCGAGCGAGCCGTCTTTGTTGACCAAAAACTTTGGCACGACGAAAAGCGAAATGCCTTTCACGCCTTCGGGTGCGTCAGGCGTACGCGCGAGCACGAGATGGACGATGTTCTCCGTCCAATCGTGTTCACCATAGGTGATGAAAATCTTGGTGCCGAAGATTTTGTAGCTGCCGTCGCTGACGCGTTCCGCGCGCGTTTTGACGAGCGCAAGGTCGGAGCCGGCCTGCGGCTCGGTCAAATTCATCGTGCCGGCCCATTCGCCCGAGATCATCTTCTCGGCGAATGTGCTCTTGATGTCGTCACTGCCCGCGAGCAGCATCGCTTCAATCGCGCCTTGCGTGAGCATTGGCATCAGGCCGAAACTCATGTTCGAGGAGTGCAGCATCTCGTCGGTGAGCGTTACCACCGAACGTGGCAACCCCAGCCCGCCGAATTCCTGCGGCATCGGCAAACCCATTCCACCCATCGCGCGATAGGCGTCGTACGCGGTTTTGAAGCCCTTTGGCGTGGTCACGCTCGCGTCGTCGTGCCGCTTCGCACCCTCGCGATCGCCGCTCCAGTTGAGCGGATCGAGAACTTCGGTGGCGAACTTCGAGGATTCCTCAAGGATCGCGTGCACGGTATCGGCCGTTGCGTCGGCGAAGTGCGAGGTCGTTGCGAGATTTTCAATCGGCGCGACCGTTTCGAGAAGGAACTGGAATTCTTTGAGGGGGGCGTTGTATTTGCTCATGCTTCGCAAAAAAGGACGAATGACCAATGACGAGTGACGATAACCGTGGATGGAGGAGGGAACGCGACTCTGCTTTGCGTCATTCGTCACTCGTCTAGCGCGCAGCGCGTTCGTCCTCCACGCAGTGGACTACAGCTTCGCGGTAAGTTCCGGCACCGCGTCAAACAAGTCAGCAACCAACCCGTAATCCGCAACGCTAAAAATCGGCGCGTCGGGGTCTTTGTTGATCGCAACGATAACCTTGCTGTCTTTCATTCCGGCGAGGTGCTGAATCGCCCCGGACATGCCGATGGCGATGTAGAGCTCCGGCGCAACAATTTTTCCGGTTTGGCCGACTTGATAGTCGTTGGGCACATAGCCGGCGTCTACCGCAGCGCGACTTGCACCCATCGCAGCACCCAGCTTGTCGGCGAGCGGCGTCAACACCTCGCGATACTTCTCGCCCGAGCCCAAACCGCGACCGCCCGAGACGATGATCTTCGCGGCAGTAAGTTCAGGGCGTTCGAGCTTCACAATTTCGGCGGAGACGAACGATGAGAGGCCGCCGTCGCCCAGCGCAGCGATCGTTTCCACCGCGCCGCTTCCGCCGCTCTGCGCGGCGGCTGCAAACGCTGTACCGCGGACAGTGATCACCTTCACACTGTCACTCGATTTGACCGTGGCATAGGCATTGCCCGCGTATATCGGACGCATGAACGTGTCAGCATCGATCACTTTCATGATGTCGCTGATTTGCGCTTTGTCGAGCAGGGCTGCGACGCGTGGCGCGACGGCCTTGCCGTGTGGCGTTGCAGGTGCAAGGATGTGTGTGTACCCGCCGGCGACTGCGACGACCTGCGAAGCTGTGTTCTCGGGCAATTGATGCGCGTGCGCCGCGCCGTCGGCGAGCAACACTTTCGAGACACCCGCGACCTGTGCGGCGGCGTCAGCGGCGGCTTTTGCGTTGTGGCCGACGACGAGCACGTGGACGTCGCCACCGATCGCGGTCGCCGCAGTAATCACGTTTAGCGTTGCCGCTTTGAGCGAGCCGTGATCGTGCTCGGCAATAACAAGGTTTGCCATAGTTAGATGACCTTCGCTTCGTTCTTCAATTTATCGATGAGCGCCGCAACGTCGGCGACTTTCACGCCACCTTTGCGCTTCGGAGGCTCTTCGACTTTAAGCGTAGTCAAACGCGGCGTCACGTCGACACCCAAGTCCGCAGGTTTGAACGTATCAAGCTGCTTTTTCTTCGCCTTCATGATGTTTGGCAAGGTTGCGTAGCGTGGCTCGTTCAGGCGAAGATCGGTCGTGATGATCGCAGGAAGCTTCACAGATACGGTTTCTAGCCCGCCGTCAACTTCGCAGGTAACTTTAGCTGCATTACCTTCAATCTCAACTTTCGACGCAAACGTCGCCTGACCCCAATTTAATAGGGCAGCGAGCATTTGTCCTGTTTGATTTGCGTCGTCGTCGATCGCTTGTTTACCAAGGATCACGAGTTGGGGTTGTTCTCTGTCGACCACAGCCTTCAAGAGCTTCGCGACCGCAAGCGGTTGCAACTCGACGTCGGTCTCGATCAAGATGCCCCGATCGGCACCGATTGCCATCGCGTTGCGCAGCGTTTCTTGACATTGGGCAACGCCCGCCGAAACGGCAACAATTTCCGTAACCGCACCCTTTTCTTTAAGGCGCACCGCTTCTTCGACAGCGATTTCGCAAAACGGGTTCATCGACATTTTCACGTTGGCGATGTCAACACCGGAGTTATCGGCTTTGACGCGGACTTTCACGTTGTAATCGACAACGCGCTTTACAGGAACGAGGACTTTCACACGCTCTCCAAAAAACGTTTTGAATTCTTGAGCCGGGAGTTTACGTGAACGTAAACTAGCGGCTACAGTCTGCGGGCTTGGACGCAGTTGCAAACAAAATTTTCACCAAGCGCGGTCGAGCCGTGGCTCTAATACTCGGGCGTTCGAATGTCTATAGCGGTGGTTCGGTGAGCGAGGCGCGCACCAGTGTGCAAATGGCGCGCTACCTGATCGGCGCGGTCATCGCATTGGGGCTGGATTTCGCGACGGTTGTAGGCTGCCTCGCGCTAGGTGTGCCCGGTGCGCTCGCGAGGATTTTTGGTTTGCTCGTCGGTATAACGACCACGTACTTTTTCAATCGCGCGTTCACTTTCAGTGCGCGGGCGAGGGCGAGCGTTTCCGAATGGGCGCGGTACGCGGCGACGCAGTCGGTCGGCAGCCTGCTCAATTTCGCCGTATCGACGGTCGGCCTCTACCTTGGCGGCGACTCAGCCTGGCACGTCGCCGCAGCAATTGCTGCGGGTGCCGCGGTCGGTTTTTCATACAACTTCTTCGCTGCAAGACGAGTGCTGCAGCGGCGACAAAAATAGACGCCTGCTCAGCGGCGCTCGACGCTGCTGATATCTACCGTTGTCGTAGGATTTTTCGCTGCTGGCGTGACTGGAACCTGTGCCGCCATCCGATCCATTTTCCGCACATAGCCGAGAGCCGCGATCGGCACGCCAAAGCACCAGAGCGCAAGCGAAATCCAAATTGCTTTAACCGAAGGCTCGACAACGTAGAGTGCGATACCGGCCAAGCCAACGACCAGCGAGATGAGGTGCAGCGCAACTGCCAGACCGATCCGGTAGCGCTGCCAAAATCGCTGCATTCGCCACTCGCGAAGCACGTCCCAGGCGTCTTCCGGCGGCGTTGGGGTAGGGGAAAAAAAACTCAAAATTTGCTCATATCGCGGGCGGACGGCTGCAAAGTGTAGTCGGACAGCCGATGGATTCAAACATTGGCGCTGCGCTTTTAGCTTCGCATCGCCGACGAGGGCAGC